>JAWXAV010000204.1:0-2679 GCA_034439695.1 Bythopirellula sp. | reverse complement strand
TGCGCGGGGATACTTGCGCTGCGGATAGCGAGACCCGCCGACTGTCCGCCATAGAAGGAATGCCTTGCAATAATCTCGGTTCCTACAGCGCCGCGGCGCGAAGCTCGCACCCCGGCGGCGTCGATGCCGCCAATATTGATGGTAGCGTCCGCTTCCTGCTCGATGAAATCGATCCTTCGACGCTCGGGTTGCTCATCTGCATAAACGATGGCATCACACTTCCCGACCAGTAACCGCAGCCTTTCAGAGCCGGAGAACATTGTAGGGAACGCCCTCCGTGGCGTTCCGTTTTGAAGTGGCAGGTGTATCCCTGATTCATGGAACGCCAGAGACGGCGTTCCCTACAGAGTGAATTCTCGGACGGCCTGGCTTTATTTTTTCGTGGGGATGATTGCCGTATGAAAGCTGCTCTACCGTTGCTGGGTGTTGGTTTGGGAGTGCTGCTGGTCGCCATCAGCTTGGTCTGGGGACTTGTGTTCTCGTCGGAGAGCGGCTGGACCACCGAAAAATCCACCAAAATGGCAGTACTGGGAGATGAAGTCCATCTGCTGATGTTCAAAGCCGCGGCGGCCAAGGACAAGCCCAACATGCAGGGGGGGGAGAACCCGGCCGAGGTGATCGCCACCTACAAGGCCAAGGAAGAAGAATTGGCCGCGCTCCAGGAGGAGTTCAACAACATCAAAGACAGTCCTAATACGACAGCCAAATACCTCCGCTGGTCGGGCATAGCCTTTGTCTTGCTGGGTGGAGCCGCTTCGATGGCGACCCGCGAGGGGTAGGGGCCGCATCCCGCGTGGCACGTCCAGAGGTACTCCGATGGGCGTGGTTGCCTTTAATGCCAGCGCCGCCACGTCCTGCGGAGTACCTTAGGGCGTGCCACCCGACGGGCGTTTCCTACATTGGATCCTGGGTGTTTACCGCAGAAACCAAAGCCAGGAACTGCGCATTATGGAGAAAATTCTGCGCACTGATTTGTGGTGATTTCCCGCTGAGCGGTTATTATGAAGATTGCGTAACGGCGGAACTTTAACGATTGTGCCGACGTCGGCACCGTCGTAATGACTGAGATACTTGACGTTTAGACACTTGACGTACTTCACTCGCGTTCCCACTGGAAAGGACTAGTCTAATGAAGCGAATTCTCATGTTGACCCTCTGTGCAGCACTGCTGCCCATGCTCTGCGGCAGCCAGGTTTCGGCTGCCCTGATTATTAGTGATGACTATGAAGTCGATTCCTCCGGCAACTATTCGGTTGTCAACGACGGCACTCCCAACGGCACCGTCAATTTTGTTTACGACTACATCGCGGCCGGTATTCCCTTGGCCCCGAACTCCACCGCTGGCGATACGCTGGGCTTGCGGATGACGGCCAATGATTCCGCGGGCGCTGTCGACGCTTTCACGGCGTTTCACAACACCGACATCAATTCCAACATTTTTTCTTTGAAGGTTGACGTGTTCATGAGATTCGTGGGCACAACCGCGACCACGGAATATGCCCATGTTGGCGTGGGTGGCAATGGCACAACCTTCAACCAAGTCTTTTCGCCGATTTCTGGTTCCGGCAGTTTCATCGCGTTCACGGGTGATGGCGGTTCGGCTTCCGATTACCGCTGGTATCTGTCGGCTGCCAATGGTGGCCCGACCACGGTTCCCAACACCGACGCGAGCTATCTGGGTCATGGCAGCAACGGCACGGGGGCGTTTTATACGGCCCTGTTCCCCGCTCCGCCTTCCACGATTGCGGGCAGCCCCGGCAACATTTGGGCCACCGTGGAGGTCAAGGTTAAGAACGGATCGATTTCGTACTTCATGCAGAATCAGCTCGTCTTTAAGGGGACCTATACCGGCAACCTGTATGGACTTGCCAGCCTTGGTATCGTCGACACCTTTACGTCGGTCGATGGTGGTTCCGTGGCGACGATCTACGACAACTTGGAAGTCATTGTTCCCGAACCCGCTTCGCTGAGCCTGTTGGGCTTGAGCCTGATCGGCTTGCTGGCGGGTCGCCGTCGCTAAACGATTGGCGAGAGTGACTGAGTAAATACACACGGCCCAGGCAAGACACTGTTTTGCCTGGGCCGTGCTTCGTTATGCAGAAGATTTTGGCCACGGATTGAACACGGATCAAACACGGATGGGAGGAATCAAGACCCTCTTCATTGCTAATGATTAGGCTTTGAATTCAGGAGAACTGCAAAGTCCGCCTGAATGTAGCAGGCACACTCCGTGTGCCGTGGCGGCCGCGCGAAAACGAGGTGATTTCACCAACGCGGTTTCGGCACACGGAGTGTGCCTACTACTTTGCAGTTCTCCTGGCTTTGAATTCGTCCGTGTTCAATCAGTGTTTAATCCGTGGCTAGATTTTTGCTTGCTTGCGCGTTTTCGAGTGCGGTTTGCGCTCATTCCCGTTGTGAAATCCGTAGTTTCAGCTAAGAATAAATATGGAGCGAGGCGCGATGCTGGCAATCTGTCGATTGATCAGTCATCGATTTATTGAACTTATCAAAATAGGATGGATCACTCCGTGAAGAATATCTTGCCGCGCAAGTTTTTGCTCAGTAACGCGTCAACTTTCCGGCCCGCGTTTACGCTGGTCGAGTTGCTGGTGGTAATCGCGATCATCGGCGTGCTGGTGGCGCTGTTGCTGCCCGCGATTCAAGCCGCCCGCGAAGCCG
>JAWXAV010000203.1:0-32206 GCA_034439695.1 Bythopirellula sp. | reverse complement strand
TCACGATGGCATGTTGAGCGTACAAACCGCTGTTTTTACAAGGTGTGGCGCAAATCGCGTGCCATTGTGCGGGAAGTCATCTGGGAAATCCGGGGTAAGGGCACGGGATCGGTCCACCAGCTTGCGCTGGCGGCTATTTTCGCTTGCAAACGGCGACCTTGCAGTCTGGGGAAAGTTTGACGGCCTAGCGGTCCGATAAGTGTGGTAACTGCGCTGCGAATGCGCCTCGGTGATTCGTTGAGTCGCAGCTCTATGAGCTAAATGATTTTATGAGCGAAGAAGCTACCAAAACCTCTGATGAAGCCGCTGCCGCGTCGCGGCGTCCGCTGAGTTTGGCTGAGCTACCCACCTACGCGCGGAGCTTGCTGAAGATCACCGTGCCTGTGCGGGTGGTGCTCGCCATGAAGAAGGAGAGCGTGCAGGACGTGGTGGAAATGGCAGCGGGCACGATTATCAAATTTGAAAAATCTTGCGAAGAAACCTTGCAACTTTTCGTCGGCGATCAGGAGATTGCCGAGGGCGAGGCTGTGAAGGTCGGCGACAAGTTTGGCTTCCGGGTGACGCAGATGACTCTGCCCGAGGAGCACTTTCTGCAGGTTCGTCCGCCTCGTGCGGGGTGAGACCTTGCTCGAGCGCGGTGCAAGCACCGCGGCTAAATAAAAAAAGAACCTGCCCCGAGCCCGAAAGCCCGAGACAGGTCCTCAGAGGGGGATTCAACTCTTCGTTGCTTAGCGAACGAAGCTGGCGCTCACAACCTTGCGGGGCTGAGCAATCCGAGCACTCGGATCGGCAGCGGGAGCAGGTGGGATCGGAGCAGCTTGTTCCTCGGCCGAAGCTTCGGTCGGAGCGGCGGCGGGGGCAGTAGCTTCGGCCTTGGCACCACCGGTGCAAGAATCGCAGCAGCCGCCGTCGCAGCAATCACTTCCGCACTTGTCGCAGCAGCCCGTGCCGTTGCCACAGCAAGGATCGGCACAACCACAACCTGGGTCTTCGCAACCACAGCCTGGATCGCAGCAATCATCGCATCCGCAACCGGGGTCGCAGCAGCCCTTCTTGCTGCCGAACAAACGGTCTAGCAAGCAGGCTTTCTTGCAGCAGCAGCTTGATTTGCCACAGCTATCGCAGCAGCCGTTGTCACAGCAGCCGCTGTCGGCACCGCAGCAAGGATCGTCGCCACAGCAAGGATCGGCACAACCACAACCTGGGTCTTCACAACCACAGCCTGGATCGCAACAATCATCGCATCCGCAACCGGGGTCGCAGCAGCCCTTGTTCTTGCGTTGGAACAGACGATCCAATAAGCAGGCCTTCTTGCAGCAGCAGTTCGACTTGCCGCAGCTATCGCAGCAGCCGTTGTCGCAGCACGAATCACCGGCTTCGCAGCAGGCATCGTCGCCACAGCAAGGATCGGCACAACCACAACCTGGGTCTTCGCAACCACAGCCTGGGTCGCAGCAGTCGTCATCGCAACCGCAACCGGGGTCGCAGCAGCTTGACTTGCGCTTAAACATCCGGTGCAACAAGCACTCGCGCTTGCAGCAACCGTTGCTTTTGCCACAGCAACCACTGTCACAGCAGCCGCTGTCGGCGCCGCAGCAAGGATCGGCACAGCCGCAACCTGGGTCTTCACAACCACAACCAGGATCGCAGCAACCACAAGACTTCTCGCAACAGCTCTGTGCATCACAGGCGTCGCACCCGCAGCCACATCCCAGCATGGCGTCGAGCAAGCCGTAGCCGAAGCTCTGGCTAGCCAAACAAACGCTGAAGACGAGCGCTCCTAACATGTTCCATTTCATTGAATGACATCTCCTATGCGTAGGGGACGTGCGCGCAAACTACTTGACATAGTCCGGTTGCTGAGTTCGCCACACCCTCCCTGGGTTGGTCGTTGCGACGCTGGCGTGGGCGTGGGCCCGTGTGCGGTTTGGTAGGCGGGAGAGTGAGGGGACCCTGCTGGGTCGGAGGCGGGTCAAAGTGGGTTCTAACGTGTGTCCCCACGGTCAGGCATCAACATCAGTCGAGCCAATCCATGACTCGATAAAAAACAGACCGATGATGACGCTTCCAACTATGGTGAGTCTCAGCTAACACGTGAGTGTTTTGCTTGCGACATCATCACGTATCGGCGGGTCGTGTTGGAGCGCTTGAGTGTACGGAAGTAATTTTCCCGAACTGAGTTAGAACGACTGTTAGGTAAACTTTGCCGTCCACGGTGACCTGCCCAGAGGTAACGATTTTCCTTACACCGAATTACCGCAAAGAGCGCCTTGGAACTTCTGGGGATTGTGTTATGTTGGCTTAATTCGCCGAGAGATTTCGTACTTTGGAGGCGGCGGTCGACGTGGGTATGATTAGAGAACCTAATCGGCCAACTGCCGCTTTTCGGCAGAAACTCCATGGGCGTTAAACTCAGGCTAGGCGTTAAACTCACTCAGCGGCGGCCATTTGGCTGCCCGGTAGTGGCCCTGTTCCCCGCTTATAACCTCCCTCGTGTCCTTCCTTCAGCTTCTTCCCTTCGATTCCTTCCTTTTTGTGGGGTTGCCGACCAAGCTCTTGTGCTGACCACAGCAACAACAGCCTGGCATCCCACGCGTGAGATTTCTTTATGAATCTGCTTCGCTGGCCGATGGGCCAATTTCGCTTGCTGATTGCTTGTGCCGCGATAGCCACAGCGCAGGTCGCCTGGGCGGCTGATCCCCTGGATTGGCCCATGTGGCGTGGCCCGCAACAGGACAATAGTTCCCCCGAAACAGGATTGGTGGACTCGTGGGCCCCCGAGGGTGGCCCTGGGAGCAATCTGATTTGGAAGAGTGAAGAGCTTGGCAGTCGTTCAACCCCCATCGTGATGAATGGCAAGCTGTACACCCTCGTCCGCGATCAACCTGGCACCGAAGTCGAAGGGGAAAAAGTTGTCTGTGTCGATGCGGCCACGGGCAAGAAATTGTGGGAACACCGTTTTAATGTGTATCTGTGCGAAGTGCCGGATACACGCGTCGGTTGGTCCTCGTGCGTGGGTGACCCGGAAACGGGTCGTGTTTACGCCCAAAGCGTGTCGGGATATTTCTGCTGCTTGGAAGGCGAGACCGGCAAGCTCGTCTGGGACCGCAGCCTGCAAGAAGAAATCGGGCTGATTAACACTTACGGCGGCCGCACGAATTTTCCGCTCGTGTTTGAAGATCAAGTGATCACCAGCGCGGTGATCGTCGGCTGGGGCGATGAACCGAAGTATGGCAATTTGGCCCGGCCCGCGCATCGGTTCCTTGGCATGGACAAAGCGACCGGCGAAATTCGCTGGCTCAGTGGCACGGGCATCTCGCCCTATGACACGACCTACAGCACGCCTACGATCAAGGTCATCAACGGCCAGCAAGTGATGGTATTCGCCTCGGGGGACGGCGAAGTGTGGGCGATGCAGCCCCGCACGGGCAAGCCGCTGTGGCATTTCCCCTTCTCACGGATGGGGATCAGCGTGTCGCCGCTCGTGGACAACAAAGGCCGGGTCTATGTGTCGCACAGCGAGGAAAACACGTTCGGCAACACAATGGGTTCGGTCGTCTGTCTTGACGGCTCCAAGAGCGGTGATCTCACCGGGACGGAAATTTGGCGACAGTTTGAAGTGATGGCCGGTAAGGCCTCGCCGGTGTTGCTCGATGGCCGCTTGTATATCGTCGACGACCGGGCCAAGTTGTTTATTTATGACGCCGAAACGGGTGAGCAAATCGGCAAGAAGGCGCTCGGCACATCGATGCGCTCGACACCGTTGGTGGCCGATGGCAAGTTGTACACCTGCACCAACGGCGGACTGTGGTACATTCTCAAACCGACCGAGGACGGCGTCGAAGTCGTTCAAAAGTTGCGGCTGGATGGCGACGAGAGCGATGGCTCGCCGATTGTCTCGCAAGGACGGATTTATTTGCCGACTTCCGCGGCGATTTATTGCATCGGCGATCCGAGTGTCAAACCCACCGCCGCTCCGCTCCCTGAATGGCCGCAGGAAAAGCCTGTCTCCGAGGATCAAAAGCCGACGCTTGTGCAGCTTATTCCTTACGACACAACCTTGGCCCCCGGCGGGACGCAAGATTTCAAAGTGCGGTTGTTCAACTCGCTGGGTCAGTTATTGAAAGAAGTCCCGGCCAGCGAAGCGCAGTTCAGCGTCGATGGGCCAGGCACGGCCAGTGCCGACGGCAAATACACGGCCCCGGCGGACAAAGCCCATCAAGTCGCTCTCATAACCTGCAAGGTGGGCGATCTCACGAGTACGGCACGGGTTCGCATTGTGCCGCCACTCCCCTGGGAGTTTGATTTCGCCGAAGGAGACGTGCCGCTTACCTGGATCGGCGGGCGGATTCGCTACGTGCCCAGAGAGAAGGATGGGG
The DNA here is from genome assembly GCA_034439695.1 of Bythopirellula sp. Lineage (GTDB taxonomy): Bacteria > Planctomycetota > Planctomycetia > Pirellulales > Lacipirellulaceae > Bythopirellula. The sequence continues at coordinate 27,827 of JAWXAV010000203.1, read as the reverse complement.
AGCGGTTCATCGCCAAGAAAAACTTGCTTCCCACCCCCAAGGATCCGAACAATAAACTCGGCACCCGTAGCCAATTGACGATGGGTCCGATTAATTTGTCGAATTACACGATTCAAGCCGACTTTGCGCTGGATGAGCTTGACGGTCGGCTTCCCGATTTTGGGCTTACGAACAGTCGGTACACGATGGCCGTAAGGGGACTGAATCGCCAATTGCGGATTTACAGTTGGAGTCCCCACGATTATCGCACGTTCGCCGCGGTGGAGTTCGATCCCGAACCGCACAAATGGTACACGATGAAGTTGCGCGTTGAGCCGGGTGATGGTGAGGCCAAGGTGCTCGGCAAGTTGTGGCCACGCGGCGAAGAAGAGCCGAAGGCTTGGACGGTGGAAATGGTCGATCACTCGCCGAATTTGTTCGGCAGCCCCGGCTTGTTCGGCAAGACCGAGACGGCGGAGTTATTCGTGGACAACATTAAAGTCTTTGCCAACGAGTAGGGATTTCTATGAAACGATTGTGGAAAATGTGTGCGATTCTTTGCGGGTTGGTTTTGGGCTGGATCGCTGCGGCGTCGCTCGACGCTGTGGGCGACGTGGCCAACACGGCCGGTGACACGCCTAACAAAGAGTGGAATCAATGGGGCGGCACGCCAGAGCGCAATAACGTGCCGGTCGGCAAAGATATCGTCACCGAGTGGAATGTCGGCAAGTTCGATTACCGCACCGGTGCCTGGGATCCCGCCAAGGCAAAGAACATCAAGTGGGTCGCTCGGCTCGGTTCGCAAACCTACGGCAATCCCGTCGTGGCGGATGAAAAAGTATTCATCGGCACGAACAACAGCGGCGGCTGGATCGAGCGATTTCCGGCTGATGTCGATTTGGGATGCTTGATCGGCTTCGACTTGCAGGACGGCAAGTTCTTGTGGCAGCACAGCAGCGAAAAGCTCCCCACGGGCCGGGTGCATGATTGGCCGCTACAAGGCATTTGCAGCGCTGCCTATGTGGAAGGGGATCGGTTGTATTATGTCACAAGCCGTGGCGAAGTGGCTTGCCTTGATACCGAAGGTTTTCACGACGGTGAAAATGACGGCGAAGTGACCGACGAAGAGGAATTTGCCAAAAGGGGTGCCGCGGAGCGCAAGAAGCAGATTCAAGCCAAGATCACGCAACTGCAAACTCAAGATGCTGACAATAACGCTGATGAAATCAAGAAGCTGCAGGCTCAGCTTGATAGCAAGCTGTACGACAAGCAAATGGAAGCCGACGTGGTCTGGAGCTACGACATGATGAAGGAAATGAGCGTCTCGCAGCACAACATGGCGAGTTGCTCGATCACCGGCGCTGGGGATTTGTTGTTCATCTGCACGTCGAATGGCGTGGACGTGGAGCACAATTACATCCCCGCTCCCGAGGCACCCAGCTTTTTCGTGATGAACAAGAACACAAAAGAAATCTTGTGGACCGACGATTCTCCGGGACTTAACATCTTGCACGGTCAATGGTCGTCGCCGGCCTACGCGGTGTTCGACGGCCAGCCGCAGGTGATTTTCGCCGGCGGGGATGGCTGGGTTTATAGTTTTGATCCCCAAGGCGAGAACGGCAAGGCGAAGCTGCTGTGGAAATTTGACGCCAATCCCAAGGAGTCGCATTACGCTTTGAATCGAGCCACGCGCAATCACATCATCGCCACCCCCGTGATTCACGACGGCTTGGTGTACGTGGGCGTCGGCGAAGACCCTGAACATGGCGAAGGGGTGGGCCATTTGTGGTGCATTGATCCCACGAAACGCGGCGACGTTAGCCCCGAGCTGGCTTTCAACAAAGAGAGCCCTGACAAACCGATTCCCCACAAACGACTGCAGGCCGTTGTGCCCGAAGATGGCGATTTTACCCGGCCGAATCCCAACTCGGCTGTTGTCTGGCATTTCAGCGAAGTCGACCGCGATGGCAATGGCAAAGTCGCCTTTGAAGAAACGATGCACCGCACGGTCGGCACCGTGGCGATTCGAGACAATATTCTGTACATCGCCGATTTTAGCGGCTTGTTCCATTGCCTCGACGCCAAGACCGGCAAGCCTCATTGGTCGTACGACATGCTGGCCGCGGCTTGGGGTTCGCCGTTGATCGTCGAAGACAAAGTGTACATCGGCGACGAAGATGGCGAGATCGCCGTGTTCCGTCATTCAGCTGATCCAGCCGTGGCAATGGAAGAAGACGAGGAACCTTATTACGGCACCTGCGACATGGGCAACAGCGTGTACAGCACGCCGATTGTCGCCGACAATGTGTTGTACGTGTGCAATCGCACACACCTGTTTGCCATAACCCCGGAGGGTAAGTGATGACCAAGCGCGTGCTGGACGTGGGAAATTGCGGGCCGGATTTCGGGTCGATCACGCGATTTCTCACCCAGAATTTTGATTGCACGGTCGAGCAAGCGCATGGCCCGGAGGACGCGCTCGCGAAATTGCGCGGCGGTGACTACGCGCTCGTGACGATCAACCGTAAGCTCGATCAGGATTATTCCGACGGGGCGGAAATCTTAAAGCAGATCAAAGCCGATCCCGCGATCCAGAAAACGCCCGTGATGCTCATCACCAATTACGCCGAGCACCAGGACGCGGCGGTCGAGCTAGGCGCGGAGCGCGGGTTTGGGAAGTTGCAGTTCAGCGAGCCAGAAACGCTGGAGAAACTCGAGAAGTTTCTCCGCTAAGCCGCAAGCGATCATCAAAAAATAGCCCTCAGCGCAAGCTGGGGGACTAACCTTCGATCGCTTCCTTGACCGGCATCACGAAGTGCGGTGATTTGCCGTTCTTGGTGAGGTCTTCCGCTTTTTCGTCGGCCTTCTTGCGTTCGTTGAACTCGAAGAGGGCCACGCGGCGGAGCGATTGGTTGAACACGCCCCAATACGCCTTAAGACGGATCACCTTGGCGGTTCGCGTGCGGGCCTTGGCGACCTTCTTTGCCTTGACGGGTGCGGCCTTCTTGGTTTCGGCCACCACCTTTTTCTTGACCTTCTTCTTGATTCCAGCATCACCAGCGACGGCGACCTTTTTCTTGACTGTGGCGACCTTCTTCTTCACGGGGGTTCCTTTCTTCACGGGAACCTTCTTTTTAACGGTCTTCTTGACGACTTTTTTGACAGTCTTCTTGGCCATAGTCCGACTCGGCTGGAAAAAATCCCAGAAATAAAACCCCCAGAAATAAAACCCTGAGGGGACGAACGAAAGCCCCGTAGGGTCAACATGGTTCCTTAAGATACACAATCTGCCACCGCTTGGCTACCACCCACGTCACGCGTGTAATTGGCGCAATTGGGCAAGCTCTGCCGTCATCGAACACCAAATTCAGTCGGGCTGAGAACGTGAGGTTAGAACGCTATGTGCATGGCCTTGGCCCGAGCAATCAAGCCCGGGCGAAAATACACCATCGGTCGCAGCGCGATGGAGGGTGATTGGCGAGTGGCTCGCTCACGAGCCCAGAGAAAAGTGCTGTCCACGAGCGGGCGGGGGAGCACGCCCTGTTCGACCTTGAGCACAACCAAGTTGATGAACTCTTTATCCTCTTTCGTAACGGCCTTGAGGCCCAGTAGCAGTTGTTGCTTCAGAGGCAGCTTGCGCCCCTCGGTGACTTCGGAAGCGGTTGCTTGTTGAGCGCTCGTGGCGGTTACGAAAGCAGCGAAGCACAACATCATCAAGACGCCGACGAAAAAAATTCGCGTGAGTGTCATGTGTTATCTCGCCCACAAAAATTCTTGAGTGACAGCCCAAAATAGGGCAACGGTTTGTAGTTCTTCGACTTAGCTTCGGCAACCCCAACGATGCCGGGAGAATCGAGGTTTCCTTGGGCACACGATTTGCTTCCCAAAGAAAGCAGATAATTCTCAGGAAAAAAAGTGGTTTGGTATAAAGTTTGCCACCATGAATTCGTCTGGAAAACAGTCCACAACGCTCTTCCTTGGAGTAGAATTAACTTGTAATGTCACGCCCCGCTGGTCTTGTTTCCTTAGGAAGCATTTCCAGTGAAGTCCGTGGCACGGATATTCCGATTCGATTCGTAACAACAACTCACACAGTTTTCTCCGCCCGGCAGTCTTTGACTCGGGTGGAGGTTAAGGAGACAAACTTCTCGGCCACAATTCCGTCGGGAGGACCAATTTATTGGATAGGCCCGAGTCACCAAAACGGCAGTGCGCAGCACTGTTAGACACGCGTCTTTCTTCCAGCGACTCCACACCGTCGCAATTCGGCCGGGAGTTTGATTTAAGAGAAGCCGTGGTCACGCATTCATGCGGGCCACGGCTTTTTTTGTGCGCATATCTTTATTTAGCCGCGGAGCTTGCTCCGCGCTCTGAACCCGCAGCAAGCGACAGGGCTAAATAAAAGAATTAATGCGCTCGCCGAAATGCCACGACCGTCAGATCATCGGGCTTGGAAGGTTTGCTGCCATTCGGACCACGTTCCATTCGCTTGAAGGCGTCGGTCATCAATTGCTCGACACCTTTGGGAAGCGGTCCCTTGCGGCAACGCGCGACAATCTCATCGGTTAGAAGATTGTCGAGCAAACCGTCGGAAGTCAGCAGCAACGTATCGCGGAGCCCCATCTTGCGTGAGGGCCCCATTTCGATGCGCATTTCGGCGGTGCCGAGCACGTTGGAAATTAAATGGCGCTCTTCGTGATGAATCGCATCAGCCTCATCGAGTAAGCCAGCTTCGACCGCGTAGCCGACGGGGGAATGGGCCAGCGTTTGGAATTTCATTTTGCCGCGTTGGCCGACGAGCATGATCGCCGAATCGCCGATGTGATAGACCCGCACGGTGTCCCCTTGAATCTCGGCCACGCAAAGGGTGGTTGCCGCACCAGTGCCCAATTCGCGGATCGCATCGTTCGCCCGATCGATGCCAGCGATAATCGCCGAGCGGAGTTGCTCGGCATCGAGCGGACCTTCGCTCTCCTCGGAACGCTCGCGCAAGGCCCCTTCCATCTGTTCGATGGCCATTCGGGAGGCGAGCTCCCCGGCGGCGTGACCTCCCAACCCGTCGGCCACCAGCAGCACGGCCTGATCCTCGCTGATCGGAATCACGGCCGCGTTGTCTTCGTTGGGGGTCGTTTTCTCGGGGGCGGTGCGCGAAGCGACCACGGCCAGTCCGTGTGCCACTTCGCGTGTTTCGAGGTGGTTGGGATCGGCGAGAAACGTGAAATACGGAGCTTCCATAGTTGGGGGCCGCAAGGCATTGTCCTTCGCACTGGGCCTAATCTCAACATCCCCCGCCGGCTACCGCCCGCGGCTAGGATAATAATTTACAACCACGTCATGGTTTCGAGGTACTGTCGCAACTGACCGGCGGTGCGGTACTTTCGCAGGATCAACGAGCGCTTCAACCCACGGCAGATCGCTTTCACTTCGGGCGGATGCTTCGAGTACCACTGTTTTCCTCCGATAGCATCATAGAAGATTCGGATCAAATCACAAACATCGTCATGCAGATCATGGGCGTGGGCCGTGCCATAATCATAGAAATCCAATAACTTTATGTGAAATCCGATGCCTAGGCGGCGAATAATGACGTTTCCCATGTGAAGATCGCCATGATATTCCCGCGCATTATGGACCCCTTCCATACCCGAGGCCATCGCATAGAGTAAATGCAAGCCTTGGAACACGCTCAAGCGTCGGCCTGGTTGTCTCGCTAAAAATTTGCTCAAGAGCTCGCCTTCCACGAACTCCGACACCAAGAAAGTCACGCGCTGGCCTTTGTAGGTGAAGAACTCGCTCGTGTGATATTGAATCAAAATCGGCACGTGACGCAGCTTGTTGAGCTTGCGGGAGTAGAAGCGCGAGGTGCGGTCGTTGACGTTGCGTTGGGGAAAGAAAAACTTGCCCGCGCGTTCGATGTCGGTCGCCAGTTCCCGGAGCTTGTAGACTTCTCCTTCCCAACCACGGCCCAAGCGCGAAACGATTTCATACTTCCCCGCCAGAATGCGGCCGGGAGGAAGTTGAAACGAGGTGATCTCTGGAGAACTGGTACGCCGTCGCGGCATGAGGTGTCTATCGCAGTAGGAATTAGCCGCCGGATCGCACGAGGTGGGGCCTATTTCTATCATACCTTCCCGACCCGAAATCCGAGCCTAAAGAACTGCTCAAAAAATGCCCGCTCGTGGAAGCCTACTAGCGGCGGGCGCTAGCCGGCGGTGGAATGTGGGTTCAACCGCGGGCTACTGCCCACGGCTAGCAGGAAGTCTCGAACGCTTCGCCGACTCAGGGCAGGTTGTGCCGATTGCAGGGGCATGTCATGGCCCTAAGCTGCGAAGTTCGTCGAGGGACTTCATCTCGGCCGAGAGCCAATTTTCGAGTCGACCCCGGGTGGGAAATTTCATGACCATCGCCCCCAGCAGCAGGCCGACCATCGCCAGTGTGATTGACTGGCGTTCGAGCATGAGGGCGATCAGGCAGTAAAACGCCGCTCCCTCCAGAATGGCATAACCGACGATCAGCCGCGTTTGATACAGCCACAACAGATTCCCCACGATGCCCACTTCATCGGAGACTTTGAACTGTTTGGGAAGTTCGACACGCTTGCCTGCGATGATCGCTTTTTTAATCGGTGCGCCGATCATGCTGGGAACAACATACGACAAGATGAGCGCGACCCCTCCCATGACGAGTGACGCATAAGTATGCACAAGCGGCCCGTTGTTGGCATCACCCTTGAGAACAAACACGACAATCACCATGAAAAAGACGACGCCGTTAATCAATGCCGCGGCGATAATGCGCGTGTTGGTGAGAATCAGGCGGAAAAAACGTTCTTGTTCGGCATTGAGTGGCATTATGGTAGTGTTTCACGTTTGACCCGGGGAATGCAATCCCCGGGCTTGGCAAGATTTCCCTCTTCTTGGCGAACCATGCTCGGAGCTTCACTTCGGTATGGAACGACAACCCGCACAATCGTTATTTCGCTGGAAATGGCTGATCGCCGTGGCGCTCGTGTTGCTGGCGGGTTGGTTTGGTTATCGCTGGTTGAACCCGGCCTACGACCGCCCCGTTCAACCTGATCCGAATGCGTACAACACGCTGATTGAACTCTCTGGCCATCTTGCCAAACGAACCGGCTTCTGGTCGGAAATGTCTGACCAGGAATTGGCGACCGTTGTCGTGTCGAACGAACCAATTCTCGCCGAAGCCCGACAGGCCCTGCGACAGGAATCGGTAGTGGCCCTGGATTGGAATGCGGATCAGAGTTGGCTTAGTTTTCACATGGATCAGATCAAGGGTTTTCGGGAACTGGCGCGGGCCTTCGCTGCTGAAGGACGACATGCGCAGATTCAAGGCGATACTCGGCGGGCCGTGAGTTGTGGGCTTGATGGACTGCAACTCGTGAAGGCGTCATCCTATGGCGGAGTCGGAACCGACTTCTTGATGGCACTCGGCATCAACCACGGAACGTCGTACTGGCTCCGCGACGCTTGCGAAACTGCCTCTCTCGAAGATTGCCAATTCGTGCTTCAGTATCTCCCTGAAATGGCCGAGCTGATGGAGTCTCCCTCGACGATAACCGTGCGCGAATGGCATTTCTTCCGAAGGATCAACGGCGTCTATATGACCTTCATGATGGAGATGTCTTTTGCGAACAATCGAAAGGATTTTGAGAAACTAATGGCGGAGAGTTTGCAACAGGGGCAAGCCCTCAACGACCTTTTGCGACTGCACTACGCGATTCACGCTTTCCAACTCACCGAGAATCGCCTGCCCAAGTCGCTCTCGGAGTTGGCGGGGCGGGAGTTGAAGGCCATCCCCCTCGATCCGTTCAGCCAGCGTGATTTCGTTTACCAGGCCAGCAAGGATCGCTACCTGCTCTACAGCGTCGGCGTGAATGGCGTCGACGATGGGGGCGTGGAGGATGAGCAGGACCGCACGCAGGGGGATTTACTGCTCGAGCCGCGCGATGGGCCCGGTATCGAGACGATACCGGCTAACTAGCGGTGCTAGCACGCGGTCGCTCTTCACTACCGTTGCCGCTTACGATACATTCCGCGTCGATTCACTCTATCAATAGCCGCGATCGAGCACCGACACGAAGTGTTGGTCGGCATCGCAGGGGAACTTCGCATGGAACACTTCGATCCCACCCAAGGGGTTGTGCTCAACGATTCACTCCAGCATTTGATCAACGATGTCCTCGTCTGGATCGGCTTCGGCACGGTCGTGGGCTTGTTGGCCAAAGCGATCATGCCTGGCCGCGATCCCGGCGGAGCGATTGCCACGATCTTCATGGGAATCGGCGGCACGATCATCGGCTGCGGCATTACGAGCCACTTCCACGAGGGCCAGCGGATTGTGCCGATCAGCCCCCTGGGAATGTTTGTGGGAACCATCGGGACGCTCGTGATCTTGTTCTTCTATAAGATGCTCGGTGGGTATTACTTCGTCGAAGGGGAATACGTCACCCAGTCGCACCGTCAACGAAGGACTCTTGGTAGCCGTCGGCGGCGGCGCTACGATTCGGCGGTCTATGAAGATTGAGTTAGCCGCGACGCGCATCGGAGCGCTCTGCTGCGCTGGCGCTCCGCATCGCGGCTAACCCAAAAAAGACACGCCGTCGCGCGAGCGCGACGGCGTGCTTAGCGATCGTGGCAAGGGCGGTTCAGGACACCAAGACCGCACCTTGCGCTTCGACCACCAATGGGCAGGGGTGACTGCCTGTTTCATCGATCAATCTGCCGCGGGTGCGGTCAACTCGTACACCAACTGAGCTGGCGGAACTTGCGAAGCAATATTTCGGAACGCTTCGATAAGCTGCTCTTCCATGTCGGCCGTTCCTCCACCCGGGACGTTGATGAAGATGCCGTTGCCGGCAAAGGCAATGGCCCGCATCAGATCACGGTCAGCTCCTTGACCCACGCTGAGCGTGTGGATGACAACGCCCAGTTTGATCGCTTCGGTGGCTTCCCAAAAAGCGTATTTCTTCTTGGTATCCGAAGTGGTGTAGTCAGCTGAACCGTCTCCATCGTAGTCGGTCCAATCGGCCCATACGAAATCGCCGGGTATACTCCAGCCACTGGGGGCTTGATTGGTCTGACCGTCAGTCATCACCAGCATGGTGGGCCGTGCACCGTAACGGGTGTAGCCATCGTCGTCTGGGTCGCCGGCGGCTCCCACGAGCAATTCGCGTGCTTTGAGAATACCGTCGCCCATCGCGGTCCAGCCATCCAACTCACCAGCTTGATGCCGACTTTGCATCGTGTCGATCACCCCATAGTCCGACGTGATGGGGTCCGCCGAAACATCGATGTTTACTTCACCGTCACTGTGGGTCATCTGCTGTTCCGCCCACTTGCCATAGGCTACCCAACCCACTTCGTCACCGAAGTCGAGCTCCGTGAGGAAGTCCATGAACAGCGAGATGCCGTTGCGATTGGCATGGAATGGATAGTGGGCCGTCCGCCACAGGTCTTCGCTTTGGCTGGGACTGGGGCGACTTTCCTGAAGATAATTCATGAGCGTACGATAGCCGTACTTTTTGTTGTACGTGCCGCTGAGACCCTTCACATGATTGATATAACCTTGCCACAATGAGTCACTCGTCGAATTACTAGGTTTTGACTTAGGCGAGCCATTGCTGTTACGACCGGCTTGGGGGAAAGGATATTTGCGCTTGCCGAAGGCATCATTCTCCTTGAGTTTCAGGGTCGTCATGATCGTGGCCGTATCGCTGCTGGAGACATAAGTCCCAGCGGCAGTTTTGACCTCTCCAAATCCCGTTGAGAGAAATTTGGATGTACTTGTGGTTGGCCACTTCGGATCAGCAGCAAGTAAGTCGCTCCACATACCATCCAGCAGACCATTCACTTCGCTGGAACTCAGCGACGAAACGAGCGAGCTGTCGTCATTCATGGACGCTGAAACGTCGACCACGACTACCAGATCACGCGCTTCGATAAATGCCGTGGCCGAGGTTTGCAGGGGCACATGGTCTTTGCCGATGGCCCAACCGAACGCCAATGGCAATTCCCCGTCGGGTTGTTCGAGGTCAGTATTTGTCTTACGAGCAGTCACTTGCACGACGTTGTAGGGGTCGGCATCCCAAGCGATGGGCCAAGTGTCGGTGGCGGAGTCGTAACTGCGCCGCCCAAAACGCACATCGGTATCGGGATCGATGTAGACGCCGTTGGCTTCGGCCACCTGCCCAGCCATGGTGCGGGCCGCGGCGATGGCAATCGAATTGGCATCGATATTGGCCGAGCCTTGGCCTTGACCCGCCGCATACACGGCCGCATTGATTTCTTGCGCTGCCGCCAGCACGGCCGCGTCGCAAGCATTTTGCATCTCGGTTTCCGTGAGCACCATCCGGCCGGTATCAACCGAAAGTGCCACGAAGGCAAAGATGGCGACCAGGGCAAAGGCGGTGAGCACCACAATGATGCCACGCCGGTCGGTCGCCGGTGGAAATTGTCGTTGATTGGTAAGTTGAGCGTTTCTCATGATGCGTACTCCGAATCTAGGGGGAGAAAACTTAAGAACAGGGTTTATTGAGACAAGGTGGCGCGACCGTTCCGAAAGACGATCGACGCCGACATGGCAAAGTCGTGCGACGGACTGACCGGGGTGTAACTGATGCTCGAGTAGGGAATAGCGATATCCACCTTGAACAAGCGGAGGTCGTTGGCCGGATCGTCGAGATCAAAGGTCGATCCGGGGCTGTCGGCATCGGTGATGGAAACCTGAATATCAGCGGTATCAAGGCCCGAGGAGCCTAGGAAGTTCTTCACATCCTGGATCAGCTTGTCATTCGTTGACTGCCCTTCCTGCAACATCCCTTCGCGATCCATCGAAGCAAAGCGTGCTCCTTCGCGGGCAGCCGTTTCCAGCAAGTTCTGGGCGTCGTAAGCGCGGGTGAGCTCAATGATTCCCAGCGCCGTGCTGATCAGAAAAGGAGCCACGAACGCAAATTCCACGGCCACGGCGGCCCGGCGGAAATTCTCGCGGCGATTACGTTTAGTCTTCATGGCTATGGCCTCTTGAACAAAGGGGAGTGTGCGTTTTATTCGTGACGCATGAACGCTTGGGCATCGAGCATCACGTTTTCCAGGAAAGGCATGGGAACAATCGCCACGTCGTTGTACGCGACCTTCGCCCGCACCACGAACAAGGTGCGCGACTCGGTATCGCGGAGTTCCACGTCGGGTAATTCTTCAAGGTCCGCGCCATTGTTCGGCGTGCTGCCCCCACCGTCGAACGAACTGGCATCCTTGACGAAAATCTCGACGCTCTCCAGGGGAACAATCGTGCCGAGCGTTTGTTCGACACGCTCTTCCACTTGGGCCGTCGAGGTGCCTTCCACGGCACCCACGCGAGCGGCATTGCGGCACGCACTGCTGAGCAGATTGTTGATCAACTGCGCGTGGCCGAATTCAAAAATGGCGAAGATTAACAGCAGAAACACGGGCAACACCACGGCTGTTTCAACAGTCGTGGTTCCGCGACGCTGTGGGAAATTCTTGCGACCGAACATGTTGTCCGTCCTCTCGATTGGCAATTGCCGCGTCCTACCGCAATGCCAATTTGATTTCTTGGTGACGCTTCACGTCAGCGTCTCAAAAAGTCGTCTCGCGTTGTTGTTTATCCGTGCGAGATGTGGGAAAAGTGTTTCAATCAGAATCAGTGAAAAGTTGCGACGGTTCGCCGTCCAGATGAAACCTAGTTCAGGTTTTGCCACCCAGCGCGCAGAAATTTTTAAGAAACTTTCGATTCGACGAAATGCAACACGTGCCGAGAGAGGTCGTTGTCGAATGACAACATGCGGTGAGAATCACCAACAAAAAAAGTGGGCTGGAACCAAGTTCCAGCCCACGAGCGTTCAATCGTTTTGCTACCTAGCCGTTGCTAGTGAGAAATGTAACTGCGCTTGGTAAACGTGATGGCAAGCTCGCCGAAGTCGTAGTCCGTGGCGTCAACACCCGCGCCTAGTTCCACACCGAAAACCAGGTCTTTGAGTTGATCGAGTGCCACGTCATTCGGAATGGCAAACGGGCCAGGATTTAAGCCTAAATAGCCCCCTTGCGAGCCAATCGTATCCTGGCCGTCTCTGTAGTTCGCTGGTTGAGTTTCGATGACCCGGTAAGTGCCGGCGTTTAAGTCCTCGAACAGGTAGTTTCCGCTCGAATTCGTGGTTGTCGTACGCACCACCGTCGCCCCAGTCACATCGGTGCCTTTGAGCGTGATCACCACGTTACGCAGCACACTTTCCCCGTCTTCGTAAACACCGTTATTGTTGCGGTCGACGTACACCGTTCCGCCGATGCTTGAAGGGTTGGTTTTTACCAGCGTGGTTTCATCGTCGTCGTTGTTGTTGAGGTTGGTTTCAGGTTCGTTCCCCTCAACATGGGCCGTGTTATACAACGTGCCAACAAAGCTGGGGCTGACCGCGACGGTGATTGTGATGGTTTTTGAGGCTCCGCTGGCCAGATCGCCGATCTTGAATTCTAGTTCCCGGCCAGCAATCGAATCAGGCGTTTGCGAGGCACTCACGAAAGTAACACCCGTGATCGGCAGGGTATCGGTCACGACAACCTCCGTCGCGTTCGAGGGGCCATTGTTCTTGATTTGCAGCGTATAGCTGAACTGGCTCCCGGGATCAACGGGATCTTGGCTGTCGATCTTGGTAATCTGCAAGTCGATCCGTGGCGTCACGGGGTTCGAGACCGTGTCGGTGTTGTTCGAGAGGTTCACTTCCTTGGGAGCGGCCACGGTGGCGGTGTTCACGAGCGTGCCCGTGGCGTTGCTGTTCACCTTGGCCTGGATCGTGATTGTGATGGAATCGCCCGGCTGCATCGTGCCGAGATTGGCGGTCAGGACGCCCCCGGTGTGTTGCAGAGTCACGCCCGGCAGGCTCACCGTTCCCGACACAAACGTCACGAACGAGGGGAGCGTATCCGTGAAGGTCGTTCCCGCGGCAGCCGAAGGGCCTGCATTATCAATTTTGACGTTGTAAGTCAGGGTTTCCTCGGGGGCAATCGAAGTCTGCTGCACGGCCTTATCGAGCACCAAATCGAAGCCGAAGAAACCAAAATCCAGCGAGCGGTTGGTATTGCCGCTGTCCGAGGTTTCGGCACCGCCTGAAAGCGTGATCGCTTGGCTCACAACCCCTGCCCCCGCCAGTGGCGTGCCATTGTCGTCGTTATCGGTGTTGTTGTCGGGATCACTCGCCAGGGCGCTCCCCAAGCTGGAAACCAACCCCGCGAGGCTACCGCCATTCTGGAAGTTGGTCGGATCAACTTGCACCACGTACTTGCTGGCCAGCAAGTTTTGGAACAGGTAATTGCCGTTGGAGTCGGTGAAGGCTTGTCCCATCAAAGCATCCACGCCGCTCGTGTAGCTGTTGTCGTCGTTGGTGTCCTCGTAAAGATTGAGCTTCACACCAGCGATGCCTTTTTCACCGGCGTCCAATTGGCCGTCGTCATCAATGTCGGCCCATACGCGGTCTCCCAGGCTGAGCTTCGGCGCGGCGGTAAAATTGGCACGCTTGGTTGTGAGGCCCACCAAGCCCACGAGCGACACTTGGCCGTCCACGGCGTTGACCCCCTCGAACGTGAGTTCCAGGGCACCCACATTGGCGAAATTGGCTCCGCTTCCCCCTTGCGCACTGGGGGCATCATCGAAGCGGAACACGGCCAGCCCCGTGGCGGCACCACCCGCCGACTCGGGGACGGTCGTGGTAAACTCCGACCAGTTGTTCGCGTCGGTATAGATGCGCAGCTTGATCTTGGAATTCGGATGGTCGGCACCCGAAGTGAGGGCAATCCCCGTCATCGTGTTGCCGTTGAATTGGGTCAGATCAACCCCGCCCAACCCCGTGTGATTGATCGTCGAAGCATTACCGTCAACACCGTCCCACACGATTTTGGCGTTACCAGTGACGGTAGTATCGCTGGCGAGCCGCAAAAGTCCCGCGGCACTAATGAGCGAAACCGAGGAAAACGGGTCGTTCCCCTGGGTGAGCTGCACGTACATGTCGCGCTCGCCACCTAGTACGCCATTGTCAACTTGGGTTGAGTTTTGGCTCGATGGCAAGGGCGGCGCGGCGGTCACCACTTGCGTGGTTTCAAAGTCGTCGATCTTGGGTCCATTGACCCCTTCGGCCTCGGCCAGGGTAATCACGACTTTTTGGACGTCGTTACCGGGACTGAACTGCAAGGCCGCCGGCAGCGTCACCTTCACAAAATAGCTCCCCGCCTCGAGACCGCTAAACCCATATTGGCCGAGCGAATTGGTCGATTCGGCATCAACTTGGAGATCGCTCGCGTCGAAGCTGCCATTACCGTTATCACGGAACAGCGTAACGACCGCACCCGCAACGACAGCGTCATTGCTTGGGTTTGCGTCACCCTGCAAATCGTTACGGACCACGCCGATGATCTCGGCCATGTCTGCGGCCAGCATCTGCCGTGATTCGAGCGTCTCGAACCCCAGCCGCTTGCGGCTTAGCGTTTGCTTACGACTCAGCGAGAGTTTCTGGCGATTTTTGCCGTGTAAGCGAACTGGAAACTTAAACGACTCGAAACCTGGAAAAGCCATGACAAAACCTCACGAGTGCTAGCTGGCCGTATCGACAAGTGCAGACTGTGAGAGTTGTATCGGCAGAGTCACCCCTGGGTGTTTACCAGTTGTATTCGATCCCCGTATTAAGTCCCTGAATTAGTACGTTTGTCTCGTTAAATACAAACTGTGGTCTCTGAGGAATCAGCTCGACATCGGCCGGGGGAACCCCCGGTAGGAGGGTCGTATTGATCTCCCGGTCGATTTGATCTCCCGGACGCACCACGTTGGTCCAGTACATGAGGGTGTAACCCACGCGCAGCTTGCAGCGCTGCGTCAATTTATAGCCAAAATTGAGATTGATCTCGGGAATCATGCTAAAGCGATTCCGATCATAGTTGCCGCTGTTCGTCGACAACGCTAGCAAACCTTCGTTCTCGCTCTCGGGAGCTTGGTCGGGCACGGTCACTTGCGTGAAACCGGAGATCGAGACCTGTTGACGATTGCTGCCGATGCCGATTTTGGAAAGCAATTCCACGGAGAAACGGTTCCGTTCGATTCCCCAATCAAAACCAAGTTCGCCACCGTAAAAAGTGTTGTCCGTACTGAATTGGTCGATCAGGAGCGTTTGCGTGCCGTCGGGGGGAAGATCGCCGATATTCGGCGGCGGCGGCACAACGTCTCCGCTATCCGCCGTGAGATTTTCAGTAATCCGCAGCGTTTCACTCATATCATACCAACGGAAGCCGGCTAAGAAATCGACGTAGCGTAAATCGTTGGTACATCCCACTCCGGTTCCGCAGCTCACGCCACACCCACAGCCGACTCCGAGGCCACAATCAACGCCCATGCCACAATCCACGCAGTCGCCGCAACCAACGCTCGCGCAACCGCTGCGACAAAGATTGTGCCGCAGTCGCACCCCAGCGCCTTGAAACTCGCTGCTGGAATACACCGCGACGCTGCCATCGAGAATATCCGAGGAAACTTGTTCCGCCGCTTCGCGTGGTGTATCAAATTCACCATCGCCGTCGATATCCGGCGTCAGATCGAAGAATGGTCGCCCAATGTAAAATGGCACGCCGTCTTCGCCTTCGATAAAGAAGTTTTCGTCCACCTTGCCCAGAAACAAATAATCGCCCTCGATGGCTTGTTTGTTGCAATCATCCACCCAAACACCCAGCAGCACGCGAAATCCATGCCTGGGGTCTTCCAACAGGGGTTCCTGTCCGTAGACAATCACCGTGGAAGGGTTGTCGCCGGGAATACCGCGATTCGGTAACACGGCTCCATCCGCCGCATCGGAGGTCGTCACCAACGGCGGAACGTCCATCCCGTCGAACCACCACAGCAAATACTCGCCGTGCATGTACGCCCGGCTGCGTGGAGCCGCGGCAGCACCACGACGGTATCCGTGGCCCCTATGCAAAGAGCATGTGCCACTCTCGCAGTCGGGGCAGCCACCAAAATCCATACCTTCCTCTTGGTAAATCGGTCCCCCTTCACCCATGTAGACTTCTTCGCCTTCTTCAAAGGTATACGTTTCGCCATCAGTAGCTGGCTCAGGTTCATCGGCGGGAGTAGGTTCCAACAATGTTTCTTCCGACGGCTTACCGGCGGGAATGGGTTCTTGGAAAGCTGCTTGCTCAACGCCGCTCACAGCGCGCGAACGTGTGGCCACGCGGGTTCCACTGGGGAAAATCAGCTGTGAAGCCAAGAGCGTATCGCCCGTATCATGCCGTACGCCTACGACGCGGCCGACATACGGCGCGAGATTCACCTTCTCCACCGGCTCGACATAGCGCAAGATGCCACCATACTTATCGACCAGCGCAAAAGCTGGCGCACCCTCCTTGGCATTCGCATTCCTGACAAGTTTCGCTTGCAGTGAGGGACGCTTGATCCCACGTCGCGGAGGCAATTGCGGAGAGTTATTAGGCACCAAACTCGCCGGCGCATTCGCCTCGAACAGCGAATCGACCACCCGCCCCGCGGCGCGGTCGGGAGCAACTCCGCTTTGCGCAAACAGCGCATTCGAGCCTGAAAACGAAACGACGCAGGCAGCCGAAACCGCCGCGTACAACGACATTCGTCGCACAACCATGTGTGTGTCCTTCCCCGCGCGCTCATACAGACAAAAGCCTGCTTGAGCCTAACGGGACTGGAATTTTGGTAGTAGAAGAGATCCTGTCACGAAAAGCGGAAGGCTTTTAGCAAAACAGTTCCCAGGCCCGCAAGGGCAATTGGGGGCGACTCACTCATTGGCAAAGGGGCCAAGCCTGAACCCGCCATTCTGACTGGAATGCCGAGATTGCGGGAAACAGTTGCACCCAAGGACTTAGGGATCGTCGCGGCGGGGCGAAAATGTCTATGGGTAGTGGTTGGTTCGGTCGGACCCCCCAGATGATGTGGTTTGTCGGAAAAAAACTGCGTTTTTTAACGTTTTCGGCTCCCCTCCCCCAACATGTGGTAGACCTGGCGAACCCAATTCTCAAGGAACCGTCGCCAAAAACTAACTTGACGCGTTGCTGATTGTACCACAAATGGGTGGCCCATTTTAGCCACTTGATTTGGCCATTTTAGGGATTGGGATTTGGGGGTTTGGGACTGGCGATGAATCTTCGCAAACCAGTCCCCGCATCCTAGCCCCCAACCCCTACTACATTGGCACAAAGAAGAGCGACCGCTGATTCTCGCGGAGGGGCGCTGATAGGAAGGCATTGATGGGAGGTTGATTGTAGGCCGGAACGAGTGGAGCGAGTTCCGGCAGACGACGCAGGACGGAGAATGTCAGAGCCGGGGTCTCCGCACCATCGCGAGAAGCGACATCACACCAAGCGCCAAGGAGGCTGGCTCGGGGACGCTGATGCTGGCTGCGACCGGCGGGGCGGTTTCGCCGTAGTGGTCTTGCCAGATGACGAGGTCTTCGGGGCCGACCGTGCCGCTGTCGTCGCCGTCGGCCATCGAGTCGCTCGTGCCGTAGGCCCGCTGCCAGATAAGAAAATCGCGGCCGTCCACGTCGCCGTCAAAGTCGTAGTCGCCGGGAGTAATTGGGGGCACGTACAGCGAGGCGCCAGGGATAGCGATGGTCGGACGAATGGTGGGATGAAGTACACCCTCGAAGGAAGTCACGTCACCGACCCCACTGACTGGAACGCGTGGACTGCTCAGAACGAGCCCCACACTTCGACCCGTGAATGCCGGAACCGGAGTGCCAACAACTTGCTCTAGGTCGTCGTCGTAATACGCAAATTGATACGACGCGAGGATTGGGTCGACAAAGGCCGCGTAGAGAGGCGTCTCGTTCCCACCGCCTAAGGCGACGGCACCTCCGTTACTGATGCCGTCAAGCGCGCAGCAGACTGTAAAATTCGCGATGCCTTCCGAGCCGTTATTGATAACTTGGTAGACGTAATTCAACTGCCCTGGAGCCGGAATCCAACCATTCAGAACGGCAAAAGGAAATTGACCTGGACCGAACACGGCCCATTCGACCGTTCCCTGCAGGTTATCGCCGGCAAACTCGTGCGAGTAAGTTCCCACGCCCGACCACGCCCCACCATTCGGCCCGTTACCGTTGTTGAACGCCTGGGGATGGCCGTTCAGTGGCGCTGCGATTGCGCGCGACGTTCTGAAATCGATGCCGCATGCGACCACAACAACCACACCTATCCGCAATAATTGTGTGGCTCGGTGCCGCGACGCAAAGCCCTGAAGCGGACATATCCGCCTCGTATTTGCCATGGTACCCAAAGCCAGGAGCGCGAGTAGGAACGTGCTTGGCTCGGGAATTTGAAGATAAAAAAGCGTGCCGCCGTTGTGTTCGCCACCCCGAGCAGCGACTCCGTAGAGCCGATTGCCAACAGGCAGCAATCGTGCTCCTCGTAGGACCGACCCATCGGAGCCGCTGAATAGATGCTCGACTCGATAATCGGACCCGTCTGTGTTGAGTGAAAAGACCGTGGACAAAGTAGTGCCATACAGGCGATCCCCCACAACAGTCAGGCCGGCCAACGAGCCGACACGGGGACGGAGGATTTCAAAGTTGCTGCCATCCGGGTCGATGGCGAAGACCGGTCCACCCCGCGCGATGTTGGGTGGCTCGAATTCTTCTTGCAGCGAGCCATACAAACGCCCGTCCGCGTAAGTCAGCGCGTTGGGTGTCCGGCCACTGCCGGGGCCGTTCACGAACACGTGTAGTCTCTGGAAATTCGAGCCATCCGTCCGCAGGGAGAAAATGGTCCCACCCGTAAACACTCCCCCATCCGCGACACTGCGCGCGGCGGTACCAAATAACGTGTCGCCGACGCGAATCAGTCCGTACCTGAGATCGATACCTTCGACCGAGCTAAGGGTGTGCAAAGTTTGGAAGTTGCTGCCATCGGTTTCGACCGAGAATACCGAAGTCAAGCCCGTACCGCTGCGCACCCCATATAATGTTGTTCCAAGCGCCGCCAACTCCCCGTTTAGGTTGGAAATGATCCCGGACGTGGTAAAGTTTCCGCCGTCAGGGTCTATGCCATAAACCCTTGTCTGAGTTGCTCCGTACAGTCGGCCATCGACAAGCGTCAACGGACCCGTGGGCCGCGTCGTCGCGGTAAACGCGCGGAGTGTCGCAAAGTTGGCGCCATCCGTGCGAATGGAATAAATCGAGCCTCCTCCAGTCCCGCTATAGGTGGTCGTTCCAAACAGAGTGTCGCCAATTAAGGTGAGGCCTGCTTCCGGCCACGGCCCTATGGTATCCGGGCCAAAATGATGCAGCACCGTGACGGCGGCACAAAGCGGTAGCGGTCGCCACAACACCATTGCCGCCGCAAGACCCCTGACGAACCAAGCTCGCCAAGTTGCAAACGAGTGGACTAGCGACATCATAAATGCCTCGCAAGAAAGGGAAATTCAGGAATGCTGACCAGAGGCCCGCCGAATACGCGCGAAGTGCCGGTTCGCTGAACGGCAAGCCATAACGCAGTGAGAACGCAATGACGATTCATGACTTAGAACCTTTGTAAAACGCGAACCTTGTTTCATTTGCGCGCGTGTTGACGTGGGTGACGAGTACTATGAAGTGTCAGCATCCCCAGCCCCATCGCGACCAGCACTAAATAAGTGGGTTCGGGCACGGCCGTTGATGAAGCGGCCAGCGGGGCGGTTTCGCCGTAGTGGTCTTGCCAGATGACGAGGTCTTCGGGGCCGACCGGCCGCTGTTGTCGCCGTCGGCCATGCTGTCGTTGGTGCCGTAGGCGCGTTGCCACTTGAGAAAGTCGGCCCCGTCCACGTCGCCGTCGAAGTCGTAGTCGCCGTCGAGCAGCGGCGCGATGGTGAAGGCGCCGGCGTACTGCTCAAAGTTGTTACCGAGCTGAGTCTTTAAGTATCCCGGTCGAAGTGAAGAGTTTGTATTGAAGGCTCGAAACACGTCTTCAAAGCCCGTAGCGCGCGACGCACTGATGCGGAAGAAGCCGCCCCCGGTAATGAAGTTGTCCTCGTTGTCTTGAATCAACCCCATGACGTATTGCTGGCCGCCCTCCAGCACAAGATCGAAGCTGGAAAGGTCTACTGTTAATAAGAATGTCGTGAACTCATTTGAAGGTCCGGTTATGCCAAAAGGCACTATCGTGATGAAACTCGTTGTGGGAGAGTTGACGGGAATCTTGATATGGGCTGCCGGCCCCGCCTCTCCTTGCTGGACCAACCCGCGAGGATTCAAGTCAAACGAATCAGGCCCGCCTTCGACGCCATCGGTCCAGACGTTAAACTTCATGGGATAGCCGTACATGTTGGCGAGATTGTTTTCTGGAGGAAACGGGAACACGAGTCCAGCGCGAGCGAAGATCACAAAGCGCGCTTCCGTTAACTCACCATCTACGGGAGCCGTCACAACTAATCCGGGTGTATTCCAGTCTGCACCATCGTGATGTGTAACTCCCCCCGGCATGCCATTCGTCAACGTCGTGCCATCACCAATACTATCGCGGATGACCAGCGAGCTGGCTTCGAGCCATTCGGCAGGCAGCCCGAGAAAAAGGCTCAGCAGTATCGCACTCCGCCAACTCATGGCCACGACATTCGAGGGGAGAAGAAGGATTGGCCAACAGGTAGTATTATCCAGGTCAAAACGAGCCGTGGCAAGCGTTTGGGCGCAGCTTTTTTCGTCGGCGGAAAAACAGTGAAAAACGCTGGGGCCGGCGAAGGGATGAGTTGACAATCCGTGTTCGCATGCCCATCCCGGGATACCGGTGTGGGCATGACACCCGGCACCCGGCGAGAAAACGCGGTGATTTTACCAAGGCGGTTACGGCACACGGAGTGTGCCTACTACTTTGCAGTTCTCCTGCAGGCTGCACTCCAGTCGTTGTCATACGAGCCTCAGCTTGCGATACTGTAGGGATCAATGACGAGTCGAGGAAATCGCGTAAACCCCTTGGTGGCAATTGCATGTGGCCCGATCAGCAAGATACCGAACAGTTGCTCGCGGCGGCCCGCACGGGTGATGGCGATGCTGTCAATCAATTGCTTGATCGTCATCGCGTGGCCATTCGCCAGATGATCGACCTGCGGATGGATCACGTGATCAAGCGGCGGGTCGATGCCAGCGATATCGTGCAAGAGGTTTTGATTGAAGCCAATCGTCGGCTCGCCGAATACTTGAAAAACCCGATCATGCCGTTTCATCTGTGGCTACGGCAGATGGCCAAGGACCGTTTGATCGACGCGCATCGACGGCATCGCGGAGCGGGCCGGCGGAGCATGGATCGCGAACAACCGCTCGTCGCCGCCGCTGCGACCGAATCTTCGGTCGATTTACTCTCGCAAATTCGCGATCAAGAATTAACCCCCGCCGCCGCTGCTACATGGCATGAATTGCAATCTCGCTTTCAAGAAGCGTGTGAGCAACTTGATAGCTTGGACCAAGAGATCGTGTTGCTGCGGCACTTCGAGCATCTTTCCAACAGCGAAGCGGCCCAAGTCCTGCAACTCTCTCCGCAAGCTGCCAGTATGCGTTACTTGCGCGCCATGCGTCGGCTCCGCCAATTCATGGATGGCACCAACACCGAGAACTCAGCGGAACACGCTTAGCATCCCCCATGAAGCAAGTTGTCCATTCCGAAGAACGCGATCTTGAACTAGCCGATATCTTAGCGGAAATCACTGACCGTAGCGCGGCCAAGCGGCCGTCTCTTGAGCAGATCACGACGGCTCATCCGCATTTGGCCGACGAACTACGCGCCCTGTGGGGAACGGCTCTGTTGGTCGATGCCGTCGCGAGCCATTCGCATAACGACATCACGCCGCTGGTTAGAACAAAGCTCACAGCCAACCTGCAACCGCCGAGAGTTTTGGGGGATTTTGAGCTTCTCGACGAACTGGGCCGCGGGGGGATGGGAATTGTCTATCGGGCGCGGCAACAGAGCCTGGGCCGCGAGATTGCCGTTAAACTGATTCTGCAGGGTTCTCAAGCCTCGGAACTCGACAAAGCACGTTTTCAGGCGGAAGTGGCCGCCGCCGCGCGGCTCGAACATCCCAACATCGTGCCGATCTACGAGGTGGGCGAGGTCGATGGCTGGCAATTCTTCGGCATGAAATTGATTGAGGGGCAAACCTTGGCCAAGCTCATTGCTCAAGGGCCGGTGCCCGACCGTGAAGCCGTGCGACTCGTGCTCGATATCGCGCGTGCGATTGAGTATGCGCACCAACGCGGCGTGATTCATCGTGATCTCAAGCCGGCCAATATCCTGGTGGATCAAGACGGCGTGCCTCATGTCACCGATTTTGGACTCGCCAAGCATGTCTCTGCCGGATCATCTTCACTCACGCAAACCGGTGCCATTTTGGGAACGCCAGCCTACATGGCTCCCGAACAGGCGGCTGGCAATCGCGGCAAAGTCGGTCCTCTCTCCGACGTTTACAGTTTAGGTGCGATTCTTTATTCGCTCATCACCGGTCGCGCTCCCTTTCAAGGAGCTTCGCCCGTCGATACGTTATTCATGGTGCTTGAGCAGGATCCGCTGCCGCCAAGGCTATTGATTCCTCGCGTCAGCCGCGATGTCGAGATGATCGTACTCAAGTGTTTGCAGAAGCCTGGTGAGTTGCGTTACACATCGGCCGGCGCGTTGGCAGGAGACTTGCACGCCTATCTGGACGGCGAGTCGATCATCGCGCGGAGCGGCCGACTCACCGACGTGGTGGCCCGAGTGTTCCGAGAAACGCACCATGCCACGGTGCTCGAAAACTGGGGCGTGTTATGGATGTGGCATTCGGCGGTGCTGTTGGTGATGTGCTTGGTCACCAACTGGATGCACCTGCAGCGCGCGGAATGGCCCGTCATGGCCGAGCCCTGGCCTTATTTGCTCCTGTGGGGCGGCGGCTTGGCGGTGTGGGCACCGATCTTCTGGGCCCTGCGTCACCGTGCCGGCCCCGTCACGGCTGTCGAACGACAGATCGCTCACGCCTGGGGGAGCAGCATCGTGGCGGTGATGCTGCTCTTTTGGGTGGAAGATTTGCTGAACCTTCCGGTGCTGAAACTCTCCCCGATCTTGGGCCTGATCGGTGGCATGGTCTTCGTCATGAAGGCGGGAATCCTAGCCGGAAGCTTTTACGTTCACGCCACCGCCATGCTCGCCATGTCGATTGCCATGGCCGAGATGCAGCGTCAAGGGTTTGAGTACGGCGTATCGATCTTCGGGCTGATTTCAGCGGCTACGTTCTTCCTGCCCGGCTGGAAGTATTACCGGCAGAGCCGCGAAAATGTTAGCAAGCGCCCGTCGCTCTAGCGTTCCTTGGGAGCTGTCGGTGGCGGAAAGAAACCGCCTGTGTTCAGGAAAGCTCCAAATTCCATCCGAGCCGTGCCATGTCCGGTCGGAGCAGCGTTCTCGTTACCGGTAATTTGGAACGGACCCTGGGCCGCCATCTGATTGAGGCGTTTATTCTGGGCGTATTGTTGCCGCAAGAGCTGGTCGTTGACGCGGCGTTGTTCCTGCTGGGGTCGAACGATATTGTAAAAATCGGATGGCGTCGAGAACGGATTCGAGAGCGTCAAATAAGGACTCACCGTGGGACCACGATCAAGTGTTGAAAATGGTTTCGAGGTCGGCCCACTCAGCGGAGAGGAGGCCCTGCCGATGAAATTTTGCCGATTCACGCCACCAACACCCGCTGTGGGAACAGCCTGATTGCGGATTTGTTGATTAATTCGGCCCGTTGAAAACTGACTCACGCTGTTTCGCGATTGAATGTTATTCAAAAGCGTATCCGCATAACCCTTTGGTTGCGCTTGAGCAACATCATGGCTCACGCAAAAAATTGTTACTGCTAATAAGGCACAAAAACCAATGCGAGTGGACATGACGGATGACCTCAATGGACTTCGAGAACTACTTTAACTCTTGAGTCTTCTCTATGAATGATAGAACATCCCGGCTCTCGGGACAACAATCTGCGATTTACTCGGCAAAAACGTCCCACTTAACCGACCCGTGCTAGTCTAGGTGACAAGCTGGAGCCGCGAAGCGTAAACCCTTTCCCAGCAATCTCCTGGGAAGAAAACTCAGTCCCTATAACCCCTACGATTGCCAAGGCAGGTTCTTTGAGCCGCACTACTCGGTTTCGCTGCTACTTCTTGGCCGAGAGCCGCTTTTCCTGGAAGAAGCGCGAAAGCACTTGGCCGCATTCCTCGGCCAGCACTCCGGCGGTCACTTCGGCGCGATGATTGAGTCGGGCATCCTCCAGCAATTGATAGAGGCTGCGGACCGCACCGGCCTTGGGATCGTCGGCACCGTAAACAACCCGCTTGACACGGGACTGCACGATGGCTCCCGCACACATCGGGCAGGGCTCGAGCGTCACATACAAAGTGCAATCTTCGAGTCGCCAGGAGTTAAGGGCCGTGGCGGCTTGCGTGATAGCAATCATCTCGGCGTGGGCTGTCGGGTCGCGAAGTTGCTCGCGTTGATTATGGGCCGAGGCCAAGACTTGTCCGTGGCGGACAATCACCGCACCGATCGGCACTTCATCTTCCCTGGCTGCTTGCTCGGCTTCGGCCAGGGCCAGTGCCATCAGCCGCAAGTCCGCGAGAGTTTGTTCATTTTCAGCAAAGTTATCGGTCATCGGGCCAATTCTCGGGGCAGGCTGTGAACGACCATCAGGGGTTCGGCGTAAGAAGCGGGAGAAACACAATTTCCGTCTATTCGCCTAATTGTCTGCTATAATTTCCCATTGGAATCTTAATATGCAACCTGACGCCAGCAACGATTCGAGCCAGCTTCGCCGCGCCGCTGCTCTTGCGCGCTTTGCGACCATTGGTTTAATCATCGCCATGTTCGTCGGCACGCACGTGCCCAATCCCGTGGCTGTCGAAATCACGACGAGCGACAAAACCATTCACTTTTGGGCCTACTTGGCTCTCTCCTTCTCGTTGCTGACAAGTTGGGAGCTTTCCAGCGGGCGACTCCAGCCTATTCATTTTTTCCTCGTTTGGCTTGCCTGTACCGTTTACGGAGCCATCGACGAAATCACTCAAATTCCCGTCGGTCGCACCTGCGATGGCGTCGATTGGCTGTTCGACGTTCTCGGCATCGTGGCGGGCTTGTCCCTGTTTCGTATTCTGCGGCCTCTCATCTACCGAGTGGCTGTACTCATACCAGTCGCTCAGCGCATCAATGAGTAGTGGACCCAATTAATAGTGGGGCGTCGGCGCGCGATAATCTTCCAGCCGAATAGTGCGGAACCAGCTAATCGTTTTCCGCAGTCCTTCGCGTAGCGCGACTTGCGGTTCCCAGGTCAAATGCTTTTTCGCCAAGGTAATATCTGGTTGCCGCTGTGTGGGGTCGTCTTCGGGTAACGGGCGTTTGACGATCTTCGATTTGGCACCCGTCATTTCAATCACAAGCTCGGCCAACTCGCGGATCGTGAATTCGTCGGGATTGCCCAAGTTGATCGGCCCCACGCATTCTCCCGAACTGTTCATCATGCGGATCATCCCTTCCACGAGATCCTCCCGATAGCAGAAGGACCGCGTCTGCGAACCGTCGCCAAACACGGTGATATCTTCTCCCAAGAGCGCTTGGCGGATGAAGTTCGACACAACGCGGCCATCGAAAGGGTGCATCCGCGGGCCGTAGGTGTTGAAGATACGCACGATGCGAATGTCGATGTTATTCCGCCGATGATAATCCATGAACAGCGTTTCCGCCGCGCGTTTGCCCTCGTCGTAGCACGCGCGCGGCCCGATCGGATTGACGGAACCACGGTAATCTTCCGTCTGGGGATGCACCTCGGGATCGCCGTAGACTTCGCTGGTGGACGCCTGCAAGATGCGCGCTCGGCAGCGCTTGGCGAGGCCCAGTGTGTTGATCGCGCCCAAGACCGAGGTCTTCATCGTTTTGATGGGATTGTATTGGTAATGTCCGGGCGAGGCAGGACAGGCAAGATTGTAAATCTCATCGACTTCCAGCACGATGGGGAGCGTGATGTCGTGGCGGATCAGCTCGAAGTTCGGCCGATTCAAGAGGTGCTCGACGTTAGTTTTTTGGCTGGTGAAAAAATTGTCGAGACAGATCACGTCGTGACCTTCCTCGACCATGCGCTCACAAAGATGCGAACCCAAGAACCCGGCTCCCCCGGTGACCAAAATACGTTTGATGGCGGACATGCGGAATTCCCATCGTTAAATTGAATCGCCAACGCATTGTAATAAAAAATCGTTGAGAACTTTAGTGGGGCAGGTCACACTCTTGCTGATACGAATCAAGTCATGAGGCAAGTGCCGGTCGGCTTGCTCGGGCGAGTTTTGTACCCCAAACACGGAATCACGTTTAGTGGTCCAAAATTCACCTATTTTTGCTTGGCCAATTCGCATTCTATGCGATAATTTCCGCGTTTGGCGAACTTGGTGACGGACAAAACTCATTGAGTTTACGGTTTTCATGGTTGAATAGTGCTAATTCCATCGTTCCGATTTTGTACGCTGATGAAATGGCTCCACTTTGTATTTTTCGCTGTTTTCCCTTCATGCCCCAGACAAAATTCTCGTCGATTTTGCACGTGGTGCTACGACTCTCAAACGACAAAACTCGGCGCGAGTTTGACTCAGCTTTGAACAAGACGTAGCATGGGTGCGGCGTCATTTTAACAAATTTTGCTGGCCAATTCAGCTATGATTCTTGGCCATTGTTTCTTCAGTTAGCTGCGCTGCAGAACGCAAGCGGATCAGAGCGGTGTACACCGTCGCAGAAACGACAAACCACGACGGGCGTCCTAGGCGACTTGTTGTCGATGTCCGGTTTTGAACACCATAAAGCCTACTAAAACAGCCCGGCATCAAGAAACGGGCGAAGCCCGTGGCACCTGCCGAGGTCTTTTACGTCCATATCATATCATTCAGAGAGGAAAGTGCTTACAGAGATTTACGTGCCATTCGTTCCTGGAACCTATTCTTGGCCCCCGGTGAGCCTGGCAAGACTCGCGGTAAAAGTGTCGGCGATGCGGAATTCCATGAATCACCTAGTTCGGAGTCTTCGTGGTGTCAGCCCCATCTCTGTAAGGTACTGCGATGCCATGCAAGAATGTCCAAGAATTGAGTCGTTCACGAGTACAATAAGCCGCTTTCGCGTTCTCGTTATTGCGACATAAAAAAGTCGTCTTTCTTGCTCTAACTGCTCCGGAGTTGATGCGAGCTTGCTAGGCCATATTCCTTGATTGGCGTCGAGAATAACGACGACATCGTATTCCTTTCCTTTGGCACGTAGAGCGGTCATCAGATGAAGTGGGAGCTTCCAGTTTTGTTCCTGAGTAGAGTCTTGTTCCACTTCTTCATCCGGAAGCCTTGCGAGTGTTGCGATTGCTTTCTCTAAGTCTTCGTGGAACTGGGAATAGTCGTCGCCGTATCGCTGCGAGTACTCTGCCAAGTACATAAAGGGTGGGTCGGAGTAAAAGATATCTTCTATAGACTTTCCATAGTCTTTCTGAAGGCCCTCGAAGTTCTCGCTTATAGTATGGATCGCGTTGTCTACACTCTGCGAACGAAAAAGGGCCAGGACAATGTCAGCGAACTCATTCGACCTCCTGCTATCGCCATTATTGCCTTTTAAGGGACCATTGTACTCGCGAAGGCAATCAACACATTGCTCAAGGCTTCGAGGACGCTTCGCATGCATATGCCTAGTAAGCTCGCTACTATCGCCTTTGTTTAGCGGATATCTCTTTATCCCGGATTTCCCAGATGACTTCCCGCACAATGGCACGCGATTTGCGCCACACCTTGTAAAAACAGCGGTTTGTACGCTCAACATGCCATCGTG
>JAWXAV010000202.1:0-20009 GCA_034439695.1 Bythopirellula sp. | reverse complement strand
TCACGATGGCATGTTGAGCGTACAAACCGCTGTTTTTACAAGGTGTGGCGCAAATCGCGTGCCATTGTGCGGGAAGTCATCTGGGAAATCCGGGGTTAGAGTCAGCCTCATTCATATCGTGAATTCACAGGGCGAGTCATGCTGCTGACTATTTCAACCAATCGTGCTCCCGCGACCGATCTCGGTTTTCTGCTGCACAAGCACCCCGATCGGTGCCAGTCTTTCGAGCTAAGTTTTGGCAAAGCTCATGTGTTCTATCCGGAGGCGACCGAGACACGTTGTACTGCTTGCTTGCTGCTCGACGTGGACCCAGTGGGACTAGTTCGCGGCAAAGGCGATTGGAAGGATGGCATGCTGGACCAGTACGTCAACGATCGGCCGTACGTCGCCTCATCGTTCATGAGCGTAGCCATTTCGCAGGTGTTTGGCTCCGCGCTGGCCGGCCGATCGAAGGAACGTGCCGAGATTGTAGACGTTCCGATTCCGCTGACGGTCTGTATCGATGTTCTGCCCGTGCGCGGCGGCGAGGAATTACTACATCGGATTTTTGAACCGCTGGGCTATGTGGTCAACTCCCAACGACATCCGCTCGATGACCATTTCCCCGATTGGGGAGTTAGTCCTTTCTACAATGTGCAATTGGAGCAAACGACAACTGTCGCCAAGCTGTTGCAGCACCTGTATGTGCTGATCCCTGTTTTCGATCTGCGGAAGCATTACTTCATCGGAAAAGATGAAGTTGAGAAGCTCTTCGCGAAGGCGGGCGACTGGCTCGCTGACCATCCTGAGCGGGAGTTGATTACTCGTCGCTACCTCGCCAAGCAACCGTGGCTGGCTCGGCAGGCGCTAGCGCGGCTTGTGGCCGAGGAGTCGCCCGGCGAACTCGACGACGAAGACATTGGAGATGTGGCAGACGAAGCTGTTCCTGCCAAAGAGCGCGAGCAGACGCTGCATGAACAGCGGCTCGGTGCCGTGTTGTCGGCGATACGAGCGTCCGGCGCTCAAACCGTGGTTGATCTCGGCTGCGGCGAAGGGAAGCTACTGCGTGAACTTCTAGCAGACAAGCAATTTACGAACATCTTGGGCATGGATGTATCTATTCGGTCGCTCGAAATCGCACACCGTCGCCTAAAGCTCGACCGCCTTCCAAGTATGCAGCGGGATCGAATCCGGCTGCACCACGGAGCGCTCACTTACCGCGACGAAATGTTAGCTGGCTTCGACGCGGCTGCCGTCGTCGAAGTCGTCGAGCACCTCGACCCCGCGAGACTCTCGGCCTTTGAGCGAGTCGTGTTTCAGCACGCCCGGCCACGCACGGTCGTGCTGACGACGCCCAACAAGGAATATAACGTGATGTGGGAGACGCTTCCAGCAGGGACGATGCGTCATGGCGACCATCGGTTTGAATGGACGCGGACCGAGTTCCAGGATTGGGCGAACGGCGTCGCAAAGCGATTCGATTACTCCGTTCGATTCTTGCCGGTCGGACATGAGGATGCCAACGTCGGAGCGCCCTCGCAGATGGCCGTATTTGAAGGAGTATTTGGTGAAACGTCAGGTTAGCGAATCCATGTCATATATATGAATCTCTCCATTCCCAACTTATCGCTTGTCGTGTTGATCGGCCCTAGCGGTTCCGGCAAGAGCACGTTCGCGCGCAAGCACTTCCTGCCAACCGAAGTGTTGTCCTCCGACTACTGCCGCGGTCTTGTGAGTGATGATGAGAACAGCCAAGCAGCCACGAAAGATGCGTTCGAGGTACTGCACTTCATCGCATCTAAGCGGCTAGCCGCAGGCCGGTTGACCGTCGTCGACGCAACCAACGTGCAGCAGGAAGCACGGCAACCGCTTGTGGCGTTGGCCCGAGAATACCACACTCTACCTGTTGCCATCGTCTTTAATTTGCCCGAGGACGTGTGCCAGGATCGAAATCGCGAACGTGCCGACCGAAACTTCGGCCCGCATGTGATCCGGCAGCAGCGGTCACAATTGCGGCGATCACTCAAGGCCCTGAAGCGTGAGGGCTTTCGCCATGTCTTTGTGCTTGAAACGCCCGAAGAAGTTGAGGCGATTACGATCGAGCGAACGCCGTTGTGGAACGACCGGAGGCAGGAGCATGGTCCGTTCGACTTTATCGGCGACGTGCATGGTTGCTGCGACGAATTGGAAGATTTGCTCGCCCAGCTTGGCTATGAGTCACGACCGGTTGAGAACCCTGGCCCAGGCTGGGCGAGCATTTGCTACACACATCCGGTCGGCCGCCAGGCTGTTTTCGTCGGTGACTTGGTCGATCGTGGTCCACGAGTCATCGACAGCTTGAGCTTAGTGCGAAATATGATCGACGCTGGCTCGGCGCTGTGTGTGCCCGGCAACCACGATATGAAGCTCCTCAAAAAGCTCCGCGGCAAGGACGTCCAGATCACACACGGCCTAGCCAACTCATTGGCGGAGATCGACGCCGTCCCGGAAGAACAACGAGGGCAATTCATTAAGGAGTTGGCCTCGTTTCTTGACGGTCTTGTAAGCCACTACGTTCTTGATAACGGTCGAGTCGTGGTAGCGCACGCTGGCATGAAAGAGTCGATGCAAGGCCGTGGTTCGGGCAAGGTGCGGGAGTTCGCACTGTACGGCGAGACCACCGGCGAGACAGACGAGTTCGGCCTCCCCGTCCGCTACAACTGGGCAGCTGAGTATCGTGGTGATGCGATGGTTGTTTACGGGCACACACCGGTGCCGCAGCCAGACTGGCTCAACAAGACGATCAACATCGACACGGGTTGCGTGTTCGGCGGTTCGCTGACCGCGCTGCGCTATCCGGAGCAGGAGTTCGTCTCTGTTAAAGCACGGGAGACGTACTGCGAGCCTGCACGACCATTTCTTGCTGACGAGCAGAAATCACCATCACTGTCCACACAGCACGAGCACGACGACCTGCTCGACCTCGCGGATGTATCGGGGAAGCGGATCATTTCTACTCGGCTGCGGCACAATGTGACTGTCCGCGAAGAGAATGGCACAGCCGCGCTGGAAGTGATGAGCCGATTCGCGGCCAACCCGAAGTGGCTCGTTTATCTGCCGCCAACGATGTCGCCTTCGGAAACATCCGGTCGAGAAGGCTATTTGGAGCATCCTGACGAGGCTTTTGGATACTTCCGCAGTCAAGGAGTGCCGCACGTGGTGTGTGAAGAAAAGCACATGGGTTCGCGGGCTGTGGTTGTGATTTGCCAGGACGAAGAAGCTGCCAGAAAGCGGTTTGGTGTCGAGGGCGAGTCTGGGATCGTTGTCACTCGCACCGGTCGGAAGTTTTTCAACGATTCGCAATTGGAATCGGCACTGCTTGATCGCGTGCGTACGGCATTGACCGCAGCGAACTTCTGGAACGAGTTCAGTACGACTTGGGCAGTTCTCGATTGTGAACTGATGCCGTGGTCAGCCAAGGCCCAAGAACTGTTGAAGTTGCAATACGCGGCCGTTGGGGCGGCAGCAAAGGCCGCTTTGCCGGCAGTGATCGCTTCGATTCAGAAGGCTGCGGCGCGAATTAACCCCGCAGAGTCAGGATCGCTCGAATCGCTGCTCGCTGACTTTCAGCATCGGCAAGAATCGGCAGGCAAGTTTGTTGCGGCCTATCGCAGCTACTGTTGGCCGGTCGAGTCGCTGAATGATTTTAAGCTCGCACCGTTCCACCTTTTGGCGACCGAAGATCGAGTGCATGTTGGGCAGAACCACCAATGGCAAATGGAAACGCTTGCACGAATTTGCGCTCACGACCCGCAACTGCTGCTAGCCACTCCGCACCGATTGGTGGACGTTACTGATCCGTCACAAGTTGATGAGGCGTCGGCCTGGTGGACGGAACTCACCGAACGTGGCGGCGAAGGCATGGTCGTCAAACCACTCGACTTCATTGCGAAGAGTAAGAAGGGGTTGGTTCAGCCCGCCGTCAAATGCCGTGGTCGCGAGTACCTGCGAATTATCTACGGCCCCGATTACACGAGTCAATCAAATCTCGCACGGCTCCGCAATCGTGGTCTGGGCGGAAAACGCTCGCTCGCGCTTCGTGAGTTCGCGTTGGGCGTCGAGGCCCTCGAACGCTTCGTCCGTCGAGAACCGCTTCGACGTGTCCACGAGTGTGTTTTTGGCGTATTGGCTTTGGAAAGCGAGCCGATTGATCCTCGTCTTTAACGCCTCAGCCATTTCGGCTTCGTTCTAGTCCAATTAACTCGTTGGGTTGTGAAAGTAAGCCCATAACCGACCGTGAGTTGACCCAGTCTGGATGTGCATCGCTTATACCGCTGGGGATGTTGCCGTCGTCGCCCATGCAGGGGACTTACGTCCCCCGCTCGCCTTGTTTATCTGCGAAATCCGCGAAAATAATCCCCCTGCGTGATTTCTGGGCTCGGAACGACTATGTTGTCAGTTAGCAGGAGCGGGCGGCAAGAAGTTGCTGCTCGGTCCGAAGTATCCTTGTCCTTTGTCCAGACGAGTCCACTGGCTAACTACGTTTCTTAATACCGAGATGGGGGCGGCTGGCGACAGCGGCCTACCGAGGTGCGAGTTTGACCGACGCTGAACTACTGCGTGCGGCGTGTGACCATGACGCCGAGGCTTGGAAAGTGCTGTATACGCGCTACCTGCCTCTGGCTTGGCGCTATGCGTACGCCCAGGTTGGCGACGTGCATATTGCCGAAGACGTGGTGAGCGAAACGATGCTGGCCTTGCTCAAGAACATTCATCAGATCGACATCAATCCGATTGAAGGGGAATCGGCCCACATTGCCGGTTGGTTGAGGTCGGTGGTGCGCCACAAAGTGGCGGATCATCATCGGCAAGCCTTTCGCCTGAAGGATCGTCTGGAAAAGATTGGCCGGGAGAATACTTGTGAATGTGCGTCGAGCTCGCCGACTTTGGCGTTGGAAACGGCGGAGACCCGCGCGGGGGTGCTGGCGATTCTCGAACAACTGCCCGCCAAGCAGCGGCTCGTGCTTGAATGGAAATATGCCGAGGGCTTGCGTGTTCGGGAGATTGCCGAGCGACTTAACGAAACAGAAAAGGGGATTGAGGCCACGCTCTATCGTGCCCGTCGAGAATTTCGGCGGTGTTATGAATTGAGCGAACGCTCCTCTTCAGTGAACGGGGCCGCGCTGAATGGCGTGGCGGATGTTGCCCATTCAGTACCACCATTACCATAACCCAAGATAACAACTCTAAAGAACGTGTTTTGAAATTGCCTGAGCCGGAACGCGCTAGCGTCGGGTTCTGCGCACGGCCTTGAATTCCAATAACCCGAGGCTAGCGCCTTACGGCTCAAAGATGACGGTATCGGTATGAATGCTGGGCATGAACAATTTGACGATGAAGCTAGCGAGCGGCAAGTCGAGCAATTGCTGACGTCGGCGTTGGTCGCGCCACCGATGTCGAACGATTTTGTTGATCGGCTTTCCGCGGAACTGGATCGTGAGTTTGAATTGTTGGCTTATGCTAACGCTAAGCCGCAAGCGGCGGGCGTAACACACCGCGCGGGTTGGCGGGTGCTGGCGACGGCTGCCGCGGCGGCGGCTTTGCTGCTGGCGGTGGGTTTGTGGGGCAACCGACCGGCTTATGGTTGGGCGGCGATGATCGAAGCCCTGGAAAAGTGTGAATGGGTGCAGGCGATCACGCGCAGTGCCACGAACAATACGGAGCGGGCGGCGATTGGTTGGTTTTCGCAATCGGCCCAGGTGGTTGCCCGTGAAGAGGGTGACGCGCGGGTCTATCTGAATTTCCAAGCAGGGACTGCGGAAAATTTTGATCCGGCCGAGCGCGTCATTTATCAACACGAGTTGGCAGCCCCTCGGCAGATGAGCGGCGAGTTCTTAGCACTGCTGTTGGGCATGAAAGACATGCCGACTGAACTTGCCAAAGTGGCCGCCACCGATTGGGGAGTCGTGGACGAATCGTGGCGAAAAGTGACGGTTGATTCGCGCGATTTAATCGAACTGCAAGTCACGCTCCATCTCCAAGCAGATGACAAACTGTTGCGTTTGGAATTTCTCTTGGATGCCGAGACGCACTTGCCGGTGAGTGGTCGGGTGGTTGATCAACAAGTAGCATCTAATCACATTGATTTTTCCTACCCGCAGCAGGGGCCGGAGTCGATTTTCGCGCTGGGGGTTCCCCGAGAAGCAAGAGTCATCTCCGCCAAGCCAATCAACGCGGCCTTGGCTGCGGTTGAACAGTCGGAGCCGGCCGCTGCAATTAAGAAGTTGGTGGTCGAGGAGTTGGTAGTCGCGGGTGGGGCCCAATCAGCAGCTACGCAGCCAGCCGCCACACAACCAACGGGCGAGTTGAAAAATGTGGCAGCGGCAGCGGTGCCTGCGAAGAAACCTGTTCAATTCCAATCGGTGGCTGCGCTACCTGAGCCGCTTGCCGAGGATGAACTCGTCGAGCAAGTCAACACACTGCTCGCCAATTTCTGGCAGGCACAGGGAATCGCGCCGGCGGAACCTGCCTCGGATTCCGAATTCCTGCGGCGGGTTTATTTGGATCTCATCGGGCGGATTCCGATGGTAAGCGAAGTCTACGCTTTCCTTGACGATCCGGGCGAAGATCGCCGGGAGCGGTTGGTCGATGATTTGCTTTCGCGCCGCGACCACGCCACGCATCTGGCCGCGGTCTGGCGCAGCGTGCTGCTGCCCGAGGGAGTAGACCTCAACACGTATGGCGGGACGAACAAATTCGATGCATGGCTGGCCGACCGCTTCGGCCAGAACATGCCTTACGACGAGATCGTGCGGCAACTCTTGCTGGCCGAGGGCCGTGTGAGTGAATCGGGGCCGTTGTTGTTCTACGCCGCTTTGAAATTGAATCCCGAGGAAATCGCGGCGAAGACGTCCCGCGTCTTTTTAGGGACGCGCATGGAATGTGCGCAGTGTCATGACCACCCGTTCGATGACCGCATCGCGCAAACGGACTTTTGGGGTTTCGCGGCGCACTTCGCACAGATTTCTCGGCCGCAGGGCAAGATGGAAATGACATCGCTCGTGTTGCGGGTTCACGATAATGATTTTGGCGAGGTGATGCTCCCCGATACGGAAACGGTTGTGCCGCCCCAGTTGCCAGAAAACCATGTGCCTGATGCTCAAGGCACTGCTGATCCAACGGGCATGGAGCTTTCGCGACGTCAACAGTTGGCCGAGTGGCTTACCAACCAGAATAATGATCACTTCGCGCGCGCCGGGGTGAATCGTGTTTGGCAGCAGGTGTTCGGCCGGGGTTTGATTGAACCGGTGGACGACATGCGGCCTGATAACGCGCCAATTTGCCCCGAGGTTTTGGATTTGCTCACGCGCGACTTCGCGGCGAGTGGCTTTGATTTGCGGAAGTTGTTGCGGGCGTTGGTGCTGACCGAGGCTTACCAGCTTTCGAGCGGTTCGCCCAAGGACGATCCGTCGCAAGCCTTGTGTTTTGCCCGGATGAATATGAAGAGTTTTACGGCGGACCAACTTTTTGATTGCATCGCCGTCGCGACGCTCAATGAAGCAATGACCGGCCAGACGCCGGACGGCACATTGGCGCGCACGGAGAACATGAGTCGGCAAGCGTTCATCGAGCAATTCCGCGCCGCGGTGGGCGATCGTACGGATTATCAAGCGGGCGTCCCACAGGCACTGACGCTGATGCACGGCTCGGTTGTGCATGGGGCGACCGACCTGGCGAGCAGCGGCTTGTTGAAATCGTTCGACGCGCCGTTCTTCACCGACGAACAACGGCTCGACACGCTCTTTTTGGCGACGCTCTCGCGCGAGCCCTCAGCGGCTGAGCGCGAGAAGTTGCTGGCTTATTTGCAAAGTACAAAAGATGCGAGCGAACGGCTGGGCATTCTGGGCGACGTGTTGTGGGCGCTGCTCAACAGCGCGGAATTTACGTTTATTCATTAGCAGTATTCATTAACTGGCACGCGAGGTGCGAACGATGGCCAATTTGAACGAAATGGATCGGCGGCGGTGGATGCAATCGGCGACGTTGGGCCTATGCGGCTTGAGTGTGAGCGGTTGGTTGCCAACGTTTGCTCAGCAGTTGGCCGCTGATCCCAAGCGACGGCGGCATTGCATTCTGTTGTGGATGGCCGGCGGACCGAGCCAAACCGACACGTTCGACATGAAGCCAGATCACGAGAACGGCGGTCAGTTCAAGGAAATCGCGACCAGTGTGCCAGGAATGCGGTTCAGCGAACACTTGCCGCAACTGGCCAAACAGGCCGACCAACTCGCGATCATTCGTGGCCTCAGTACCAAGGAGGGGGATCACGGTCGCGGGACGCATTTGATGCGGACCGGCCGCGCGCCGATGGGCGTCGAAAAATTCCCAGCGATCGGTGCTTGCCTAGCCAAACAACTGGCGTCGACCGAGATGGAATTGCCGCCGTATGTGAGCATCGCCCCTTACCGAGCTTTCAATGCCGAAGCGTTTGGCCCGGGGTTCTTGGGTCCGAAATACGCCCCGCTGTTTGTCGGTGAAACCAATAGCGGCGCTCCCGTGGCGGGTGACGACTTTGCGGAACTCAAGGTGGATGCACTGGCCCCGCCAAAAGGTGTGAGCGAGGCACAAATGGAGCGGCGGCTTGAAATTTGGCAGACCTTGGAAGAGGGTTTTCTCGGGCGTCATCCGACTGAGTCCACTCGGGCGCATCGCATGGTTTATGAGAATTCGCTGCGCATGATCGACAGCGATGCCGCGGCGGCTTTTGATTTGTCGCAAGAACCGCAAAAAGTTCGCGAAGCCTATGGCAAGGGAATGTTTGGCCAAGGTTGCTTGCTCGCGCGGCGGTTAGTGGAACGCGGCGTGCCCTTTGTGGAAGTTTCGCTCAACACAAGCTCTGCCGGCAGCTTCGGCTGGGATACGCACGCGAACAACTTTGCCGCCGTGGAAGCCCTTTCCAAGGAACTCGACGCCGGTTGGGCGACGTTGATGAACGACTTGCGTTCCCGTGGTTTGCTGGAGCAGACCACCATTATATGGATGGGTGAATTCGGACGCACGCCGAAGATCAACGGTGCCGGTGGCCGCGATCATTTCCCGCAGGCCTGGTCGTGTGTGATGGCCGGCGGCGGTATCGCAGGGGGCCAAGTCTACGGCCAGACCAGCAAGGACGGCATGCACGTCGAGGATGGCGAAACTTCGGTCACCGATGTGCTCGCGACCCTGTGTACTGCGCTGGGCGTGGCCCCTGAAACACAAAACATGTCGACTTCCGGCCGGCCCATCGCGATTGTCGAGGGATTGGCCATCGATGAAATCATTTCTTGATGCGATGAAACAATGCACATTGCAAGAACAAGCTGGGCGACTTTTCTGCCGCGACTCAATCAGTCGCCGGTTTGGCGGGGCGTCATAGCGCTGTTAACGGTTTGCGCAAGCGGTGATGTCACCAGGTCGGAGGAAGTTCTCAACGAAAAGCCACTCGCCACATGCGCCGTGCAGCAAATCGCTGCTCAAGCCAACGATTACGAGATGTCGGCCAATGTGGTCGTCAACGGTTATCAAACGACACAAGCCGATCCGCTGGCGAATTACTCCCGCGCTGGTGACGGCCAATGGCAAATCCCGCAACAAGTGGATCGCGCTAATCCCTGGGTGCGACTCTTGGTGCTTGGACCCGAGCGGCCTACGCTGGTCGACATTGCCGTTTATGTGGAGAGCGAACCTTATACCGCCGCGCGTGAGAAGTTGATCGACGATCTGCTGGAACATGCGACGGTGGAATCGCTCGTGCGTGAGGCCGTGAGTGTGCCTGTGCCAGAAGAGACGACGGACGTAAAGTTGCCGGAAGAAAAAGAGGACGCTGACAAAGAAACAGAAACACTCGCGGAGGATTCCGAGAAAGAGTCAGAAGCGAAGAAAAAAGATGATGCCGACAATAAAGAAGCAGAAAAGCCCGGCGTGGAAGTGAAACGGCGCGCGGCGCGGACCGTGGCCCAGCGGTTGGTGAATTACATGGCTTCGTCCGACGTCAAAGCCGACCGAGAGGAAGTGCGTTGGCTGTTGGCCGAGTGGACGGGCGGGCCGGCGATCTTAACTTTGGGTCCGGCCATGAATTGGCAGCGCGTGGGCTTCGCGCCACTGTGGAACGCGCTCGACGTGGATGGGAACCAGAGTTTGAGCGCCGCGGAAATTGCCGCGGCCACGGAGCGGTTGTCCCAAGCCGACGTTGATGAAAACAGCATTGTGGAGCTGGAAGAATTATTCGCGATGGGAACGCGCACCACGACCGCGCCACACAGCTATCCCCTGCTGATGGTACTTGATGAGCAAACCAATTGGCAGCAGTTAAACTCCCATTTGCAAGCTGCCTACGGCCGACGTGCGACGGAGCAGCAAGGATCGGCTGCTTCCAACACGTCGGCCCTTTTGACTCGCATCGCCAGCGGTGATCCCACGCTCACGCCAACGGATTTGGAAACGCTTCTCGACGAACAGGCCGATGTGAGGCTGCGTGTCTCCCTCGGCGGCCAGGAGGGTGAGAATGAAGTTGCTTTGCTAACGGCGAATCCGGAAGAACATTCGCAAAGTGAAAAAATGGTGACGGTTTCGCGCGGTGCCGAGTACTTGGAATTTTCCGCTGGGGAGTTGAAAGAGAAGGAAGCCTTGGAACCCGCGGCGACACAGATTGCCATCGGCGCGGCCGTGGACGGCTATCCGCTGTTTCGCTTGGCTGATCGTAACGGTGATCGGCGTCTGTCGCCGCGCGAATGTCGCAACTTGCCCCAGATGCTGGCCGGGCTTGATCTTAACGGGGATGGGCAAATTGATGCGCAAGAAAAGCCGACCGCCATTCGGATTGCGATCACGCGCGGTCCGCATGCGCATGAGATGCTTGATGAACCCACGGCGGCGGATCGCGAATACGCAAGCGGGGTAGCGACGCCATCGAAGGGTTCAGTTGATAGCGTGCCCGCTTGGTTCACCGACATGGATCGCAACCGCGATGGGGATGTGTCGCGGAGCGAGTTTTTGGGCACCAGCGAGCAATTTCGGCAACTTGACCGCGACGGTGACGGACTCCTTGGCAGCCAGGAAACCACCAAGTAGTTGCCAATAATCTGTCCACGCCAACGAACCACCATTGTTTCACGCCCAAAACGGTTATCATAAACAAACACCAACTCGCCAGGCATCTTATCGTTAATAGGCCTCGAGCTTTAACCTCTCGATAAGAATCCTCCCACCTCGCAGATATTGGAACCATCATGAGCGAGAACCATCAACCCGTGCTTGAGACCAACCACACACTTGCCCCCCACGCCAGTCCCGAGGAAGTGACTCGGATGGTGGATAATCTTTACGCCACCTACGAGCGGATGCGGGAAGAGCTTTCCGGTGTGATCGTGGGGATGGACGAAGTGACCGAGCAATTGATGATTGGCATTCTCTGCCGGAGTCATTGCATCCTGCAGGGTATGCCGGGACTGGCGAAGACGCTGTTGATTTCGCAGTTGGCGTCGCTAATGGATCTCACCTTCCACCGGATTCAGTTTACGCCCGACCTCATGCCGGGCGACATTACCGGCGGCGACGTGTTGGAAGAAGATCACACCACGGGCAAGCGCGCGTTCCGTTTCTTGCAGGGCCCCCTGTTTGCGAACTTGGTGCTTGCCGACGAAATTAACCGCACGCCGCCCAAGACGCAAAGCGCGCTCTTGGAAGCGATGGAAGAACGGCAACTTTCCGTCGGCGGAAAAACTTACCGCCTGCCGAATCCTTTTTTTGTGCTGGCCACGCAGAATCCGATTGAAGTGGAAGGGACTTATCCGCTGCCGGAAGCGCAGCTCGACCGCTTTTTGATGAAAATCAAAGTCGAGTATCCCAGCCGCGAAGGCGAACTCGAAATCTGTCGCCGGCAAACGACCGACTACTCGCACACGACGCAGCAAGTGATCGACGTGCAGCAATTGCTGGAGATGCAGCAGCTTGTGCCCAAGGTGGTTGTGGCCGACCATGTCTACGATGCCGCGGTGGATTTGGCGCGTATGACGCGCCCCGATGAAGGCAAGCTCCCGGCCGAATTGCGTGACAAGGTGCAGTATGGTGCCGGCCCTCGGGCAAGTATGGCACTCTTGAAAGCCGCCAAGGCGCGGGCGCTGTTGCACAGACGCTGTCACGCCACAACGGCGGATATTCATGCGATCGCGCTCCCCGTCTTGCGGCATCGGATTATTCCCACGTTCAATGCCGAGGCTGCGGGTCTCGACACCGACGACATTGTCAACACGCTGCTCGAGCGCAGCACGCTCGCCGCGAAAGTTTGAAAGTAGCCGTGGAACAACCTCGCGTCCAACAATTCGTCGATTCTCTGCGAGCACGGCAAACACCGGGCGTAAGTCCGACGGTTCGTTTGCCGATGTCGGCAGTTAAAGTCGGCGTCCCCACAAAACCGATTTTCGATCCGCAGATGCTTACCAAGCTCGGCCGTTTGGAGGTCATCGCGCGCACGGTGGTCGACGGGTTTCTCTCGGGGAAACATCGCTCGACCCATAAGGGGGGCTGCACCGATTTCGCCGAGTACCGGCCCTACGCGCAAGGCGACGACATTCGTCAACTCGATTGGAAAAAATTCGCCAAGACTGACCGCTATTATGTCAAGCGTTACGATGACGAAACGAATCTCCAGGCCCTGCTGATTGTTGATGCCAGCGGGTCGATGCAGTTTGGGATGTCGACCGTTACGAAGTGGAGGTACGCGCAGATGGCCACCGCCTGCTTGGGGCATCTCTTGCTGCGGCAACGTGATTCCGTGGGTCTGGCCGTCGTGGGCGAACGCTTGCGCGATTATGTCAAGCCCCAGCCCCGCGCGAATCATCTCTCACGAGTGATCAACGTGCTCGAAGGGATTGACGCGAGTGGCAAATCGAAGCTTGATGAATCGTTGCAAGACCTGACCGGTCGCTTGAAACGCCGAGGCATGGTGATTTTGCTCAGCGATTGCTTTGGCGACGTTGCGAAATTGAAGCATGTCCTCGAACAATTTCGTTTGCGCGGACACGACGTGTTGGTGTTTCAGATTCTCGCCCCCGAGGAGCTCGATTTCCCTTTTAAGCGAGAATCATTTTTCCAAGACTTGGAGCTCCCGCGACGGATGCAGATCAATCCCAATACGCTCCGCAAACAGTATCTCGCCGAGTTCCGTGCGTTCCGTGAACAACTGCGTGAAACACTCACTGACGTGGGGGCGGATTTGGTGACGCTGCGGACCGATCAAGATTTGGGAGAAACATTGGCTCAATACCTGCGGCGCCGCGCCGCGCAGAGGACCGCCACATTGGCCCGTACCCGTTGAATTGACAATAAATTTGGAAACCCGCCGTGTCGTTTCTCAGTGGATTATTTCTGCTTGCTCTGCCGCTAGCAGCCGTGCCGGTGCTGATCCACCTTTATCGTGGTCGGCAACGGGACATGGTGTACTGGGGGGCGATGCAGTTTCTAGAGAAAGCGCTTACGAAGGGCCGTAGTTGGGAACGGCTGGAAGAAATCTTGCTGATGCTCTTGCGGACCGCGGTCGTGCTGGCCTTGATTTTTGCCCTGGCTCGTCCGCTGGTGAGTAGCCGTTGGTGGGGTTCCGCGGGCGAACGGGAGATCGTGCTCGTGGTGGACAATTCACTCTCCATGTCACGCACGGTAGCCGACACTTCCGCGTTCGATCAACTCAAGGACAATGCGATTGCGTTTCTCGATGAACTTGCCAGCGACGACCAAGTGCATGTGATGCTCGCTGCGGGGGGTGGTCAATGGCTCACCGCCGAGGGGATCGCTGGCGACTACGCGGGGATCAATCAGATTCGTTCGCTGATCGAAGGGGCCGAACCCTCGCGCGGCAGCGCGGATTTGCTGACGTGCCTCTTATCGGTGGTCCATTTGGATCCCGCGGAAAAACCAGCCTCGCGGCGAGTCGTGGTGTTCACCGACAATCAAGAGCGAAGTTGGCAGCTCGAGGCTGAGCAGGCATGGAAACAGTTAGGTGAGACAGTGAGCGGAGCCGAGATACCCACGACGGTGCAGATCATCGACTGTGGTCTCGCGGAATCACGGGTCGACAACCTCGCCGTGCAGGCTGTGGAAGTCTCGCGCAAGATCGCTCGTCCTGGTGAAGAAATTCAAGTTCGCGCGCAGGTCGCCAATCTTGGCGAACAGGACCACGCGGCGGGTGTCGTCGAATGGTTGGTGGATGACGAGGTGGTTGGCACAAGTGCCTTGAATGCCTTGACTCCCGCTGCCACGACGGAAGTCTCGACCTCGTTGCGGCGGAAAGACGCCGGAACCTATCTCATCCGTTGTCGTATCGAAGCCGAGGATCAAGTGCCGCTCGATCAAGAGGAAGGGGTTGTGTTGGAAGTGACCGATGAGATCCCCGTCTTGCTCGTTGATAACCCTGAGCTCACGGACAGCGAGAAATCAGCACGGGAGTTTTTGACCGCGGCGCTGGGTTATAACGGTGAAGAACCCCAGCCCTGGCACGCGGTTTATCGTCCCACGATCATCGAACCGAGCGATCTGGCCGAAGCGAACCTCACGCAGTATCGCGCGGTGATCCTCACCGATCTGGTTGAAGGGGATGACGAAACGATTGCCAAGCTGCATGACTTTGTCCGCGAAGGAGGTGGGTTGTGGATCGCGCTTGGCGAAAACGTTGATCGGACAAGTTTCAATCGCGATCTGTTTGATGACGGCGACGGCTTGAGCCCCCTGCCCTTGGAAAGTTTGCAAGAAAACGACTCGGCGAGCGAAGAAGCCGGCATGATTCACCCCCCAGGACGCGATCATCCCGCGACGGCCCAGTTGGCGAACACGACGCAACTTGATATCGACGAAGCGCGGGTCTCCATGCATTGGCAATTCGCCGCTCGTGGGGAAGGCGACCCGGAAACAAACGTGCTGTTGGAAGCCGGTGACGGGACACCATTGGTGGTTGAGAATTATGTGGGGAATGGCCGGGTCATTGTGCAATCGTTTCCCCTCGGTCTGGAGTGGAGCAACTTGCCGCAATTGAAAGCTTATGTGGTGCTGGTCTCGGATTGGCTTGATTATCTCTCCGCCCCCACGTCGGCTCGTTACAATCTCGCGCCGGGCAGTGCGTTGGTTGCCATGCTGCCCGCCAGCGCGGATGCCGATGGAGTGAAGCTGCTCACTCCCGCGGGGACGACGGTGCCGCTCGCGGGACAAGAACTCGCGGACGCGCAAGTGGTGCGCTATTGGCAAACACATTTGCCGGGGAGTTACCGCGTGCTGTACGAAGACTCCGGCAGTTCGGGCAGTATGCCCTTTCATGTCGCCCGTGATCCGCAAGAATCACAATTAAATTTTATCGATGATTTGCAGCGCGAGGCCATTGCGGCGTCGGGCGTGATCTTTGGCACGGAACTGCCCGAGACGCAAGTCGTTGAAGAATCGACCGCTCAACAAGAACCGATTTGGCAGTTGTTGCTCGTGGCGTTGATTGTGTTGCTGGCACTGGAGCTTTTGATTTCTTCCTGGATCACGCGGCAACGTAGTGGTCCGGCCTTGAGCACCTCTG
Organism: Bythopirellula sp.; assembly: GCA_034439695.1. Taxonomy (GTDB): domain Bacteria; phylum Planctomycetota; class Planctomycetia; order Pirellulales; family Lacipirellulaceae; genus Bythopirellula. Next base: position 4,465 of record JAWXAV010000202.1, on the reverse strand, counting down.
TTTGAGATTTGAATTTCCCATGCCGTTTCCTAACCAACAGTCCGAAAATCTGATCTTCGACGGGGCGCTTGCGCTGCCGACAGCGATCATCGTGGGTCTGTTGTTGGTCGCGTTCACGACGTGGTTGTTGATCCGCGATCGCCGCGCGATTGGTATGGCTTGGGCCACTTTGTTTTGGTTCACGCGCCTCGCTGCCGTGGGTTTGGCGCTCTGGATGGCCGTCGGGCCGACGATCGAAACAATCGAGCGCAGCAGCACGCCGCAATCGGTTGCCATCATCGCTGATCAAAGTGAAAGCATGAACGTGGTTGATCCGCCCGATGGCGCGGAGGAAGTACGTTGGAATCTGGCCGCTGAAAGGGAAACCAGCGATCCGCAGCCCGGCGAGTTGGCGATGATCGCCGCGGATCGCGCCGCTGTGGCCCTGGCCGTGGCGCATCAGCATTGCGAAACAACTACGCGATTGCTGGCCGAACATCGGCCACTCGACAAGTTGCGCGGTTGTCTGGAATCGGTGCGCGTGGCCGTCGGCAGAGCAGGTATGCATTGCGAAACGATCAGTAGCGAACTCGCCGGCAGCCGCGATGACATTGTCGAACGACTCGCACGGGTCGAAACTCTTATTGAAGGTCCGATTGCCGAGTCGCTGGACGCCGCGAAGCAAGCCGTCACGGATCGGAGCGACTCGGCGGTGGAAGAGCTGACGACTTCACTGGGCCAACTCTCGGAGGGATTGTCAGGCGCTCAGCGGCGCATCGACAGTTTGGCGAGCGATCTGTTGAAAGAACGAGTTGCAGAGACCAGCGAGACTTTCGCGGCAGCCGAAAATCAGAACCGCCGAGAAAAAACCGTCGAGGCATTGCAAGCTTTGGAGCGGGGCGCACTCACGGAACTGCCCGACGATGTACGCGTCAATCGTTTTCGATTTGATGCGTTGCTGACGGCCGTGTCGGCGGAACGAGCCTGGGAAAATGACCCGCAAAGTGAAGAACCTGATAGGCCAGTACGGGCCGTAGCCGCCACAAATTTAAGCGGTGTGCTCGAGCAACTCACCAAGGCGCGGACCGCCGACGCCACGCGGTTGGCGGTGATTTACACCGACGGCCGACACACGACGTTGGAGGGTGCCGCGCCGCAGGAAGTTGCCGCGGAGCTTAACGATCTGCCGGTGTTTGTCGTGCCGGTGGGGAGCGCCGCGTTGGTGCGTGATCTGGTGGTGCATCGCGTTTCAGCCCCGTCGACGGTTGTGGAGCGCGATTCGGCCGTGATCGAAGCGATTGTTACCGCGTTTGACAGCGATGGTTTGCAATCGGAGATCGTGCTGCGGCACGAAGGAAAGATCATCGACCGCAAGCCGCTCGAATTCACGGGGGATCGTATCGACCGTCGCGTCCAGTTCGATGTGTATGCCGAGCAACTGGGTTGGCAGGAATATGAACTGGCGCTGGAACCCGTCGATGGCGAAGCGAGTCAGGCCAACAATGTCACGCCCGTTTCGTGGGAAGTCGTGAAGGATAAGTTTCGAGTGCTGCTTTCCGATGGCGTATCGCAGTGGGAGTACCGCTATTTGCAGCAACTCTTCCGCCGCGATCCGCACGTCGAATGCGATGAGCTGCTGTTTTTTCCCCGCTTGCGCGGCACGGGGAACCTAGCGACGAAACCGCAGTTTCCGCGCACGGTCGATGATTGGGCGATGTACGACGTCGTGATTCTGGGCGACATCAGCCCCCGCCAACTTCCCCGCGTGAGTCAGGAAGCGCTCGTGGAATATGTGCGGAAGCGGAACGGCCATCTCATTCTGATTGCCGGTCGCGATCATTTGCCGCAATCGTACGAAGGCCAACCGTTGATGGAGCTTTTGCCGGTGGAGGCGATGCCGGGACCGATGTACGACAGTTACACCGTGTCGCTGACCGACGAAGGACGCGTGCATAGTGCGTTGGCTATTGAAGACGGCGCGAAGCTGAGCGAGATGGCTTGGCAGGACGTGTACGATCAAAAACCGCTCGGCGGGGTTTCGGTGTTTTGCAAACCCAAAGCAACCGCTCGCACGTTGATCGAGGCCATTCCCTACGGAGTTGCGGTGGAACTAGCCGACGACCAGGCCCAACAGGCCGCGTTTCTTTGTTGGCACCAAGTGGGGGCCGGCAAAGTCGTGTATCTTGCCAGCCCACAAACTTGGAAATTGCGCTTCCGCCGCGATGATCGCCGGCATCATCGCTTTTGGGGGCAGATGTTACGTTGGATCACCGCCACCAATTTGGGAAGCGGTTTTGATCTCGTGCGACTTTCCACGGATCAGACGCATTATGCCGTGAATGAACCGGTCGAGGTGACGGTGTGGCTCAAAGATCAAACGGGCCGACCGCTTGCCGATCAAGAAGTTCAAGTTGCCGCGCGGGTGTTGGACGAAACCGTGTCGAGCGTGCCGCTGGTGGCTGATGAGGAAATGGCTGGCCGGTACACCGCCGCGCTGAAAGGTTTGGCTCCCGGTGCTTACGAGATTTTGGTCGAGGGCTCCGTTGTCGATCAATTGCTCAGTGGCCAAACGGAACAGAAGAATGTGCGCTCGCTGGTGTCGATTGAGTCGAGCGACAGTCTCGAGATGATGGACACGCGGTGTGATCGGGCACTACTCGAGCAAATTGCCAAGACGACGGGGGGCCGAGTGGTGCCCCCCACCGCCGTGGCCGAGGTGTTGCAGCTCGCCTCGCTTTCACCGGAAGTGCATGAAAACATCGAGCGGACTCCCTTGTGGGATCGCTGGGCGAATTTGTGGATTATTCTTGGTTGCTTATTTGTGGAATGGATCGTGCGCAAGGCCAAAGGCTTTGTTTAGGAGATCTTAATTATGACTCAATACTCGCAAGATTTTCGCGTACCGTTGGCGGTGGCTGACAAGCTGGAAGCAGTCCGTGCGCGGGCTTGGAAAGTGCGACTTGGGACGGCGCTGGTCGGTGGCTTGGTTGTCCTGCTCGCCGCCATGGGCTTGGCCATGGCGATTGACCGTTGGGCGACGCTCTACAGTCCGACGTGGCGGTCGCTGTTGACACTCTCTGCGCTCGCGGCAACGGGATTCACGCTGGTCGCCTGGATCGTGGCTGCGTGGCGGTATGTGAATCGCGTCGAACGTGTCGCGGCGGACGTGGATCGGAGCGTGCCCAATTTGGAAGAGCGCTGGTCGACAATCGCCGAGCTTTCGGCCCCGGAAAAGGCGCGCGACGTGCATCCCGCCATGTTCCGTCAAGTCGACGAGGAAGCCAACAAATATTCTGCCCACGTCGATCCTCTCGATGTCGTGCGGCTGAATGGTTTCACTCGCGCGGCGTGGTGCTTGACCGCCGTGGCGGCGATTTTGGTGTTCGCGGCGATTTTGGATTCGCATCGCACGGCGGTTCTATTCAAACGATTTTGGCTGCCGATGGCCAACATCTCGGCGACCGAAATTCACGCCGTTTCTCAGCACGGCGTGGTCGCCCGCGGCGAATCGCTGGAGATTGCCGCCGAATTGAAGGGGACGCCCGTGAGCGAGGCGACGCTGTTCTTGAATCCCGTGGGAGCGGACGAGCAAACGATCACGCTCGTGCCTCGGGGGGACGAACAAAATCGGCTCTCGCATCGGGTGCGGTCGGTGAAGGAGCCGCTGCGTTATCGTTTGCGGGCGGGTGATGGGCAGACCGAATGGCAGGAAGTTGCGGTGGCGGATCGGCCGGAGTTGGCCGCGGCGACGCTTAAGGTGATTCCGCCGGACTATACGCAACAGAAACCCCAAGAGTTTGACAAGTTGCCCCGCCGTTTGTCGGCACTCACGGGAAGCACGCTCGAGTTCGCGTTCAAGCCGCGTGAACCGGTGGCCAAGATGTACCTTGATCTCACGGGTGGCGAGAAGCAGTCGCTGTTGATGGATGCCGACGGTTGGTATCGCTGGGAAGTGAAGCTCACGGAAAACATTGCGCTCTCACCGATTTTGGAGGAAGAACATGGACTCACGAATCGTCGCCCGCCGCAGTGCAGCGTGCAGGCGCGGCCCGACAAACCGCCGGTTGTGCGGATTCTCACGCCCAACGAGGAAGTCGCCGTGCGGCCCGATGACAAGGTGCCGGTGACGTTTGTGGCGAAGGATGATGTGCGTGTCGGTAGCGCGGAACTTGTTGTGTATGACGAAAGTGGCAAAGCGGGCGCGGAGCCACGCGTACTCGACACGATCCCGATTCCACTCGGCGAGCAAGAGGGAGCAACCGAAGTCAAGGCGACGGTTGAGCTCGATCTGTCGAAATACAAGGTGCAGGATGGTGCCGAGTTGAGTTTTGCGGTGCGCGTGCGCGAGGATCGGAGTTTGGTGCCGGGTGGTTCGGTGCAACAAGAGGCGCGGGTTTCTGAGCCAGATATGGGAATCGCGAAGACGCAAGCGGATGGGCTTGCGGCTGCACCATCATCCCCGACACCTCCCGCTAAGCTGCTAGCG
>JAWXAV010000201.1:0-41929 GCA_034439695.1 Bythopirellula sp. | reverse complement strand
TCACGATGGCATGTTGAGCGTACAAACCGCTGTTTTTACAAGGTGTGGCGCAAATCGCGTGCCATTGTGCGGGAAGTCATCTGGGAAATCCGGGTTAAGGGAGATTTTCGATGAAAATTTTTTTAGGGATTACAAGTGTTGCCGTTTTGATGTTGTCGGTACTAGCGGCAAATCACTTGGCCGCCGCTCCAGCGGTCGGAACAGCCAAGGCCCGCGGCGACTACAGCACGCCTTTCTGGGGAAACTCGGCGGGGCGGTCGATTCGCCATGCCCGGGACTACTCCAGTGGGTATCGAGGATACGCCCGTCAAGCGCCCTCGGTCAATCAACGGATTGCCCAACATGAGGCTGACGGCGTGGGCCACAATATTACGGCTGCGAAAACTCAGTATGCAGAGATTCGCAAAGTAAGCAGTGACAAGGAAACACTAGCCGCGTTGGATGCCATTGAAAAGAATTTGGCCGACGCCATGAAAGCTCACGCGCAAATGGATGAGATGTGCAAGATGGAAATGGTCGACGGTGCTGGGACGATGAAGTGTTGCGACGATATCGACGGCGCATTGGAAAAAGCGTTGGCCGAGCATGAGAAGCTGATGATGAAACTGAACGCGCAAAACCCGTAGAGCTTGTTTCCGAAACTGTGGTGTTAATACATCATAATAGTAGGTGGTTCTCGCATTCTGTGGATAGAAGTAGGGTGGGTGAGGCTGAGCCAACGTTGCTGCTCCGGGAATTCCGTGCTTCGACGTGAGAGAAGTCACTTGTTGGTGCCTCACCCACTTTTTCTACGGATTGCGAGGAAGGGGGGTGAGACCCTCACCATCGCGACATTCTTTGGCGGTATGTGCGGTTGATCGTGGGCGATGTTGGCTTTTTATTACTCACCTTACGAACTCCTCTGAGCCACCACGCGCTAGCGTCAGGTTCTTTGAGATATGTCCTGAAGCCGAAGAACCCGCGGCTCACGATTTTGATGCCAAACCGAGGCGCGAATTTCTTGGGGAGGAGGATGGCCACGAAAAGGCACGAAAAGCCACAAAAAAAGTGACCGCTGATTCACGCTCAAAGGCGCTAATAAGAAGGCACTAATGGGAGGTAGCGATGACAGTGCACTCTTTTGCAGTTATTCTTCATGCTTCGACGGACAAATCTTCGAGCGCATGTGCTTGGCAGGCGAGGATATAGCCAGCTTGCTTTTCGCTATCGAGTAACGCGTCCTCAGCGTTCATAAGTACTCGTCCACCATTGAGCTTGGTCTTGCACTGGCCACACACCCCGCTGCGGCACTCGAATGGAAGATTGACTCCGATTTCTTCCGCCGCTTCGAGGACCGTCACATTCTTGGTGATACGGCCTGATTTGGAGGATCGCGCGAAGTGGATGCCGGCATCTTCGGCAATCATCGTGAGATCGCCATCCAGCTTTGCCGACACGTCCCCATCGGTCAGTGGCGGATCGATGGCTGGGGACACGAAGGCTTCGGTTTTGATCCGCTCTGCCGCAACTCCCATGCTGACAAGTAATTCGGTCACACCCGTCATCATCGGTTTTGGGCCGCAGAGATGCACCAGCGGCGTTTGCCAGTCGTCCACCCACTTTTCGAGCACCTCGCGAGTGAGCCGGCCACATGCGCCGGACCAAGTGGGATCGCCTTCAGCGGCCGAGAGAATGATGTGTACATGCAGATTCGGAAAGCGGGCCGACAAATGTTTCAGCTCTTCATGGAAGATAATGCCGTCGGGAGTGCGCGCGGCAATGAGAAAGTCGATCCTTCCCGGCCAGCAGGAATCAGTCAGGTAGCGGGCCATTGACATCAAGGGAGTAATGCCGACTCCTCCGGCAATCAATACGACTCGGTCGGAACCCTTGCCATCGAAAACAAAATGCCCCGCCGGCGCGGAGACTTTGAGGCGATCCCCTTCGCGGACGTGGTCATGCAAATGCCGCGAAGAGGTACCAAGTGGCTCGCGTTTGACGCTGATCTCGCAGTAGCGGGAGCGTGAGGGAGCCGAGGCAATGGTGTAACATCTGATGACGCGGCGGCCCTCGATCTGTTGTTCGAGAGTCAGGTATTGCCCCGGTTGGTGGTCGAAGGGAAGCGGACCGCCGTGGACCGCGACGAGTCGAAAGGTGCGAACTTCTGAGGTTTCCGAGAAGATCCGAGCAACGCGGAGCTCGCCTTTCCAAAAGGAGCGTTTGAGTGGAGCTCGGGAGGTCACGGATTTCGGCTTTTGTTGGGCTGCCTGACGGAGATCGCGATAGTGCCAAACGAAGCGCGATCCCAGCAGCAAACCGAGTAGCCCCGCAAAAGCGAGCGGTTGGCGGACGTCGGATTTCACCAGCAAATAATAGTGCAAGACACCCAAGGCAATTGCGAGATAAGCCAAGCGATGGAGGAGCTTCCAGCGTTTGCCGCCGAGTCGCCGGACCATGGAATCGCTGGAGGTAATCGCCAGGGGCGTCAATAACAGCACGGCGAAAAAACCGACTTGCAGGTAGCGCCGCGAAAGAATTTCTTCGACGGTGCTGGTGAGATTCAAGGCTCGATCGAGGCCGACATAAATCGCCAAGTGGATGCAGACATAATAAAAGCCCCAGAGACCCAGCGGGCGCCTGACTGCCACCAATTCGTTCCACTTGGTGACACGCCGCAAAGGTGTCACAAGCAGCGAGAGCATGAAAAAGATGAGTGCGAGTAGCCCCGTGGTGCGTAACGCATCGTTCACGGCGTTGGCACCCAAGCGGCCGTAATAGGCATCCCAGGCAAGCATCAGGCCTGGAATCGCGCCATTGACCCACACCAGAGTTTTGTAGAATTTCGCTTTGCTCATAAACGGTCGATCAGAGATTCACGGTTCTAAAAATTGGTACTCAAGTCCATTCCGTCGTAGAGTTGAGCGACTTGGTCGGCGTAGCCGTTGAAAGGGAGGGTATCGCGACGGCCTGATTCGCCGATGCGTTGTTCGGTGGCCTGACTCCAGCGCGGGTGGTCCACAGCGGGATTCACGTTGGCGTAGAACCCATACTCATCCGGTCCATAACGATTCCAAGAGGTGACGGGTTGATCGGCGACGAGCGAAATTTTGACAATCGACTTAATTCCCTTGAAGCCATATTTCCAGGGAACGACCAGGCGAATTGGCGCGCCATCCTGAGGTGGTAGCTCACGACCATAAAGTCCCGTGGCTAAAATCGTGAGTGGGTGTCTGGCCTCGTCTAGCCGCAAGCCTTCTATGTAGGGCCATTCTAGGACGTCAGTTTTTTGCCCTGGCATGCGGTCGGGGGCGAGCAATGTTTCAAATGCTACGTACTTGGCAGCGGGCAGCGGCTCGACGGCATCGAGCAATTTTGCCAACGGGAAGCCAGCCCAGGGGATGACCATCGACCAAGCTTCAACGCACCGCATACGATAGACGCGCTCTTCGGGGGGACCAAATTGGCCCAAATCATCAAGACTGAACACTTGAGGTTTATTGACAAGGCCCTCGACGGCCAATTGCCAGCCGTCGGTCTTGAATTTCGCTGCCAGACGGGCAACATCCATTTTGTTGGTGGTGAATTCGTAAAAATTGTTGTAGTTGGTGATTGCTTCGAAGGATGTTTTTGGCTCATCAACGAAAAAGCCGCTGGCAGCGGGAGCCTCTTGAGCGGCGACAACTTGCGCGAGCTCGCGCGTTTCGATCGTTGGCATCGGTACGCCTTTGAGTAGGCGATAGAGCAATCCCGTGCCGGCGGCGGTTCCCAAGAGGATGCCAGAGCGGATTAAAGCGCGCCGATTGAAATAAACTTCAGCGGGAGTGATTTTGTCTTTGGCGTTGTCATTCATGAGTAAGTTCCTGATCGACAATCAGCCAGGAGAACTGCAAAGTCTGCCTGAATGTAGCAGGCACACTCCGTGTGCCGTGGCGGCGTGAGAAAACGCGGTGATTTCACCAAGCCGGTTACTGCACACGGAGTGTGCCTACTACTTTGCAGTTCTCCTGGACAATCAGCTTAACGAATTGCAGGCAGGCTGTCCGCGTCATGATCATCATTATTTATTTTTCACTGTCCCCTACCGAGAGGGAACTGGCACCCAACACACGTAGCCTTTCGTCTTGAACATAGGCGATTATGTCACAGTTCTTGGGTTCGACTCGGGGAGGAAGCTCGAATTTGATTTCGCCTTCCGCACCGTCCCGAAGATTTACCGTTTTGAAAGCCCGCACGACATTCACGTGAGTGGAGTCAAGCCCTGCGTTTTCGCCCCGAGGCACTATGTTTCGCGCTTGCTTGCTTACTACAGCAAAGTTGAGCACGCTGCCGACTGGCTGGCCGTCGACATTGTAGATCACTGTAACTTGATCGCGCTGGAAGTCGCCAGTCGTGTCCAGCTTGATGTTTACGGGTAGAGCATCCGCTGCCAGCTCGTTCTTGACGACACGAAACGCTTTGTCGCTTTCCGAGCCGACAAAAGCATGCTGACCGTTAACGATTACCTGTGGTGTGTAAACGCCATTTTCTTCGGCAGCGGCGGCATAGGCGCTTTGTCGAGCGGAAAAAGCCTGGCTGCTGTAAGGGTCGGTCCAGCCGAGTTGGTTCCAGTAATCGACGTGAAATGAAAGACACAGCACAGGTGCCTGTTCTTCAATGGCCCATTCTTTCAGCTCAGCCAACACACGGTCGGCGGGCGGGCAACTGCTGCAACCTTGCGACGTGAACAGTTCCACGATCACCGCAGATTGTTGCCCACCCCGCGCTACGACCATACCTTGTGTATCCGCCGAGGAAGAGACGCCGCATCCGCTGATAGCTATCGTGAGAGAGCACATAATGAAGGCTTTGAATCGGGACATGAGTGACTCCTGAGCATTTTCTCAAAAATAGGGTGACATCGCGCGTTGAGCCGCCGACGCTGGCCTCGGGTGCATTTTTTCTGGTCATTCCTTCCAGATAACCCGACGCTAGCGCGTTCGGCTCAGCTTCTGAGATAAAATGACGACGGCGCTCGTTGAAGCGACACGCGAAACGCCGCCGTCATTGAATCATGAGCGAATGGTCGCGTTAGCGTGCGTTATTTGGCCATCATGGCTTCGCCGTGCATCATCTCCATTTTGCTGGTGACCATTTGACGAACCATCATTTCTTGCATCATGGACATCATGGCTGCTTTGTCGTTCATCATATTGGTTTTGGCGGCCATGAGTTTATCCGCCATCATCTTGTCGGCTTGAGGCTCCTTTTTCATTTCCATCGCCATGTCGTTTTTCATGGCCATCATCATGGGTTTGTCCGTCATCATTTCCTGGATCATCATTTCCCGCGCCATCATCATGACCATTTTTTCGTTGGCCATCATGCCCATCATCTCCTTTTTGGCCATCATCATGCCCTCGTCCATCATTTTCTTGTCCATCATGGCCTTCTCCATTTTGGGAGCGGCCGTCGTTTGACAGATCGCTGTCGGGGTCATGATCATGCTGACGATAGCTCCCAGAACCAACATCAATAGAATACGCATTTTTTTCTTCTCCATAACTGTGGTAAGACTGCCAGCGACCGCTAGGCGATGTTTCGCGCCCTAGCAAGTTGCTTTCCGACACGGCATCGGAATCAGGAAATCTTAGGAAGAGCTGGTGCTGATCTTGTAACGATTGCGTAAAGATTTGGTAAAGTAGGCCGTGAATTTAAGATAACTCCATGCCGCAAGCAGCCAACAAGCATTAAGTTTACAATAATACTGCTGCCCAAAGCCTACATTCGGATTGCGACATGACTGCGACGAAATTGCCGTTGATTCTGCTGGCGGAAGACGATTTGAAGACATCGAACCTGCTGACGGTTTACCTAGAACGGGAAGGTTACCGGACGATTGCCGCTTACGATGGCCAACAGGCGATTGATCAGCATCGCATGCGGAACCCTGATTTTGTCGTGCTTGATGTGATGCTGCCACATAAGGATGGCTGGGAAGTCTGTCGCGAAATCCGGCAGCATTCCGAAGTGCCCGTGCTGTTTCTCACAGCGCGAGATGACGAAAGCGATCGGCTGTTGGGCCTGGGACTGGGGGCCGATGATTACGTCCTCAAGCCCTTTAGTCCGCGCGAGGTTGTGGCTCGGATTAAGGGGATTTTGCGGCGTATACGAGCCGTGAATATTCATGACGCGGCAAGCGATGTTCTTACTCACGGCGCGTTGGTACTTGATGCGACGAAACGGCGCGTAAGCTTGGACGGTGAGTCGGTGGAGTTAACACCGATTGAGTACACCTTGCTCCTCACGCTGATGTCGACCCCGGGTCGCGTGTTTCAGAGGGATGAGATCATCGCTCGGCTTTATCCTCACGGCGAATTGGTGGTTGATCGCGTGGTGGATGTTCACGTGGGTAAATTGCGGCAAAAAATCGAAGTTGATCCCGCGGACCCAAAATACATCATCACCGTGCGCGGCACGGGATACCGTTTTGCCGACCGGCAGAGCGAGTTCGGATCATGAAACTGCGGCTGATCTGGAAACTCGTGCTGATTAACGTGATCTCGGTACTGATCGTGGTGGCGATTGTGGACGTCGCGCTCCGCGCGCTGGCCGCCGATTATTTCATGACCCTTGTTGAAGAGTATGACATCGATCCCAGCGAAGTGCATGCGATGTTTCTGGCCGCGGTGGAGCGTTATCTCGTGGGGGCGTGCCTGGCGGCGTGCGTGGTTTCGGTGGGGCTGAGTTACTGGCTCACGAGGCGCTCGATTCGCCCACTCCAATTGGTCATGAATGGTGCAAAGCAAATTACGGCCGGCGATTATTCGGTACGGATCGACGAGAGCAATTGTGGGGAAGTCAGCGATCTGGCGCGAACATTCAATCAAATGGTCGACAGCCTCGCGCGCACGGAACGCCTCCGCAAAGAGATGGTCACCAACCTTGCGCATGAGCTGCGCACACCATTGACAAATATTCGAGGCTATCTGGAAGCGCTGACCGATGCGGTTATTGAACCCCATCAAGACATCTTTTCGTCACTGCATGATGAAACGCTGCGGCTGGTGAGTTTGGCGGATAATTTATTGCAAGAAGCACGGGCACAGGCGGCTCACGGCGGTTTAAGGATCACCACCCTGCGACTCGATGATGCGGTCTTACAGTCCTTGCAGTTGTATCAACTCAAATTCGCGCAGAAGCAATTGGAGGCAGCGGCGGTGGAAATCCGTGCCGATGCGGAGCAACTCGCGCAGGTGTTGACCAACTTGTTGGAAAATGCTTGGCGATATTCGCCGGTCGGCGGCAACATCCAAGTCCTTGCCGCGAGGCAACCGATGGCGATTCGCGTAGAGATCACCAACGATTCGCCGGTTCTTCCTGACCCAACTGTCAATATTTTCGAGCGGTATCAACGAGGCATAAACTCCGACTCGCTCGAAGAAGGGGGTGCCGGCTTGGGGCTGACGATTGTGAAACAGATTGTCGAAAGCCACGGCGGAGGGATTGGTTGTGATCTCCAGCAGGGGAAAACGCGGATTTGGTTTACCTGGCCGGCGTGAGCTTGGCACTCGACGATAACGACGATCCCGCACCGTCAACACCCTAATTGCCTATTGGCGACACGAAACTTACGCAAGCACGTGGCAGCATTTGCCGCGTGGTTTTATTGTTGGCAAGACAGCAAGAGAGAAAAGGGAAGGGTCAGAACAATTTATTGCGTAAAATAGTTCTGCCCCATTTTTTTATTTTCACGCGACTCATGATCTTGATGCCAAGCCGTGGCGTGAATTTCTTGGGGAGGAGGATGGCCACGAAAAGGCACGAAAAAGCACAAAAAAGAGTGACCGCTAATCCACGCTCATGGGCGCTAATAAGAAGGTATTAATGGGAGGCAGCGGAGATAAAAAAACTTGCTTCCGCTTTTTCTCGCTCGTGTCAAACAAGGACTCTCGACATCTTTTGAATTGGCCCGCCTTAGCTTCTTTTATCTTCCCCCCGCTTCATTCAATGCAGATATTCGCAGTTTGACAGTCTCTACATTTGGATGGTTCTCTGGGCGTATGCGATTGAGGACATTGAACGCCTCTGTTTGACATGTCCAAGCCTGTTCTCGCTTACCCTGAATATCAAATAGTATTCCTAGAAGGCTCATTGCCATCGCATAGTCAGCCGACTCAGTGTGCGACATCTTGTTATAAATTCTAAGCGAATCTCGAATAGTCCTCTCTGCATCGCTGATTCGATTTTGATTCCAGTAAACTTCTCCTAGGTGGTGTAGTAAGGATGCGTACATTCGATGATTTTCACCCACTACCTGATATGCCTTTTCTCGTGCCGTTTCCAGTGATTTCTCTGCCGCATCGAAGTCTTTCTGTAGACGTTGAAGTTTTGAAAGATTGATGCAAGCGGCCAAGTATGCGCGCTGTTCAATTAGCGGGAGACCAAATACGAGTTCCAATGACTCTGCTATATAAAACTCCGCTTCAGAAAACTTATCCTGAAAAATACACAATCGAGCCAGATCTGTTAAACAAGCGGCATATTGTTCGCTGGCATGACCATAGTACTCCCCCAAAATTTCCATTGCTTCTCGCAGCACTTTTTCGGACGCAGCATAGTCCTGCATTTCGTGGAACGTGAAGGCTAGTTCTTTGAGAGCCAAACCAACCTTTACATGGTTATGCCCATAAAGCTCACGTGAGCGCTCTATCCTCTTACAACAGAGGTTCCGCAACTCAGTGTATCTGCCAGTTTGCTACAGATCATCCAAGATGTTGGGTTGGGCATAAAATATGTTCATTCTAAATTCACATTTGGCGCTTGCCGGAGTCTGTATTATCTATGAAGGGATCTTGGTCGAATTCATCTCTTAAAAAAAGAAATAAAAAAGTGGTCAGAGAAAGCGCCGAGTTAATCCAACTTGGGATAAGGAATGCAAGAGTCATAAATGGAAGAACTAGCCATTCACAATGGCCTCGAACCGTACGCTGTCGATGGTAACATCGAGGGTGTAGCGTCGGCAAGAGGAAGCGTAGGCCAGCTATTGAGTTCCGTGGAAAAAAGGGATTACTCCCCGAGCTTTTCCTGCAGGTATTTCGCGGCCATGTCGAGCGCCTCATCCTTAAACGATTCCGGTAGCTTGCCTTCTTGCTCGTCGAATTGTTCGGCGAGTGAGCCTTCTTGGCGGGGGCCGAGGATGTCGCGGCGGTAGCGGTATTTGCGCCACAAGAGATATTGCTCGTCGTCCATCGGGACTTCAAAACCCTCGTCGGGCTTGACGCCCCAGGGATCGGCGTCGGTGTTGCCGGGCATGCGATGGATGTTGTCGCCGCTCGGTCGCCAATACGTCGCCGCCGTGAGTTTCAACAGGCTGCGGCCCGATTCAATCGGCATGAGCCGCTGCACGGTGCCCTTGCCGTAGGTGCGCTCGCCGACGATGACCGCGCGTTTGTAATCTTGGAGACAGGCGGCGAGGATTTCGCTGGCGCTCGCGCTGTTGTGGTTGATGAGGACGGCGAGAGGAAGTTGCAAATAGCCGCCGCGGCCGGTGGAAACAAAGCGTTCGCGAATCTGCTCATCACGGTCGCGGGTGGTGACGATTGGCAAACCCGCGCGGAGGAACAGGTCGCTGATGCCGACCGCCGCGTCGAGTGCCCCGCCGTAGTTGTCGCGGACATCGAGGATGAGTGCTTGGACACCCTCGGTGGTGAGAGTTGCCAAGTGGTTGGTCAATTCGGCTTCGGTTTTATCGCCGAATTTGATGATCCGCATGTAACCGATGCGCGTGTCATTGAGGAGATGGTATTGCCATTTGTTGTTGTCGTCGCGGTAATCGCCGAGGATGGACTCGACGGTAATCACGTCGCGGACGATTTCGATATCGACGGGTTCGTCTTCCTCGGAATGAATGACCGAGAGCACGACGGGCGTGCCGATGGGGCCGCGCATGAGCTTGAGTACGTCGGGCATTTCCAAGCCCTCGGTGAGCTTGCCGTCGATGGCCACGACGAGGTCACCCGAGCGAATGTCGGAATTGAACGCGGGGGTGCCGGGTTCAGGGGGACCGACGATGGTGAGTTGCGGAGGGTCGCCCAGTTGCAGGATGCGCACGCCGATGCCGCCGAATTCTTGGATGAGGTCTTCGCGAAACGAATCGCGATCCTGCCCATCGACAAACATCGAATGTTCGTCGCCTCGTTTGTTGAGCACTTCAACCATGCCGTTGAGGGCACCGTCGAAAAGCTCTTGGTCGGGCGGATTCACGAGCGACCAGCGGTCGATGATGGAATAGCTGGACGCGACGTAGCGGGCGTAAGGATTTTGTTCCGCGCGGACATAGCAAGCGTAGGAGATGACGGCCGTCGTGAGGAATAAGAGCAGATTACGCAGCGACACGGCAGACCCTCGGAAAAAGCAATTTACGGCAAGGAGAAACGTAGGTTTGACTCAAAACTAACTTCGACTTTTATTCAAACAAGCCCGTCAGCCGTCTTTCCCGCGCAGGCGGGAATCCAGATGGCAGCGGTGAAAAACTAGATTCCCGCCTGCGCGGGAGTGTCACCTGCGGCTGATGTACCCGTCCCGTATCGTATCAGCGGGTGGGCCAATTATGAAGGGTGGCGGCGTGGCGACGATTCGCGGCGGAGATTGCGCAAGCGGGCATGTAAATCGGCGTGCGGACCATCGACCATGTCCTGGCGGTCTTCTGTCCCTGCCGCCACGCGGGCTGGAGTGGGAGCCGGGACCGGTTGCGGTTTGAGGAGCGGAAATTGGCTGCTGGTTGATTCCGTGGGTTCGGCGGCGGAAAGCTCGGGCAAAGCTTCCGCCAAGCGGAACCGTGCCATTAGCTGTTGGCTCGCCGTGGCAAAGGCACCGGGAACGGCGAGAGCAGCCGCATGAGTTGCGGGCGCTTTCGCGCCGAAGTAGTAGCCCATGGGACCGGCGAGCAGAGCCGGGAGCAAGAGCAAGTTCCCCACCAGCGTCGCCGCCAACATGGAAATCGTCAGATACCCGAACTGTTGCAGCGGCATGAAAGTGCTGGCGGCGAAAACCGCCAAGCCCAAGCCAGCGATGATGGTAGTTTGCAGCCGGGCCGTGGCACAGCGGTCGTAGGCGAAGATCACGGCTTGCACGCGGTCGAGACCGGCCTGAGCGCCGCGGCGGAACCAAGTCAGGAAGTGAATCGTCCCCTCGACGGCCACGGCGAGCGCGAGGCAGGCGCTCAACATCATGCTCATGTCGACTTTCACGCCCAGCCATCCCAACGTCCCGAAAATCACCAGCAACGGAAAGAGATTGGGCAACATCGCCACCAAGCCGGCCACGGCGCTCCGCAAGGTGAGCGTCATAATGGCGGCAATTAAAACGGTTGCGGCTACGAGGCCTTGATTCAAATTGGTTTGGAGTTGCCGCTGCGTGGTGGACAATAGCGGAACCAGACCCGTGTAGACCGAGCGAATGGATTGTGGGCCGGTGGCACTCGCCAATGTCACTGCGGCGGAAGTTTTTTCGTGGGGCACAGCGGTGACGTCGATGATCGGGAGCCCGCCTGCCGCGATCATCTTCGCGGTGGGATCGCTGCTGGCCGAGACCAGAATCAAGGCATCCTGGGCATCCAATTTATCGATGGCCTTTTTCAAGTATTGGGGTTCTTCGAGTTGGGACTCAAACTCCGCCAGGTTGTAGAACGTCACGGCTCCACGCTTGCCGTCTGGCAAGTTTCCGGTCTGTCCGCCACTCTTGTGCAACAAATGCCCCAAAGCCGCTTCTTGCGAATTTTGCGGGGGTTCGAGGGAACCCGCGGGCGTGCGATACAAAATGCAGATTTGGGCTCCGTCGAGTTTTTTCCCTTGCTTATTGAGTTGCTCGACGATCATGTCGCGTTGTTGGTAAGCAACAATGACGGGATCGATTGCCGATTTGAGTTGTTCGCCAAACCGCCCGTAATCGAGGGGGTCTTGTTCGCCCTGGGGATCGTCCAATGCCGCAACGCGCGCGCTGAGCCGCCAAAGTTCGCGGCCGCTTTCACAATTGGAATTCGGCAATCGCTCCATGCGGAGATAATCGCCGGCGAGGAGCGTGTCGCGGTGCTCTTCCAGGCTTTTGTTTTTGGCGTAGTCGCCACTGCGGTCGGCAGCGGCGCTGATGCCGGTGTCGGTGCTTGCCGGGGCAAAAGTTGCGACGGAGAGCGCACCACTTACCTCGGGCAACGACTCCAGGCGGGATTGAATCTCGCGGATCATGTCGAGCCGCTCAAGCAGCGTCATCTGATACTGATGGCCATCTTGCTCGGCGTGTTCGTCAGCCGTGCGGCGCTTTTCGGCAGGGACCGTGAGCACCAACTCGAGTGGCACGAGATTTCCCAAGTGGCTTTCCAGCCACGTATAGTCGTGAATCAGTTCGCTCTGTTTGTCGAGCATTTTTGTTAGCTGGACGGAAGTGCCGAGGCGTGTGAAACCAAACGCGAAGACGCCAGCGATCACCAACCAAAATACACAGGTCAGAACATTGCGACCCACGGCGATGCCGAACAGATTCAATACCCAGTCGGGAAGCTGGGCGCGATTAGCGGTTGATCGTTTGACGACGTTGTCGCTCAGCGGGAAGCGGTGGAGGAACACGGGGAGAATCGTGAACAAGATGGCGACCGTGGCCAGTACGGCCAGGCTCGTGAAGATTCCAAACTTCTTAAGCGGTTGGATGTCGCTCAAGACGAGTGAACCCAGGACCAATGTCGAGGTGCAGGCCGCGAGGGTACACGGCCACCAACCTTGACGAACGGCAGCTTCCGCCGCGCCCCAGATTCCTGTTTCACGACGGGCAGCGCGGTAGTAATTCACGAGGTGAATCGCTCCCGAGAGAGCCAGCACATAAACGACCGCAGGCATCAAGATGAGTATGGCGTCGAGTGTTCCTAGTTGGGGCTTGTCGGTCCCCCCGAACAGGACTTCACCGATACCGAAGTAAAAGACGATTGCCAAGCTCATGCCCGCGCTGAGAACGCCGACGGCAACAACAATGGCTGTGGCTTTGATGCAGCGCAAGCACCAATAGGAGAGTGCAAACCCCAGTAGGCCCGCCACCGCCGCCCAACGAATAACGGTGTGCTCTCCCGCGAGATCAATCGCGATGTCCTCAACAGGCGGGCCACCGATATGGATTGAGTTGCGTGGAATCGCGCATTCTTGGGCGGCGGTCTGGGAGATGTTTTCCACCGCCTGTCGCATTGTGTTGTGATCGCTGGTCGCCTCGGCGCTGAGATAAACGACCAAGCAAGTCGTGCGCGATTCATTTCCCAGCGAGTTGCCGCGCGCGTCGCGCTGGGCAGGACCGACGAGAGCACCTTCGAGCCGCTGCACCGCGTCGTCGTATTCCATGTTCAACGGTGGTCCCGTTAATTCGGCAATCGCGCTCGGACCCGAGATCACTCGGTTGTACCAACGTGCTCGTTGCCGCAGAGTGGAACTCTCGGCGGCCTTGGAAATGGTGTCCTGACTGGGCATCAGCTTGCGGCTGAGCTGATCGAGCTTCTCGGTGTTGCCGAGCGTGCAACCCTCCCAGCTCACCAAGGCGAACTGCTCGCCCGGGAAGTGATCGCGGAACCACTGGAGATCGGTTGATTCGACGTAGCTCTGGGGAAGCCAATCCTCGACTCTGTTGGCCTGACTTTGCACGGCCCGCTGAGCACCGCGCGGAATGAAGGCAATCAAAAAGGCCGCAGCCAGCGCCAACAAGAGATAGTTCGGTTGGCCGAAGGTTGTGCGTGCCAAAAATGAAGGCTGCGGAAGCTGCTGAGAAGAATTCACTGAGCCAGGTTCTCGTGAGTCGTTGTCCATGACGAAAAAGCGTGAATTGCCAGCAGCGCTTGCCGATCGTATCGAATCACGACTGGAAATCGCGTGCTCAATTTCTAGCTTTGCTGGCAGTAGGCTAACGAGAAACTCGAATTGAGTCTACGTCGACTTGACCAGGACTCGGACTGCTAGCAACTGGGTAAAACAGTTGACTCACCCAGCGCGTTACCAATAGCTTTCAAAACCGATACTGCCGCCGATCCAGACGGGGTCCGAACCGTTATAGACGGCCAGACTGCCGCTGGGGATGAAGTCGATCTGGTCGGGTGCCAAGGCCACCGAGGCGACGTGCATGATTTCGAAGCCAACTCGCAGCGAGACATTAGAGGTCACGTGGTACTTGCCAAACATGGTTGCCTCGCCGACCCAAGCGACGTGATCTGCTTCCAAGTCCGTGGTTCCACTCGCCAGGTCTCCAACCGAAAAGCTTGATTCGAGGTGAGCTATATTCACGTACATACCACCCTTCACCTGGGAGCCAACGCTCCAGCGGGCCGTCTCGTAAGCAGCGGACACTCCCATTTGGGTGCCTATCAGGTAATTGCCCACTTCGACGTTGTAGGCACCATCCAGAGTTTCCGTATCGTCGTCGGGATCGGGTATGCCAAAGGCACCCCAATCGAGTTTTTCGTTGAGGTTGAAATTGCGAAGTCCCGCCAGGAACGAAAACGTCCGTGACGGCTGTGCGCGACGAACCCACTGGCCATTCGGTTCGAGCTCCATGCGGTCCTTCAACATTCGCTGCTTGACGTGGTAATTGAGCTCAAAACTGTTGAAGAAACTGTCGTATTCATACTGTGAGCTTTGGGCACCATTGAAGGACGTGTTGAACCCTCTGAGGTCGAACGGAACGAGCAAGTTGTTACCATCCAGGCGTTGTTCTTGGCTCCAGTTACCGCCGCCATAGGCAATAAATTCAAGCGTATGGTCGCGGTTGGTCTGATCACGAAAGAGGAAGCGCCCGACTTTCAGACGTGGGGCCGTTTCTGCTCCAGGTCTGTCACCATCCACGGCGAGTTCATTCTTAAAGGCAAAATCGGGGTCTTGAACAAAACCCTCCTGCATGAGAACGATGCCACTGCGATTGAATCTTCGCTGCGTGATGACGGCGTCCGCTTCCGCAAACCAAAAGCCACGTCGGAGCCAGGTGCCCGTGCTTTCCAACAGGGCTGGCTGGCAATCAAACATTTGCAGGTCTTGGCCAGTAAAATAACTCCACGATGGACTCGGATCATCCCCGGAAGTGGCCGGCAATGAGAGCGGTTCTTGGACCGGCATGGTGCTGGCGGATTCCTCGGGCAGCAAGACCGAGCTGTCACTGTCTAACATGTTCTCCGAGGGTTCGGGCAACATCATCTGCGGTGGCATTTCGCCCAGCGACTGTGAGCCCAGCGTCTGGGATTCGAACAGATCCTGTGCGGCCACCCCTTGGCTGGCAAAACCTAGTCCCAGCATCATCAGGAACGTGACGATTTTTTTCACCGGAAGAACCTCCCACACGAGCAATATGCCTATCAGAGCGCACCAGGCGCATCAGTATTTTCGTACAAGCAATTCATCGACCTCTGGTGGAGAGAGGTATAGGAATAACCGGCAAAATCAGAAAAATCGTCAGAAACCCGCTAATCGTCAAAGTGCCTGGTAGGCCGCGCAATTTATCTAAACTCGCTATTCGCATGAGTAGACGGCTTGATACGAGCGTGCCCGAGGCAGAGAATTGCTAGCAAGCAACGACATTCCCTGCTGGAGAACTTTTGAAACATGGTTTCCCCACTTACATCCCTGGTTCAGTGCGGCACAAAACTGTGGCTCGATTCGGTTGATCCCGATCTCATCATTGAGAATCTGGCCTTCGGCGCGACGGGGGCGACCTCCAATCCGATCATCATTAGCGACTTAGTGAAGTCGGGCCGCTATGACGGCGAGCTCACAGAGTTTGTGCAACAAGCTCAAGGCTCCGCGCAAACGGCGGCTTGGGCACTCACGGATCGCGTTGTGGGAGACGCGCAGAAAAAGTTTTTGCCGGTTTGGGAAAAAACCAAGGCCGACGACGGCTATGTGAGTTTCGAGGTGGATCCACTGCTTGAAGACCCCACGGTAAACATGCCGCACGTCGAGCGCGTGGCACGCTATGTTGCCGAGGGGACCAAGTGGTCGCGTGGTCACAAGAACCGGATGATTAAGGTGCCGGCGACTCCGGCGGGTTTGGCGGCGCTTCCGGAGCTTGCCGCGCGGGGGATTCCGCTCAATGTGACGTTGATTTTCTCGATGCGGCAGTACGAAGCCGCGCGTGATGCGATTTGGCAAGGGGCGCAAAAACTCGATTCCTTGGATCGATTCAAAAGCGTTTACAGCATCTTTGTCTCGCGCGTGGATGTGTACACGCAGAAGCATGTTCCGAGTTTGTCGCTTGCCGCGCAAGGCCAAGTCGGAATTCTCAATGCCAAACAGCTTTGGAAGGCCAATCAACAATTTTGGGCCCAACATCCGACGCCGCTCAAACAGGAAATCGTGTTTGCCAGCACCGGTACGAAAAGCGCGAGCGACCCTCCTTGGAAATACGTGATCGCCTTGGCGGGCAGCGACATTCAAACCAATCCGCCAGCCACGAACGAGGCTGTGGCCAAGAGCGACATTCAGTTTGTGCGCACGGTCGATCAGTTTCCCCCCGAGAATGTGGTCAAGGAAATCACGACGATTGTGGACGTGAGAAAACTCGAGGAAACCTTGATGAGCGAGGGGATTCAGAAATTTGCCGATCCACAAAAGGCGTTGCTGGCTTTGATCGGCGAGAAGTCGGGGCAATTGGCGCGTTGAGCACATAGCTTCGAAGCTTGCTCTTCTACTCCCGTCATTCCCGCGCAGGCGGGAATCCAGTGGCCGATTCTGGATTCCCGCCTGCGCGGGAATGACAATTGAGCGCCGGTTCCCCCGCACCCCTTGATTGTGTTACGATTCAGGCAATTCCTTGGCCCGTTTGTTCACACTCGATAGGCGCACCTCTCATGGCCCTCGATCCTTACGCTCCTTGCCCCTGCGGCAGCGGTAAGAAACTGAAATTCTGTTGCAGCGATCTCGCGCCCGACATTGAAAAAGTCCAGCGGATGATCGCCGGTGAGCAGCCTCATGCGGCGCAGAAGCATGTCGAGTTCTTGTTGGAAAAGCAGCCGGATCGCGCCTCGCTCTTGGACTTGCAGGCCAACTTGCAACTGTCGCTGCATGAGTTTGAGTCGGCGCGGAAAACAATTGACCACTATTTGGCCAAGCACCCCAAGAATGCCGCGGCCCATGCTCAGCTTGCCGTGCTCCTGGCCGCGAGTGAAGCGGGCACTAGCGCCGTGGGGCCATTGCAGGATGCCCTCGAATTTCTCAATGACGACATGCCGCTACGGGTCTTCGAGGCGATTGGCGCGGTGGGTCATGCGCTGCTCATCGAAGGGGAACTCATCGCCGCGCGGGGACATTTGCTGTTGTACGCGGTAATTGCCCCCGAGGGAGATAATCTCGCCCTAGAACTGCTCTTGCGCATGAATCTGCAGGCTGGGTTGCCGCTCTTGATGCGCGAGTACTTGTTACTACAAGAAGCCCCGACCGACGCCGCTTGGAAGGTGGAGTTCGCTCCCGCGCTGAAAGCCTCGGGGCGGGGTCAATGGCGCGCGGCGGAAGGCATCTTCGCTTCGTTGCGTGGTAAAGTTGGTCCCGAGCCGGCAATTGTCTACAACTTGGCGCTTGTGCGGGGTTGGCTCGGCGACGTGCAGGGCTTTGCCGACGGGCTGCACGAATTCGCGCGGCTCGAAGTGTCCGAGTATCAGGCCGTGGAAGCCGAGGCGCTCGCTCAACTTGTGAATCCCAAGCTAGTTGACCCGCTGTTGGAAACGGTACGCCTCGCGTACGCCGTGACCGACGAAGACGCACTCGCCGAAAAATTTGCGGCCGACAAGCGGATTGAGGATTACCCGCTTGATCCGACAAAGCTTGAGGAAGATGCCGTCCGTCCGCGGAGCACGCACATTTTGCTCGACAAGGTGACACCTGCCGCAAGTCCCAATTTGAATCGCGACGAAATCCCCCGCGTGCTCGGTTTCTTGAGCCTCTACGGCAAACGCACTGATCGCGGGGCGCAGCTTGAGCTCACCACTGATCGCACCGAAGAGTTTGAGAAAGTCAAAGCGATTTTGGCAGAGATCGCGGGCGAAACGCTGGGCGAGCTGGTTGAGGAGGAAGTCGTCGCGGAGAAATCGCTGAGTGAAGATTCGCTCAGTTGGCGGTGGCGTTTGCCGCCGGGGACGCCGATTGACCAACGTCGGCTGCTCGTGGCCGAAGAGCGTCGCAGCGCGATACTCGACCGCTGGACCGCCAGTCCGCGCGCGGCACTTGGCGGCAAGAGTCCGCGAGAAGCCGTGGGGGATGCGAATCTGCGTATCGCCCTGCTGGCGAGTGCGCTCATTATCGAGCAAGCCGCTGTTGAACCGACTGAACTTGAACTTTTCGACAAGGTGCGCGAGCAACTGGAACTACCACCTGCAGAAACGATTGATCCCGCGAGCGTGGATGTCGCTCAAGTTTCCATCGTGCGCGTGCCGCATTTGGATTTGGCGAAATTGACGGACGCTCAACTGGAAAAACTGATCGAACGCTCAACGATGTTGGGAGCCAACTTGGCGACGCTGGTGGTGGCCGGGGAGTTGGTTTCTCGTCCGACCCATGACAAGGGTACCGATCTGACCACGGCGTTTCGCCAACTTGTGCGCGTGGAACCGGACTTGGCCAAGGCGCAAGAGTGGATCGCGCGGGCGCGGGAGTGGTCGCAAGGCAAGAATCGCTCGGTGGCCGAGTGGGTGCTGATGGGGTTGGAAATCGCGATCGAGCGGGGTGATTCTCCTCTCGCGCAGGAGTTGCTCGACGAGATTCGCACCAAGCATATCAACGAACCCGGCATGGCCGAGGCGACGTATCGCTTGCTTTATGCGGCGGGACTGATCGCGCCACGCGGCGGCCAGGCGGTTCCCACGCCGCTGGCGATGCCGGCCAGTCGCACCGAAGGCCCGCACGCGACAGCCAGTCGCAGCGGCTTGTGGACGCCCGGCGGCGAAACTGAGGAAGTAGCATCGGAAGGCAAATCCGCAATTTGGACACCGTAAAGAAATGTCATTCCGATCGCCCATAATAAAAAGGTTCTACAGGAATTTTAGTGGGGCAAAAGTGTTCCTGACGTTGCTTGATGCAGGAATTTTGTCTCTGTGGACGCCTCTGATATCCCGCAAGGGATTAAATCCTTTAGCCCAGGGTTGCTGCAAAATGAGTTCCACGAATTTTGTTGCTACCCTGGGTGAGCATTCACGAACATTCCTCGGCCGAGCAACAAGCGCTGTGTACAAAGGGCCTGTTGTCGAGGCCGAACTTCATCTGCGGTTTGATTTCGTCCTTGTCAGCGCTCCGCCGGAACCCGAGGCTTACCCTGCGGACGAGAAATTGTTTGGTTGCATTACCCAGGGTAAGAAAACACTCGCCAAGGCTCCTGTTTTCTAACCCTGGGCTGAAAGATGAAATCCCTGCGGGATATTTTCCTTGGCAATCCCACGTTTATCACGGAATCTACCCACTAAAATTCCTGAAAAAGCTAAATAATAGAACAGACTCAACATGTCTTTGCCTCACGACAAACAGCACCTCGCACGCGCGCTTGAATTGGCGGAGCGCGGGCGTGGTTGCGTGGAACCGAATCCGCTTGTCGGCTGCGTGATTGTTCTTGACGGGCAGGTTGTCGGCGAGGGTTGGCACGAGCAGTTTGGCGGGCCGCACGCGGAAATCAATGCCATGACGCAAGCGGGCGAGCAGAGCCGTGGCGCGGATTTGTATGTCACTCTCGAACCCTGTTGTCATCACGGCAAGACGCCTCCCTGCACCGATGCACTTATTCAAGCTGGGATTGCGCGGGTGATTGGCGGGTGCGAGGATCCCAATCCGCAAGTCGCTGGCCAGGGGATCGCGAAGTTGCGAGAAGCGGGCATCGTGGTTGAAGTGATGAAAGACCATGCCGCACGGAAGCTGATTGCCCCTTTCACGAAACGGATGACCGCCGGCCAGCCGTGGGTGATTGCCAAATGGGCGATGACGCTCGATGGCAAGATCGCCACGCATACGGGCGAGAGCCAGTGGATTTCCAGTGAGGCGAGTCGGGCTTTGGTCCATAAAATCCGTGGGCAAGTGGATGCCATTCTGGTTGGTCGGCAGACGGTGGAACGGGATGATCCGCTGTTGACGGCACGACCGCCGGGTCCACGGATTGCCACGCGAATAGTCCTCGACTCCGAGGCTTCGATTTCGCTGGAAAGCCAACTCGTGCGTAGTGCCGATCAGGCACCGCTCTTGATTGTGGCGAAAACAACCGCGGCTGTGGAGCGGATCAAACGGTTGCAAGACCGTGGCATTGAAGTTTTTCAATTACCACCGGTCCCTTGGCAAGCACAACTCGGGGCATTGCTTGCGGAACTTGGTTCGCGGGGGATGACCAACCTGCTAGTCGAGGGTGGGTCGCTGGTGTTGGGAGCCTTTGCCGATATCCAGGCGATTGACGAAGTTCACACGTTCATCGCGCCCAAATTCGTGGGGGGCAAGGATGCGCTTTCGCCGATGGGGGGCGAAGGTTTGGCCGACATGGCGACGGCACTCAACTTGGTGGATGTCACCATCCACGAGCTTGGTGGCGACGTGCATGTGCATGGGTTCGTCGCCAAAGCAGGCGAGCCAACAGCCTAAGCGCCTGGAGTTCTCACGCAGAGGCGCTGGGGTCGCGGAGGAATTTGGCCAGTCTAAGGCACTCAGCAAGTTGCCTGTATTTTCCATGGTTAGGGTTTCGTGGTAGAATGGGATTATGGCCACTGACATTTCTAACCCTTCGCTTGCCGATGCCACAGACTCCGGACGCATCGTATTGACGCCGGGGACTTGCGGTGGGAAGCCTCGCATCGCTGGTTCGCGGATTCGCGTACAGGATATCTATTGGTGGCATGAGGTCGAAGGAAAAAGTGCGGACGAGATCGTTACCTCGTTCCCACAACTCTCCATGGCGGATGTTTATGCGGCCCTCTCTTTTTTTTGGTCCCATCGCGATGAGATGCTAGCCGAGTTCCATCAAGAGCGATTGGAATACGAAGAGCTTAATCGCACCCAGCCCTCACTCGTGACGGAAAAACTCAAAGTCATCGGCCAGTTGAATGTCACGGACGATTCGGTTTCATCTTGATGAGCATGTGGATTCCGCGATCGCCGATGGTCTGCGGCGGCGTGGGATCAATGTCACGACCACGGCTGAAGCGAATCTTTTGGGGGCTGCCGATCCGGAGCAACTCGCTTTTGCAGTTCTAGAAACGCGAGTTCTCGTGACGTTCGATAAAGATTTTTTGGCTACCACCGGTCGAAATGAGCATCATTTTGGGGTAGCTTATCGATTTCAGGGCAACTCAAATATCGGTCAGGTGATTCGTGGTCTGGAACTCATTTGGGAGTTACTTGAATCTGAGGAGATGCGTGATCGGGTAGAATATTTGTAATCAGCTTCGGGTGTTGTTTCACGCGGAAAAGCCGAGGCCGAGGAGGATTTGTATAATGAACGAAGTTTATTTTGCATGTCCCAATTGTCGTTTCTACATCGACGCGGGCTACCGTTGGGCGTACTGGCTGTTGGAAGAACCCGGTATTGTGCAGCGTGGTGAAGGCGTCGATGTTGAAGTGGTGTTCTCCTGTGACGAATATTGGTATCCGCCAGCGGAAGAGTGTTCTGAATGGCTGTGCGAAAAAATTCTACCAAGTGTACGAAAGTTTCTCGAAGAGCATCGATCCCATGGTATCGTCTACATCGAAGAGGAACATATTCTGGCAGAACAATCGATTCAATATAATTGGTCTAAATTGGAGTAATAGAGGCCATCAACCGTCTTAGCTTTTGTACACCCGGCTTTGCTTCACCGCCTGCTGAAGCAGGCTCGCCGCGCCCTTCACTCGCCCCAAATTGTTGCCACCACTTTTCTTTTGCCTCCGTGGTTGCGGTGTTCGCATAAGTAAATTCCTTGCCAGGTGCCGAGGTTGAGCTGGCCGTTGGTGATGGGGATGGATTGCGCGCAGCCGATCATTGATGCCTTCACATGCGCGGGCATGTCGTCGGGGCCTTCGCAGGTGTGGCGGTGGGGGAAGGATTCGGGCGCGAGCGCGCTGAAGCTGCTTTCGAGATCGAGCGGCACGTCGGCGTCAGCGTTTTCGTTGATCGTGAGCGCGGCCGAGGTGTGTTTTAAGAACAAGTGCAGCAGGCCGACTTTGATGTCCGCAATTTCTGGCAGCGCGGCCACAATCTCGCGGGTGATCAGATGAAAACCGCGGGGCTGGGCTTTGAGTTCGATTTCGCGTTGGATCCAGGGCATAATCGGTAATCTGAATGGCGGGATGAATAGTATTTGCGAGGTGAATTCTAGCAATTTGGGGATGTTAAGATTTTTCCTGTGAAAAGAAATGTCCAGTTGGTGGGCTCGGGGCGAGCGTTTTTGACCCCAGGATTGCCATCTTTGGGCTTTTAATTCGGGGAAATTGCCGCTCGGGGTAACCCACATGCTACATCTTTCCAAAAGTTCCCTCATTGGGGCTGGGAATTGTCAAGACGTGTTAAGAAAAAACTTGACATGGTTAATCCTGTAGCAATAATCTCTTACTTGAACATTAACAGTTCAGAGACAGCCGGTGGAAGTAACAGCCGGCAGCGATTTCCGTGGTTTAGATCCCTCTCACCGCAAGTTGGTCAGTTCAAGCACCTTCCGAGTGGCTTGCCCCGCCGGACACCAACTTTTGCTAGCTGACGGAGTTTGTTATGCCCGACCCAAAATTGAAGAACGTGTTTGAAGCCATCCTGAAGTATGGCCATGACGAGGATTTTGCTCCCCGCACCGACGACCAATTCAAGAGCACGCAAGCTCCCGCGGGATCGCGCGAGAAGTTGGAAGTGCTGGCCGAGCGGATCCGCATGGGCCATCCCTTGTGGCATAACGATGACCGCGCTGACTACAGTGGTCTCACCGGCGCGGTGCGCCCGCGTGATTGATCGCTGAATAAAGAGAAATTCTCTGAGGCCGCCGGGCTTGGGTCCGGCGGCCTTTTTTATTGCTGTGCGATTGCCTGGGGGAAGAGAGTTGCGAGAAGGCGCCGCGTTGGGGGAGGGCTGGGTCGCGGCTGGACCCGGTTTGGGGCGTGTCACCTAGAATTGGTTGCTGAAGCAATCAGTCCGCGTGACGTTACATCAACCTGCGGCGGGGAGGCTGGCTAGGTCGGCTTCGATTTCGAGCATAACGCTTTCAGTTTTATCGAAGGCTTCCAGTTCGTCACGCAGAACCAGCATCTCCTTGGGGGCTTGGATACCGAGCCGCACCTTGTCGCCGCCGATGCGGACCACCGTGATGACGATGGAATCTCCGAGACGAATCCGTTCCGCTTCTTTTCTTGAGAGTACTAACATTTGAGACCTCCTTGTTTTTGCCCCGCGAGGGACGATGTGTACTTATGTATAGTAAATGGATCAGAGCGAATTGGCAATCCCGCTACTCCGCACTTTTCCGACAAAAATCTGTTTGTTGCTAGCAATCAGGCTCGGGACGAGCCTGGCTAACAAATTTGCTGGGGAAGTTCGGGGGCTTCGACCAGTTTGGTTTTTTGCACCCGTTCGCCCCGTGATCCGTAAAACAGAATCGAGTTGGAGTCTGTTTCCCAGATCGCTGAGAGTCTGACGGCACGCGGGCCATACAGGCAAAAGTACACCCCGCAGGGTCGGCCGGCTCGCGTGAGCTGTCGGACAATCAGTTGGCAACAATCAATTTTCAATAATTCCAATTGGCTTAAGGTTTCGAGGACGTAACAGCGAATCTGCTCAAAGTTATGAATGCGTTCGTGGCGCTCCAGCATTTGAGTTTGTTCACCTCCAATGAAGGGCAGGATGATTGGATAAACGTAACTGTTCCGTAGACTGGTAATTCTGGGCAATATGGCGACACTGTAATTTATCGGCAAGATGTGCCGGATACTAAAGATGGAATGCTAGCGCTGGCCAAACGGAATTTTCGCGGAATGGTTCAAGAGAAGAGCTGCTAGCAAGTGCGGGCAAGACCCAGGGATTGCCATCCGTGGGCTTTTAGAAGATCCCTGAGCCGAAGGAGTCCCCTTTTTCGAGGGGTGGGGCATTATGGGGAGTTGTTCCGCTCGACTTGGCCTGGGACTCATGCGGGGCGGAGCGCTGGTGGGCCCGATCCACGCGGGAGCGTTGGGGACCATTCTCGCCGGGTTCGTCCAAGTAGTCGATGTCGACGTCGTCGTACCGCGATACATAACCGGGCTGCTTCGAGCGGTCGAGTTCGTCGTAAAACTCGTTGATGACGTGCTCCTGAATCATCTCGCGGCACTGGGAATTAATCGGGTGGGCGATGTCGGCATAGAGCTTGGCCCGGCCGTCGGCATCGAGTGGCATGCGATCTTGCGACAAGCCAGCCCCGCATTGGTTGCAATACTGGGCACGCAAGTGATTTTTCATTCCGCACCGCGCGCAGTGGGCCGTCAACTTGCGGCTCGGCATGGCGACGAAGGGGCCGTTCGAGCCGTCGATGATTTTCAGATCGCGCACCACGAAGCAGTTATCAAAGGTGATCGAGCAAAACGCCTTGAGGCGTTCGCCGGGATCTTCCATGAGTTTGATTCGCACCTCGGTAATATCCACGGTAAGTCTCCTTGCGAGGTGAAACGCCTTACCAGCCGCTGGAAGTTGCCAGCACAGTTCCCAAATTTTGTGCGGAAAGCTGCCGAGCAATCCGCCGTGCCTGCGTGGCCGAACGCGCGATTCCCACGAGGGTGGAACCGCTGCCGGTCATGAGTTGTCCCCAGCAGCCCGCCTGCGCGAGGGCCGTTTTAATCGGGAGGATTTCCGGAGCCAAACGAGCTGCCGCAGCCTCCAAACGATTCGTCATCCATGCGCAAGCCGCGCCGATGGCACCGCGGTTAAGTGCCGCGATCAGTTTCTGCATTTGCGTCGCTGATTTTTCAGCACGTGCGGCCGAGGGGAGTTCTTGCTCGCCCAGCTCCGCAAAGACGCGTGGCGTCGACAAACCAAAAGCGGGCTTCACGACCACGAAATGCAATTTCGGCAAGCCGCCGAGAGATTCGACCCGTTCGCCACGACCCCGGCAGACGGCGGGGCCTGTGTTCAAAAAGTAGGGTACGTCGCTGCCCAATTCGGCGGCGAGTTCAGCGAGTTCTGGGCTTGTGAGGCCAGCTTGCCACGCTTGGTTGGCGAGGAGCAAGGTCGCGGCGGCATCGCTGCTCCCGCCCCCCAGGCCGGCTTCGGTGGGGATCCGCTTGACGAGTTGGAAGCGACCGTGAGCTTGGATGCCGATTTTGGCGGCCACGAGCTGGGCGGCTCGCAGAACCAGATTGTCGTTTTGGTCGAACGCGGACAAAGAATTGGGCGTTGAATTTTGCTGGAGAACCGTCAGCGAACAGCCTGTTGCTACGGGTGACCAGGACAACTGGTCGTAGATTCGCACCGGCACCAGGAGGGTTTCCAATTCGTGGAAACCGTCGGTGCGTTTGCCCAGGACTTCGAGGTACAGGTTTAGCTTAGCCGGAGCTGTGATCTCCCAAGCGGTGCCAACCTTACGGGGAACCATGGTGCACGTCCAGAATCGATATCAGCAGAAGCTGCCGGCCAAGCCCACTGCCGGGCGAAAAGGCAACTTATGAATTCCGATCTATCGCTTGCGGCAACGGGTGCCGCACCTTGCGTATCAGGATCAATGCGTTCGGTCAGGTATAATAAATGTTCGTCATTCCCGCCTGCGCGGGAATGACATTGTACGATACGAAAATAAGAGTCGTTATGATGCTTAACTTCAACTGCCAGCAAATTTTAAGGCGATTGGCGGCTCAGGTCAACGGAAGTCTGGCACGAAATTGGGGTGAATCGCTCGCCCGCAGCCAATCGGCGGCGAGAACTTCTAATTAGGAGACATGCGCAGCGTCTGCGGCTCAGCGGAGGAGCGCGCTGGCCACGGAGCGCAATTCGCTTTGGATTTCGTCAACCGGCCGCTCGGCGTTGATGATGTGGACGGAACTTCCCATCACGGCGGCTTCGGCCAGAAAACCCTGGCGGAGACGCATCCGGTAGTCGTCGCCCCGTTGCTCGATGCGGTCGAGATTGTCGCCCATCCGCTCGCGGGCCTTGGCGGGGGGCATATCCAGCAGAAAGACACAGTCGGGCATGAGGCCGCCGGTGGCAACCCGCCCGACAGCGCGGATTTCTGCGATGTCGACTCCCCCCGCGTACCCCTGGTAAACGATATTGGCGAGCAGAAAACGATCAGAAATCACGATTTTCCCCGCGTCCGTGGCAGGCCGAATCACTTCCTGCACCAATTGTGCCCGGGCGGCCATGTAGAGCAGCATCTCGCTGCGTGGCGAAATCAATGTCGTTTCATCACTGTGCAAGACAATTTCGCGGAGCCGCTCCCCCAGCGGCGTGCTGCCGGGGTCTCGGCAGGTGACGACTTCGTGACCCGCAGCGGCAAGCCATTCGTTAAACAGCGTCATCTGCGTGGTTTTGCCGACGCCATCGATACCGTCGAAGGAAAAAAACATGGCGAGATTCTTGGCGCATGGTGGAGAATAGGTGTGTGCCTGTTGTACACCATCGACCGGTGGGGTGGGTAGGTGCGGTCGGGCTGGACCGGCAAATGGGGTGCCACTGTTGGCTTGCCCAACAGTGGACATCTTGTACCCGCTTTGCACTGCTGGGCAAGCCAGCAGTGGCACCCAAATGGAGTAGCTATTTCATGCTCGGATCGGCTTGAGCGCCCGGTACGCCGCGCGTGGTGGAGTCGATCCACTGCGAGAATTCTTGACGATGTGGGTTGCGGAAGGGATTTTCCGGCGCTGTGACGGCCGTTGTTGGAGACGTGTTGGTTGGTGCCACAGGCGCGGGCGGAGCCACGGTGACCGTGGATGGTGCCGCTGGTTCTACAAACCCGGCTTGAGTGACGGGTGCCACTTCCGTGGGTAGCGCCGGCAACTGCTCGAAGCCGTACGAAAAATCGTTCTCGGCCACCGGCAAGTTTGCCAAGTCGATACCTTGGATGTTCGCTTCCAATTCGCCCCTGGTGGGATCGATTGGACCCTCGGTTGGCTGGGGAATGGGCATGGCTTCGAGGGAATCGTCAATTTCTGTAACGGGCGTGGGGGGTGCCACGGTTTCGTAGCCGCTGCTAGGCATTTCGATAAATTGCCCCACCGGGCCGCGGCTGATCACGTTCGGACGCGAATAGCCATAGTCGATGAACGTGCTGGCGTCGCGTTGCCGCGCGCGACGCAGGGCGTCGAACGAGGCCTTGCCTGGCCAGGGGCCTTCCGCCAGATACACGCCGTTGTATTCCAGCAGCGAGCCTTTGCGGAAGTGAACACGCATGATCGCGCGGTTGTAGTCGACGAGCGAACGATAATAGGCACTTTCCGCTTCCGCCCGGCGGCGCTGGGCGTCGAGCAACAGGTCGATGGGCACGCGGCCCGATTCGTAGACCGTGCGGACGGCGTCCACTTCGTCCTGGCTGGCGACGCGGCGATTGAAATTGGTTTGGGTGTTTTGAAAGTTGAAGTCGATGTCACGGATCGCGTCGGTGAGCTGATGCGAAATTTCAAGTTCCAGGTCTTCCAGAACGGCGCGGTCACGAGCCAAGAGCAATTGATGATGCCGCACACCGGCCAAGGCGCGGCGGAAGCCGATGGGCATCGAGAATTGCACGCCCAACTGCCACTCTTGAAAATCGCCGCTTTCCAGCACGTCGAACGCACTCGAACCTGGTTGGAAGGCAGCGATTCCGTCGGGGCTGCCAATGAGGTCTTCGCCCGCCCCGAGCCAGCGATAGGTGCCCCCCGCGTCGAGCCGGGGGAGCAGGTTGTTCTTGGTGGCGATCAGTTCCAGTTCGCGACGTTTGACTTGCCATTTTTGATTGCGAATTTCCGTGCGGCGCGTGATGGCTTCGAGATGCGAACTGGTCCAGTCGAAGTCGATTTGGGCCGTGGTCGGTTCGTCGATCGGACGAATCAGTCGGCCATCGGTGGCCGCCAAACCCATCAGGTAGCGTAAGCGATTTTCCACGCGGAACAGATTCGTAAAGGCGGATTCCACTTGCGAGCGGAACAGGAAATACTGCGAGCGGGCTTGGGCTTCCTTGTCGGCTTCGCCGCCTTGGGTGCCGACCCCCTTGAGAGCTTTGACTTTCCGCCAAGTTTCCAACGCGCTGTCACGGCCGATCTTGCGGGCATCGAGATCGCGGTAGGCGAAGTAGAGTTCCCAATAGGTGTCTTCGATGTCGCGCATCACATTGCGGACCCCTTCCTCGAAGTCGGCGAGGGCAATGTCGTGGCGAATGCGGGCAATGATCACGCCGTCGATTTGATTGACGGCCCCACCGGCGGCTTGCTGAAACGAGAGTGGACCAGCGATGCGGTTGTATTGCGTGCCCGCACCTTGCAGCAAGGGTTGGCTGAACGAGGCTTCAAAGTTGGTGAACCAGTCACCGGCGGTGATGCGGCTGGCATTATTGTTGAAGTCGTAGTTGGTGTTATTGCGGAAGGTGAATGTGCTGCCGTTGGCCGCGATTTTGTTGATGCCCATGCTGTAGACGCCCAAATCTTGAACGAGCACGGGGTTGAACAACTGCGCAAAATTGAAGTTCTGCGGACGGTCATTTTTCGACCACGTCGCGCTGGCATCGAGCGTGGCATCGAATTCCGAGAGGGCGGCTTCAACGCCGGTGCCGCTGAACGAGCTGCCCGTGCCGGTGCCGTTGCCACTTTCCACGATAGCCGGATCGTAGGTGGTGACCGCGGTGAGCGCCCCTTGTTGTAAACCTTCGGGGGTCGAGAGCGCAATGTTGCTGCCGATGTCGCTGATGCGGCCGCCAAGTTGGCGGACCACCTTGCTGTTGGTGAGCATGATGCGCGTGGCTTCTTCGAGGGTGAGATCCCACACGTCAAAGTTATCGGAGTTGCTCAGCGACAGAGGGGCTTGAGCGCCCACCACTTCTTCGAGCGGCGGAGCATCGACGTCGGGATATTCGATGTCGGTGGCTACGTTGAGATAGTGCGAAAGATCGCCCTTGCCCAAGATGTTGCCATCCTCGGCAAAGAAGAAGGGCTGTGTCGGCTGGCACCCACTCAAGAGTGTCAACGCACACAGACCTAGCGATATTGTGGCTCGGATTTGCCGCTTCATGTTGCGTGTTCCTACTTCGCTTGGCGACTGCCGGCTATTTCGCTAGCAGCTTGCACTCGCCACAGGGCGTGCGCGCAGCGGCTTTCGATGTAGACAGTACAACCGTTATCGACGGCCTAACCGTTAAACTTTGACATTCCTTGGCGAAGAATTGCCGCAGGGGAGCTAGCAGGCGTTACGTCATTCCCGCGCAGGCGGGAAACCAGCGGCAGAAGAACAAGGCCTGGGTTCCCGCCTGCGCGGGAAAGACGGGCGAATGTCTACTCTGCTAGAGATTCATGCCGGAGAAGCCGGCAAGATCGATAGCATGGTCTTTATTCTGGCCGGCGGCGATGAAGCGGTCGAACTCGATGGCGACGGCTTTTTCGACCCGCTGCTTGAACCAGGCAAGCACTTCAGCGGGGAGGCCACCGCAGGTTTCGCTTGCTAGCGTGATGTCGAGTTCGACCTGCTCGGTAAGCATGTCGCTCGCATCGGTGTGGACCAGGCCCTCGAATTCAAAGCGGACCATGCCCTCGATCTCGCTGTTGGCGAGCCGAAACACGCAACGGGCATCGTAGAGAAAATACGCGCGCTCGGGGCCATATTTTTCGAGGGCGGCAACCAAGTGCTCGTAACGCCTACGAAAGACGGGCGACGCATCGAGCGGGGCGTCCAAGCGGCCCACGGCCCGCAACGGCAGACAATCGAAGGTGATCTCGACAACAGGTTCCACGGGAAAAGTCCTACGAATCGTGTCATTCCCGCGCAGGCGGGAATCCAGTGGGCAAAAGCAAAAAGCCTGGGTTCCCGCCTGCGCGGGAATGACTATGGAAAGCTGCGCCAGCTTACGGCACGCGATAACCGACCGTCAACCAGCCCTTGTCGCAGTCGAGTTGCGTGAGCACGAGCGTAAGCTTGTCGTCACCCTGTTGGGGGAGCCTCACCGCCGGGAGGGGAATCTCTTTGGGAAAGCCTTGGCCCGCGGCGGCGCGCTTGTTGAGATTCTTGGCAATGTTGTTGCGAATCCCCACTTGCTCGCCGGTGAGGCGTTCGTCCCAGCGGGGGTCGAAGCCGGTCGGAAAGACTTCGATGTCACCCTCGCGTTCGAGCACGACTTCGTTGCCATCTTGAATCAGGCGATAGGTCACGAGGAAGTCCCAATTTTCGAGTAGCTTCTCATCGTCAATATTCCCTTGAAGTTCAGCCAGTCGCATGCGAATCACGAGCTTCTGATCTCTAAAACTCACGCTGGCCGGGGCTTCCGTGTTGAGCTTGAAACGCCAGGGACGAAATTCTTGCTGCTTCTCGGCTGGCCCTGGTGCGGGAGTGGGAACAATCACCACCTCCATGTGTGGCGGTTGGTCATCCTCGGCGGCTTCCTTGGGTGTCTTGGTGCTGAGTTCGCGAAGCCATGTGGGCACATCCCCTTCCAGTCGCGGCGGCTGATCGGCGCTGTCTTGCCGCAGACTTGCTCCTCCCAAGAGCGTGGGCAGAAAGTTATTTACGGCGGTTTCGTGAATTTGCACGGTCACGTCGTTGGCGGCAAGCCGCTGCGGTGGTTTGCTATCGGTGGCGATTTGGCGATGCGAGGCCAACTTCAGCCGCGAATGAATCCCTTCCCTGTCGGAAGCGAGCACAATCGGGTCGGTGAGCAGCGCGATGCGCTTCAAGGGGTACCGCAGCTTTTCATTGTAAGTCACGCGGCCATTTGTGAGTGCCGTCACGACTTGATCGTCGAAGCCCTCGCCGACTTTGCGCTCGGCATGTCGCGAAGCGATTCGCTCGCTTTGGGATTTGCTCTCGCGGACCTTTTTCCAGGCGATTTTCTCGATGATGCGCTTGCCAAGCCGTCCCCCCGTTTTTTGCACGGAGTGAATCCGCGTGCGGGTCTGGGCATCGACCGTGAGGCCCGCCGTGGTGAATTGGTCATCGCTAATCAAGAGTCGTTTGCTGGCCCAATAGTCGGTGGTGCCGGTGGCACGAACTTGGACCGGTTTTTTGAAACCGACCGTGCGCGAGTGAATCACGCCCGTGAGGAACATGTCGAGTTGGATTTTCTCGGGCGATTCGAGCGGCTGAAAAGTCACGTGGCCGTTGGTAATGGCCGTGCCGCGAATCGTGGCACCGAGAATACAATCGCGCACTGGACGAATTTGGCACACGGGCCCGGAAAGTTCGTTGAGCGCGTCGGTGGTGACATCGGTCAAGATGTTGGGCTGTGAATAGCTGGCCCGCACGACCTTGGCCATCTCGGGGGCTTCGCCGAGAAATTCGATCGTGCCGAGCGTTGTGCCGATTTGGCGAGTGGTTTCCATCGTGGGTTCTTCCGCGTGGCGGCGGAGTTGTTCGTCGAGTCCCTTGGCAAACGAAGCGAAGATTGGGACCGTGTCGCGGCGTGCCGCCAGCGCATGCCAGAACGCGATGTCGCGATATTTATCAATGGCCGCCGCGGTGCGCGTGAAGACGGGGAGTTCCAAGCCGGCATGATTCGAGCGGAAGCGCCTGAGCACATGGACCAAGTTTTCGAGGCTCGCGCGATCCACCTTGGCATCGTCGGCAAGTTGTGGTTCCAGAAGTTCCCACTTCAAATAGCGCTTCCACTCGCGTTCGAGTTTCGCGTCGCGGCGGAGGGCCTTTTCGAGGGCCCGCGCGCTCGTGACAAACTCTTGGCGATGGGGGGCGAGGCGTTCGTCGGTGATCGGTTTGTGGTTGCCGGCCGCGGAAGTAAACTCGGGAACTTCCGCAGTGGCGGGGGTTGGCTCTTGCGCGTAAGTATTGGGGCAGCAAAGTACCGCGATCAGCGCCAAGCCTTTGACGCATGTTGGGGTGTTATGAAACACGACGTCGTCCTCGTCGATTGAGTGAAAGCGGGTGCGAATTGCGGAGACCAGGAAATGCTGGAATGGGTAACCTAGTCAATTGGCAAATCAAATGCCGCCTAGTTCCCCCAGTCATCAGCTTTTCACAATTATAGTGCACCCAGTTTGACTGTCCTACGCCGATTGTCCAGCCCGTGCGGTCTTTTCCCAACTTTTCATGCTGCAAAAAAGCAACAATTGAGACGTAGGCCGGAACGAGTTGTACGAGTTCCGGCAAGATTAGCTGGAAGAGTTTGGTCATGCCGGAACTCGCATTACTCGTTCCGGCCTACAACCTCCCCCTGGGAATGACGGCTTGATTACCGGCCTTTGCGGAGAAGATCAAAATACTCCTTGGCGTGTTCGCGGCGGGATTTGGGAAGCTGGTCGATCACTTGCGGATCGGCGGGGGTGGTGCCCTCGGCAGCCATTTCGGTTTGAATCGCGGCGGAGACTTGCCCGCGCATGTTGGGGCCGTCGGCTTCGCCGGCGACGATGGCCGCGCCGTGGCCCGTTTGTTGCTTCACGCGCGAATCGCGGAACTTGGCGTCGATGTCGTTGTCGTCACGCTCTCCCCACCCGGTGCCCTTGCCGATGCCATCGCCGCCCGGTTTGTTGGCTTGTTTGTTGGACATGCCCGACATGCTAGCTTGGCAGCTTTCGCCCGAACATTCCTGACTGGCCATCGCTTCCTTAGCGGATTGCATCTCGGCCATCGCGGCGTCGAGCATTTCGCCTTCTTTCATGTCTTGATCGAGGGCTTCCATGTCCTGCGCCATTTGTTCGATTGCTTCGGCGGCTTTCTGCGTGTCGCCCTTTTGCATGGCTTGCTGGGCCGCGCCCATTTTGGAAGCCAGTTGGTTGAGCTTGTCCATTTGGCTCTGCTGGGCCTGCATCTGATCGAGCTTCTGTTGCAGTTCCCCCGCCTTGGCCGTGTTGCCTTGCTCTTGTTGTTTTTGAATTTGCTTTTTCAACTCATCCATCGATTGATCGCGGGCCTGGGCCGCCTCGGCGAGTTTTTCTTGCAGCTTTTTGAGTTGCTCTTCGAGGGCTTTTTTCTGTTCTTCGCTGAGCTTACCCTGCTTGAGTTGGTCTTTAAGCTTCTGCAATTCTTCTTGGGCCTTTTGCCAGTCGCCGTTCTTCATCGCCTCGGCCATCTTCTCGGCGGGGCCTTGGTTGAGCTTGTCGAGATTGGCCAACTGCTTCTGCATTGCCTGCTTGTTGCCCACTTCGCTGCGACGTTTTTCAAGTTGCTTGGCGAGGTCGTTCAGCTTGACGAGCGATTTTTTCTGGCTGGCTTCGGGATTCTTGCGGAGCTTTTCGGTTTCCTTTTCGAGTTGCTCGAATAAACCGGCGGCTTCCTTAAGGCCCTTCTCGGCGGCTTGCTTTTTGCGCTCGATGAGTCGCTTCTTCAAATACTTGCTAACATTTTCGCGTTGTTCTTTGGCATGTTCGGCAGCGTGGGGATCGATATTGCCGGGGGCCGTTTGGTTTTGCATGAAACTCAGCAGCACAAACGCGAGGCCCGTGGTGAGCACGGGGAGCCACTTGCGGCGAGGCAGGGTAATGCCGAACCGCGAGCCGACTTCGACCCGTGCGATGGCCCTTGCCGCGTCGCTGAGAAGGGCTTGACCCGCGGGCGTGGCCGCATCGTCTGGCGTTAGGGCCAAACTGCTCGACACGCGTTCGCGGAGATCAAAGCGGCTATCGAGTTCCACGGCGGCGTCGAGCGTGCTCATGCCGCGCGCGAGAGTCCAAGCCAGGGCGGCGACGAATCCTGAAACAAGACCACCACCGGCACTGAGCATTGTCCAGTTGTCAGGAAGTCCAGAAATGACGAAGAGCTTGGGCAAACCCATCGCCACGACGGCAATGGCGAGTGTGACGAACAGGCAGGTAAGGGCACGATTCAGGAACAACTCTAGCCACAAACGGCGTCGGGCGCGAGAAACTTGGGCAAGGATCTGATCCATGGCGGCCTCGAAATGAATTGGTTTGAGTCGTACTTCATATTCTATCGCTTGTGAAGGGGCGAGTCACGCTGGGCTGAAAACCGCAATTAAAGTCGGTTCTCTTTTACGGTAAGATAGAGGAGAGACGATAGTTATGTTTTTTCCCGGACCGGCGTTGCGGTCCGGCTACGAATTAAAGAAAACGACCATGGCTGATAAGCACCTCCCAACTCATGCCGAGCGATCTAATGCCGACGTAGTGCTTTACGACGGGCATTGCCGATTTTGCACCGAGGGGGTGAAAAGCCTGTTGTTCTGGGATTGTCAGGGGAAGCTTGCTTATCTCTCGCTGCATGACGCGGAGGTGAAGCGCCGCTGGCCCGACATTTCGCACGAGCGGCTCATGCAAGAGATGTGCATCATCGATCACGGCGGGAATCGCTACTGGGGGCCGGAAGCGGTGCGCTATCTCACGCGCCGCTTGCGACGGCTCTGGTGGGCGGCACCGTTTGCTTTTTTCCCAGGGAGCATGTTGCTCTGGCGACCGCTCTATCGACTCGTGGCGAAGAACCGCTACCGCTTTCGTGGCAAGATGTGCGACGAAGGGGGCACATGCAGTTTGCATCGCTAATTTCTTCGGCATCGGGTGTAGGGTATACTTAATTCTAATGTTTCGCATGGGGGGTTATCTAAGGTTCGAGGTGAGCTATGAAAAAAGTAACAATGTTGGAATTTCGTCGAGACACGGAAGCCATCATCCGCAAAGTGCAACAGGGTAAGGGCATGGTCCTGACTTATCGCGGAAAGCCGGTGTTGCGGTTGGAACCGATTCAGTCGAATGGTGTCCAAAAAGAAAAGAGCAGTAAAACGTTGCTTGATTTATGCGAGTTAGGTGAACGACTTGTTCCGCCCGGTCCACAAATTGCCTTGACCAATGATGAGATCGACAGGTTAGTCTATGGCCTCTGAAATCTTCATCGACTCAGGGGCATTTTATGCCATGCTTGACCCGAACGAGCATTGGCATAAAGAAGTAAAGAGACAAATAGAAAGCCTGATCGGTGAAAAGGCTCGCTTTGTCACGTCGGATTATGTGCTCGACGAAACAATAACTCTTTTACAGTCGCGAGGTCTGTCATATTTAGTCGAGCATTGGATCGAAGATGTTATATTTGGAAATTCATGCGAGATTGTTTGGATGGATCGGCAGAAATTCGATGTAGTGCGTCAATTCTTTACAAAACATTCCGACAAGCAATGGTCGTTTACGGACTGTTTTAGCTTTTGCGTGATGAAGGAACGCAAGATTCGGCGGGCGCTCGCGGCAGATAAGCATTTCAAACAAGCTGGATTTCAGTTATTGCTCAACGACTAATTGAACCCATGTTCCCGTGCGGGGAAATCGCCACTGCGCACGTCGTCGCGAAAGTTGCGGAGCGCGTTCGTGACGGTCGTTTGCAGGTCGGCGTATTGCTTCACAAACTTCGGCATGTAATCGCTTTGCAGGCCGAGGATGTCGTGCAGCACAAGCACTTGGCCATCGCAGGCGGGTCCCGCACCGATGCCGATGGTGGGGATCACCACTTTCTCGGTGATCCGAGCAGCGATCTCCGACGGGATACATTCGAGCACTATGGCAAAGGCACCGGCTTCGGCGGCCGCGCGGGCATCGTGGAGTAAGGCCGCTTCGTCGCGCTGCACACGATAGCCGCCGAGTTGGTGCACGCTTTGCGGACGCAGGCCGCAATGAGCCATCACGGGGATCCCTGCCGAGACGAGGGCGTTGATCGTGTCGGCTTGATCGGCGCCCCCTTCAAGCTTAACGGCTTGGCAACGCGCTTCCTTGAGAATGCGACCGGCATTCTCGATGGCTTTGTGCGTGCCGAGATGATAGCTGGGGAACGGCATGTCGACGATCACGAGTGCGCGTTCGACCGCGCGGCCGACCATTTCGGCGTGATAGATCATCTCGTCGAGGGTGACGGGGAGCGTGTTGTCGTGGCCCTGCACGACCATCGACATGCTGTCGCCCACGAGCACCGCCTCGACGCCGGACTGGTCCACCAGCCGAGCGAAGGGAAAATCGTAGGCCGTCACCATCGTGATCTTCTGGCCCGAACCTTTGAGCGCGGCAAACTTGGGAACCGTCATGCGGCTCGGTCGGCGATTGGGTTTGTCGCTGGGGACGGGTTTCTCGGTTGGATCGTTTTTCGCCATAAATGCAGGCTAACTCACGAGAGAAGCGTAGGATAGGGGCCATTCCCTGGGAGTGACCACGCTGCCAGAATAAGGTTCATGTCTGTCAGTGAATTCTCGCCGAGTCAGTTGTCCACGCCTACCGGTGCCGTGAATGTGGCCGAGCGGCTCACGCGGATTGCCGAGCAAATGCCGGCGGCGGTGGCGGTGGCTTGTCCCGGCCACGGCGACGTTGCTGGTCAGCACAGCTACGCAACTTGCACCTTCGCCGAAATGGAGCGCGATGCCACGGTCTTGGCTCGCGGGTTGGTCGATCTGGGCGTCACGCCCGGGATGCGGCTGGTGCTGCTCGTGAAGCCGGGGATCGAGTTTGTGAAGCTCGTGTTCGCTCTGTTGCGGTCGGGAGCGACGACGGTGCTAATTGACCCCGGCATGGGGAAACGGCATTTGGTGAATTGCTTGGCGGCGGTCGAGCCGGAAGGGCTTGTCGCGATCAGTCCGGCACAGGCCGTCCGGACGATTTTGCGCCGACGATTTCCGCGGGCCAAGCTGAACGTGACGGTGGGGCGACGGTGGTTCTGGGGCGGCACGACTTACCGGAAGTTACTCGTTGCGGGGCAGCATTCGGCCGCGCGTTTGCCGATCACCAAAGCCAACGATCCGGCGGCGATCATTTTCACGAGTGGCAGCACGGGCCCACCCAAGGGGGTGCTCTACACGCATCAAATGTTTGAA
The DNA here is from genome assembly GCA_034439695.1 of Bythopirellula sp. Taxonomy (GTDB): domain Bacteria; phylum Planctomycetota; class Planctomycetia; order Pirellulales; family Lacipirellulaceae; genus Bythopirellula. Next base: position 5,103 of record JAWXAV010000201.1, on the reverse strand, counting down.
ACACAGGTCGCCGAGATTCAGCGCGAATACGACTTGCAACCCGGTGGCGCGGACCTCGCTTGCTTTGCCTTGTTTGGGTTGTTCAATTCGGCGCTGGGGATCACCACTGTGTTTCCGCGGATGGATTTTTCGCGCCCCGCGGCAGCGAACCCGCGCAAGCTGTTGGAGGCGGCGAGCGATTGGCAGGTGACGCAGGCGTTTGCCTCGCCGGCAGTGTGGAACAAGCTGAGCCAGTATTGCGTGGAACAGGGCGAGCAGATTCCGACCTTGCGGAAGATTTTTTCTTGTGGCGCACCGGTGTCGGCGGAGATTTTGCGGCGCACGCTGGCCTGCTGCGATGCGTTTGCCGAGATGCACACGCCTTACGGCGCGACGGAGAGCTTGCCGGTGGCGACGATTGCCGCGAGCGAAGTTTTGGGCGAAACCGCGAGCGAGACGGCCTGCGGAAAGGGAGTTTGTGTCGGTCGGAAGTTTGAGAGCGTCGAGTGGAAGATTATTCGTATCAAAGACGAACCGATTGCGAACATTGGCGATGCCGAGGAACTGCCCCTCGGCGAGATAGGCGAGCTGATCGTCTGCGGTCCGCAAGTCTCACCCGCATACGTTACCGGTGATTCACAGAAACACAATTCGTTGGCCAAGATTGTGGATGGCGAGTCGGTTTGGCATCGCATGGGGGATGTCGGCTATTTCGACCGCGAGGGGCGATTCTGGTACTGTGGGCGAAAGAATCATCGGGTGGAGACTGCCAAGGAAACACTGTATTCCGAGTGCGTTGAGGGGATTTTCAACGAGTACACGAGCGTGCGACGTTCGGCGCTCGTTGGAATTGGCGAGCCATGCCAACAACGTCCTTTCGTGATCATCGAACCGAGCGTGGAGTTTGTCGAAGCCCACGCGCTAGACTTCGAGACCATGGCGTACATCGAGCTAGCGCGGCAACTCCATACGATGGCGCGCAAGCAGAGGGCGGCAGCGGCGGTCGAGGGGATTCTCTTTTATTCGAGCTTTCCCGTCGACGTGCGGCATAATTCAAAAATCAATCGCGAACAGCTTGCTGACTGGGCTGCGAAAGAATTTCAGCGATGAAAACACTTGTCACTGGTGGCGGAGGATTTCTCGGACGCGCGATCGTCGAGCAGCTTCTCGCGCGCGGAGATCAAGTGCGGAGCTTTGGGCGAGGGGAGTATCCCGAACTCACGGCACTCGGCGTGGAAGTCATGCGCGGCGATGTCCGTGATGCGGAGAAGGTGAGCAAAGCGTGCGCGGGGATGGACTGCGTGTTTCATGTGGCGGCGATCGCGGGGATCGGCGGGCCGTGGTCGCGGTTTTATGAGGCGAATGTTGTTGGCACGCAGAATGTGATTGAGGTATGTCGCAAACAGGGTGTGCCCCGACTCGTTTTCACGAGCAGTCCCAGCGTCACGTTCGCGGGTTCCGATCAGTGCGGCATAAACGAACGGCAGATGGTGCCCGATCTGGTTTGGTTGGAGAAGAATCGTTGTCATTATTCACGGAGCAAGGCTCTCGCTGAAGCGGCCGTGCTCGCTGCCAATAGCGTGGAGCTGGCCACCTGTGCGTTGCGACCCCACCTGATTTGGGGGCCGCGCGATCAGCATCTTATTCCGCGGTTGATCGCGCGCGCGCAATCGGGTCGGTTGCGGCGCGTGGGGGATGGCACGAACAAGGTCGACATCATTTACATCGACAACGCCGCCTCGGCGCACCTTCAAGCTGCTAATGCACTCGCTCTGGAAAATTCTCCCGTGCGCGGAAACGCGTATTTCTTGAGCCAGGGCGAGCCTGTGAACTGTTGGGCATGGATCGACGAAGTGCTCGCGCTGGCAAATTTGCCACCCGTGAAAAAATCGATTTCTTTTCGGCAGGCACTACGTGTGGGAGCGATTTGCGAAGCAGTCTACGCCCTGCTGCGAACCACGCGTGAACCTCCCATGTCCCGGTTTCTGGCGTGGCAGTTGGCCAGCTCCCACTGGTTCGACATTTCCGCCGCACGGCGCGATTTTGGCTACGAGCCGCGCGTTTCCACGGCCGAGGGGATGCACCGCTTGGGCGAATGGCTCAGCCGGCGACGCAAACGCTAGGAACCGAGCGTTAGGAACTCCGGGAGCTAACGCAACCCGGCTCGCCTGGAAACGCCGACCTAGCCCGTTTTCGCCGTGGGAATTACAATCAGCGGTTTGATTTTTCGGGAATTGTGTCAGTACCAGTCAGCAGAGGACGCCGTGCTTCGAACCCATACTTGTGGAGAGCTTACCGAACAACACGCGGGTGAAACCGTCACACTTTGCGGCTGGGTCGACAGCTATCGCGATCACGGCGGCGGGTTGTTCGTCGATTTGCGCGACCGCTACGGCCTGACCCAGGTGGTGTTCAATCCGCCCGATAGCTCCCAGGAAGTAATCGAACAAAGTAAATCGCTTCGCGCGGAGTATGTGATCAAGGTGGTGGGCGTGGTAGCCGCGCGGCCCGAGGGGATGGCGAATCCCCGCATGTCGACCGGCAAGATCGAGTTGCGGGCCGTCACGCTTGAGCTCTTGAACAAGTCGCTGGTGCCCCCCGTGTCGCCGAGTTCGCTCGAAGCTCCTGGCGAAGACTTGCGGCTCAAGCATCGCTATCTCGATTTGCGGCGTCCAGCGATGCAGCAGACCATGCTGCTCCGGGCCGCGCTCATCAAGGACATGCGTGATTACTTTGCCGAGCATGATTTCATCGACGTGGAAACGCCGGTGCTGGGTCGCAGTACTCCTGAAGGGGCCCGCGATTATTTGGTCCCCAGCCGCGTGCATCGGAGGAAGTTTTATGCCTTGCCGCAGTCGCCGCAACTCTACAAACAGATTCTGATGATCGCTGGCTACGACCGCTATGTGCAGGTGGCCCGCTGCTTCCGCGATGAAGATTTGCGCGCCGATCGGCAGCCCGAATTCACGCAGCTTGACGTCGAGATGTCGTTCGTGGATGCCGACGACGTGATCGGTATGATCGACGGCTTGGTGAAGCGGCTGGCGAAGTCGCACCTGGGGATCGACTTGCCCACCCCCCTGCCCCGCATGACTTACGACGAGGCGATGGAGCGCTTCGGCCATGATGCGCCCGACCTGCGGTTTGGGATGGAGCTTGTCGATTGCACGGACCTAGCGGCAAAAGCGGAGTTCCGCGTGTTTCAGAGTGTGGCGGGTTCCGGTGGCCGAGTGCGGGCGATCAACGTCAAGAAGGGGACCGAACAGTATTCGCGGCGTGGCATCGATGGCCTCACCGAGTATGCCGCCGAGTTTGGCGCGAAGGGCTTGGCCTGGTTCCGCGTGGAAGAAGATGGCACACTGGGTAGCACGATTGCCAAGAATTTCACTCCCGAACTCTTGCAGCAATTTGCCATTCGCTTGAATGCCGAGCCGGGTGATCTGTTGTTGTTCGTGGCCGACACGTTCGCGGTGACTTGCAAGGCGCTCTATGCCCTGCGGTCGAAGATTGGCCGCGAGATGAAACTTTATGAACCGGGGACGATGAATTTCTCGTGGATCGTCGAGTTTCCGATGTTTGAATACGACAGCGAAGAGCAGCGGTGGTCGGCGATGCACCATCCGTTCACCGCGCCGCGCGATCAAGACCTCGCGATGCTCGAGAGCGATCCCGGCAAGTGCCGTGCGAAGGCGTATGACTTGGTTGTCAACGGTTACGAAGCGGGCGGCGGCACGATTCGGATTCACGACGACAAGATTCAAAGCAAGGTGTTTACGCTCTTGGGCATCGACGAAGCGACCGCCAAGGATCGCTTTGGCTTTTTGCTCGACGCGCTGCAATACGGTGCCCCGCCCCATGGCGGCATCGCGCTGGGCATCGACCGCTGCGTGATGTTGTTTGCGCAATTGGAAAATATTCGCGATTGCATAGCCTTTCCCAAAACGCAAAAAGCAAGTGATTTGATGACCGAAGCCCCGGGCGAGGTGGATTTGAAGCAATTGCGCGAGTTATCCATCAGGCTGGCTGAATAGGCGAGCGGGGGACGTGAGTCCTTGTAGGCCATGCACTGGATGAGGGTAATTGACGAACTCACTTTGCTGCTCGACAATCAAGGCACGCGCGGGGAGTTGGATTTCTCGCCTCCGATAGTTCTCTGGGGTCGTGCTGAGATGCGCGGCAGACCATCGTGAAGTGTTCAGGACGATTCGCGTTTGCCGCTTCGGCAATTCTCACGAGCGTAACTTTGGTTGGCTGTGGAGAGCCTGCCAGTGAATCGGTAGTCTCGCAACTCGCACCGTCTAAGGCAAAGAGCAGCCCTGTAGCGCCGGTGAAGCCTGAGCCACAGTCGCACGAAGTTCGCAAGGAAGTCACCCCGGTTGATGAAACGGGCGTCCCGCAAGTCTTTCTCACTTCCGACCATTCCGCGATGTGCCGGGTGAGGGTGGGGGATCAACTCCCCGCGATCACGCTGCCGCAACTTACGGGTGGTCAAACGGAGTTGGATTCGTTGCGTGGGGACAAAGCGACGGTTGTGTTGTTTTGGCAGGAAGACCCCTGGATGTCTGCGACCGCCCTCAAGGATTTGAGCACCGACATTGTTCCGTCTGACGAGGTGGCGGTCGTGGGGATCGCTGTCAAATCTGGGGAGAGCGATATTCAAACACTGCTTAACGAGGCTGGTGCCAAATTTCCCCAGTTGTTGGACAACGACGGCAAGGTGTTCAATCAGGTAGGCATGGTCAAGCTGCCGCGGGTTTATGTGCTCGATGCCACGGGGAAGATTGCGTGGTTTGATCTCGAATATAGCGAAAGCACCCGGCGGGAACTCAAGCAGACGCTCGAAGCGCTAACGGGGAAGTAGTCGCGTTAGCCGGCATTGTTTCAATGCCGTCAATGCGCTTCATCGATGACCCGGCAGCGGGACGCTGCCGGCTAACCATTCAGCGCGGCCGTTTCACGGCACCTTCATCAGCGAGCAGTTCCTGCCATTCTTCGACAAGCTTTAGCGCTGCGAGCGGGGTCGTGGTGTTGAGGTCAACGCTGCGAATCTTTTCTAGGAGCGGGTGGTCCAGCGTTTCGAACAACGTCATTTGTAAGTGCTGACCGTTCTTGGAAGGGGGAAGG
>JAWXAV010000200.1:0-23321 GCA_034439695.1 Bythopirellula sp. | reverse complement strand
TCACGATGGCATGTTGAGCGTACAAACCGCTGTTTTTACAAGGTGTGGCGCAAATCGCGTGCCATTGTGCGGGAAGTCATCTGGGAAATCCGGGTTTAAGCAACTCCCGAGGCCGACTGATGGATCGTCGCTCACGAAAGAATTTTGCAGCGAGTGTGTTGAAACTGGATGAACCCTTTATCGAAGGTGACCATCTCCAAATCGGCCGCATGTGCAAAAGCCGCCAAGTAAGCGTCATTCCACAACTTGGTCGAATAGGTCTGCGCATCGGTATAGTCGCGCCATTCAGGTTCCACGTCGATCGGCTCGTCCATATACGACACAAAGGTATCATCCTGGAAGAGGTCGTACTTTTCCCACGCTTCGTGAAGGGAAAGTGCATGCTTACCGAATACCTTGCGATTGGTAACCAACCGCAGAAATCCTTGCTGCGTCGTTCGGCAAAAAAAAACACTGCTCGTCCGACAAGTTGTCAAACCACAATTTTGCAGCCGGATGGTGGGCGTGCGAATCGAAGGTCAGAGCGAGCCAAACATTCACGTCAGGGAGCAGCATCATCTTCGTCCAAGATCTGAGCGATGCGGTCACCAGTGAGGATTACGCTACCCGGGTGCCCCGTTTTCACTAAAGGCACATAGACCCGAGACGCCTTTCCGTTGGCAGTCCTCGCTGAAACCTCTGTATAAGTGACGGTGACAATCGCTCCCTCCGGCAAGGCCGAATCAGCCTCCAGCACCACAACGCCGTTATGTACTCTCCCAGGAACTGTCATGTCTACATTTTCATCATCAAGAAGCCCAAATCAAGTCTGAAACTTCCACAACCATTCTAAATCCTTACCCCTGTCTCCACAGGGGCAAGTGCCGTTTAGGACTCCTGCCACGATTCGCATTCCGCCCAATTCTCGCCAAACTTGACATCAACCCCCAGTGGCACGGCCAGCGACATCACGCCGCTCATTTCCTCGACCACCAGCCGAGCCAAGTCGTCGATCCTGTCCGGAGCAACTTCAAACACCAATTCGTCGTGAATTTGCAGCAGCATCGTGGCGGGGAGTTGCGACTCCGCCAGCTTGCGCGAGACGCCGATCATCGCTAATTTAATGAGATCAGCCGCCGAACCTTGGATCACCGTATTGACGGCGGTACGCTCGGCGAGGTTCAGTTGACGCAAAGCACCGGACTTTTCTTCACGCAAGCCAAGTGGCACGGGGCGGACTCCTTGTACCGAGCGCCGGCGACTTAGCAGCGTCGACACATAACCTTGCTGGCGGCAACGCGTGAGCGTCTCGGTCATAAATCGCAACACACCGGGGTAGCGCGCGAAGTAGGTTTCAATAAACGTGGCGGCTTCTTCTTTGGAGATTCCCAATCCCTTGGCCAGTCCAAACGGACTTTGGCCGTAGATGATCCCAAAGTTGACTGCTTTCGCCCGGCGGCGCATGGCGGAATCAACCTCCGCGAGCGGCACGTTTTCTACCTGACTCGCCACCAACGTGTGGATGTCTTCGTTATTGGCAAAGGCCTGGCAGAGGGTTTCGTCGCCCGAAAAATGGGCCAGAACTCGCAGTTCGATCTGGGAATAGTCCGCGGCCAAGAGCTTCCACCCCGCCGACCCCGCTTTGAATGCCGAGCGAATTTCTCGGCCTTCAGCGGTACGGATCGGTATGTTTTGCAGGTTGGGGTTGCTCGAACTGAGTCGCCCCGTGGCGGCCACGACTTGGTTAAACGAGGCATGAACCCGCTTCGTTTCCGGGTGGACCATCAGGGGAAGTGCATCGACATAGGTGTTCAGCAGCTTGGCATATTGGCGGTGTTCCACGATTTTCGCCGGCAGCGGATGCATCTCCGCAAGTTCTTCAAGCACACTCGCATCGGTGCTCGGGCCAGTCTTGGTCCGCTTGATGACCGGCAATTTCAGTTCGCTAAACAGCAGTTCCGCCAGTTGCTTCGGCGACGCAATGTTGAGCGGATGCCCGGCGAGTTCTTCGATTTCGATTGTGAGCAGATCGAGTTTGGTCCGATATTGGGCGCTCAATTCACCAAGGCGAACGGTATCGACCGCTATCCCGGCGAATTCCATGTCGCCCAAGGTTTCGATCAGCGGAACTTCAGCGGCCTCGTTGAGCGATTCGAGACCCTGCTCTTCAAGCCGCGCGGTCAAGAGTGGCACGAGCCGCAGGGCAACCTCGGCATCTTCGGCCGCATATGGGGCGACTTGAACGACCGGCACTTCGTCCATGCGCTTCTGATTCTTGCCCGTGACGATGAGCGATTCGATCTTGATCGTTTCATGATCCAGATACCGTAGCGCAAGCTGGTCGAGATTGTGGCTCCGCTCGCCGGCGTCAAGCAAATAGCTGGCAATCATCGTGTCGAACTTGATGCCGGCAAGTTTGATCCCCGCTCCGCGAAGGGCGATGTAGTCGTACTTGAGATTCTGTCCCACCTTGGCGATGGCTGGGTTTTCCAAGATGGGACGCAACGTATCGACAACAAGCTGGGGGTCCAGCAGAGCCTCGCCCACTGGCCCACGCACGGGAATGTAGTAACCTTCCCCCGGTTTGAACGCAATGGCGTAACCCACGATTTCCGCCTTACGAGGGTCAACGTCGGTCGTTTCGGTGTCGACGGAAATAATCGCCTGTTTGACGAGTTTACCGACAAATTCCGCGAGTTTTTCCTGAGTATCGATGATGTGAAATTCGGCAGCCATCGCGGCGGTTTTCACCTGGGTTGGCGTTTGCTTATCGAGGGCCGTGATCCGTTGTCCCAACGAGCGAAAACCAAACTTCTGGAAAAGCTCTTGAATCTGCTCATGATTGATGGGCCGATCCCGTGCTGCGTGCCAATCGGGTGTCAGCGGCACGTTCGCGTCAAGCCGTGCCAGCCTTTGCGAAAGCAGTGCGTTGCCACGGTGTTCGATTAAATTTTGCTGTCGCTTGGCACCCGGCACGGCCGACGCATTGTTCAGCACATTTTCCAAGGTGTCGTAAGTCGCGAGCAATTCCTGCGCGATCTTGGGGCCAATCAGCGGCACACCGGGCACATTGTCAACCTTATCTCCGACTAGCGCCTGGAAATCGACCACCTGATCGGGACGAACTCCCCAATCAGCGAACAGTGAGTTCGCGTCGTAAACTTCGTTCTTGCGAATGTTGAGGAGCGACACCCGGTCGGTGATCAATTGCCGGCAGTCTTTATCCCCGGTCACGATCAAAAGATTGGCACCCATCTCATCGCACTGTCGCGCCAAAGTCGCGAGCACGTCATCCGCTTCGAAGCCGGGGCTGGTGAGCACGGGAATTCCCAGCGCATCGAGCACCTGGCAAATCTGCGGAATCTGCGGCACGAGGTCGGCCGGCATATCGCCGCGGTCGGCTTTGTAGGCGTCGTAAAACTCATGACGAAATGTCGGCCCTGGCAGGTCGAACGCACAGAGAATCGCGTCGGGTTGCCGCGATTCCCAAAGCTGCAGCACGTCGCGGGTAAAGCCGTAAACCGCGGCGACCGGTTCTCCGTGCGGGCTGGTCATTTCGGGGATCGCATGAAACACCTGGAAGATCAGCGAGTGGGCGTCGATCGCGACGATATTCCAGCCTTCAAGCGAGGCCGGTTGGCCTTCGGGTGCCTCTTGCCGAGCCAAAGTGACAATGGGGGGAACAACCGCAGGCTCGTCGCCTTCCATGCCGGGTAGTGTCGGTTGTCGCGATTGCTGGGGCATGTCGGGTCGTCCGGGCGGCAGGGGTCAAAGCGACTGCGAGAGAGGAAGAAGCTGTTTGTACGATTTGCCCGGCCTCATTTCGACCCGACGAAGCCAGTAGTATCCCCTAATGCACCGTGATAACCAAGGTGCCGGTCGGATTTGGCAAGGCATGAGGATGCCATCCCAAACCGCCTAAACGCGAATTCTTGACATGACGTAATCCCACAATTAAGCTCGACTTAGGACGATTTTTTCCTATTTGGGACCACCATGAAATCGCGCTTCATTTTGGAAGCGTACTTTTCGATTTGCCACGTTGCTGTCGGCCCCACGTACAATGTGTTGATAGCCTCAGGCAGGTTCTGCCCTATTCTCACAAATACTTTCCAGGACAGAGAAAGAATAAGATGGCGTCTCGAGAAAACACAACTTTGCAAGGCGTGGTGATCGCGCTGGTGCTGCTGTTGTTATTGCTCTTCGTGGGATTGTTCCTCTTGAACAACGAACGCGCTAAACAGGAGGCCCGCGCGAATGATGCCACACAACAGGCTCAGACAGCGCAAACATCTCTTGGTGAGCTCCAAGCGGAGGCCAACAGCTACAAAACTTGGATGGGCTTCGGTGAAGACGACACGCTCGACACCGTGAAAAAGTCGTTTGAAGACGATATGACCAAGTATGGCGCGACGTTCGACGAAGGGTCGCGTTTCTATAGCCCGTTGCTTGCGAATCTGGCCAAGGAGAATCGTGCTCTCGCCACGAGCGAGGCGACAGCCAAGTCGGAAAAGAAAGACCTCCAAGAAAAGCTACTGGCGACGGAGAAAGAAAAAGACTTGCAGATCGAGAAATTCAGCAAGCAAATGCAGCAGAATCAGGAAGACTCGGCCAGCGAACGGAACAAGTTTGAACAAGATCGCAACAAAATGAATGCCGAAAAGGAAAAGCTCTCACAACAACTTGCTGAGCAACGTCTGCAAATCGACAAAGTCAACGCCGACAGCGCCGCGGCCGCGAAAAAGCAGCAAGAGGACGTCGCCGACATGGCCCAGGATATTGAGATTCTCCGTGGCAACCAACTCGATCCCGACCCCTTTGCCCAGCCAGAAGACGGTTTGATTAGTTGGGTGAACCAAAAAGAAGGCAAAGTTTGGATCAACATCGGCGAGGCCGATGCCCTGCGTCCGCAAGTGACGTTTAGCGTCTACAGCGGCGACGAGGCGGATGCCCTCAAGGCCGACACGAAAGGGAGTATCGAGGTCACTAAGATCCTAAGTCCCCATCTAGCCGAGGCTCAGATTACGAATGACGTGCCGACACGTCCCTTGATGGAAGGAGACAAGATTTATAGTCAGGTGTGGAATCGTGGTCGTCAGGTTGGTTTTGCGCTGGCCGGCATCATGGATATGGACGGCGACGAGAAGAGCGACATTGATGAACTCAAGAGCGTGATCGCGCTTAATAACGGCAAAGTTGATGCCCAACCCGGTGCGAATGGCGCGGTTGATGGCCAAATGACAGTCGACACGCGATATCTCATTCTTGGCAAATTCCCGGAGAGCTCAGCGCCTGACGCGGAAGGCCTGCAAAAGGCTTGGCAAAATATGACCGAAAGTGCCGACCAACTTGGCATTGAAACGATCACGCTCGACGAGTTTTTGAATCTGATGGGCTGGAAAGCGGATCGCAAGACCGTGAACTTGGGCAGAACGGCTCGTCCCGATGATTTTCCCGCCGTCGCGCCCGGCGATTACAAGCCGCCGCGCACCGTCACCGGTTCGAGCGAATTCCGTCCGCGCAAGCCGCAGCCGACTTATTGATCTTTGGCTCAATCGTCGCCAGCGATGCCACTCACGGCCTCGGCAGGAAGTGGGTTATCGGTGACTGTCGCGATGGCAGTTGAAAGCAAGTCGCCCAGGAAATTGAGTTCATCTTTGGTGATGCACAGTGGTGGCATGATCACCAGGGTATCGCCCAGGGGGCGTAACCACAGACCGTGTTTCAACGCTTCGCGGCAAATCTGATACGCGATCCGCATGTCCGCGGGATAGCGCTCGTTGCGATCAGCCGATGGGGTCAGTTCCACGGCGGCGATCATTCCCATCTGTCGTGTCGAGGCGACGTGGGGTTGAGAACGGAGTGCGGCAAGAATTTGCTCAAGTTGCGTGATTTGATCGAGCAACCGTTGCTGCACGGCATCGCTGGTGAGAATTTCAAGCGTCGCAAGCGCCGCAGCAGCACCTAGGGGATTACCCGCGTAGGTGTGACCGTGGCGAAAAGAGCGACCGCTGGCAGAAGTTCCCAAAAATGCGCTATAAATCTCAGGCGTCGCAATTGTTGCCGAGAGTGGCAAGTATCCCCCGCTGAGGCTTTTTCCTAGGCAAAGTAAGTCGGGTACAGCTCCTTCCAATTCACAAGCGAATAGCGGCCCGGTCCGTCCGCAGCCGGTGACGATTTCATCAGCAATCAACAGCACATTGTATTTCCGAGTCAGCTCGCGCACGCCGCGCAAATAACCCGCAGGATGAAACACCATTCCCGCCGCAGCTTGAATGCAAGGTTCAATCACCATCGCGGCAATTTCTTTATGCTGAGCCGCCAGCACTTTTTCCAGCTCCGCCAGATAATATTCCGCACCGACATCAGGAGGCATTTTCTGCCTGTCCGGCGTGCGGAGTCGAATCACGTCGAACAGCAGGGGTTTGAACATCGCGTTAAAGCGGTCGATGCCACCAACACTCGCGCTCCCCAGCGTGTCGCCGTGATAGGCTTCACCAAGCGCGAGGAAGCGTGTCTTTCGTGGTTGCGGATTCTCACACTGTTGCCAGTATTGAAAGGCGATTTTGAGAGCGGCTTCGACAGCCGATGAACCATCACTGCCAAAAAAGACGTGATTGAGATCACCCGGAGCCAGTTCAGCCAGCCGCTTGGCAAGCTCGATGGCAGGCGGTGTTGCCATACCGAGCGATGTGGCGTGAGCCACTTGATCGAGCTGTGTATGAATCGCGGCATCAATCTTGGGATGCCGATGCCCAAACAGATTGCACCACATGCTGCTGATGCCGTCGAGGTAGCGCTTTCCCGCAGTATCGTAAAGCCACACCCCTTCGGCCCGCTCGATTACCAGCGGCACGTATTCGGCCATTTGCGTGAAGGCGTGCCAATAGTGTTGGCGATCCCAAGCGGCGAGTTCCAATGGAGTTGGCATGAGCAGCGTCAGTTACCAAACGATTTCAACAGGGGCACCCACGCCGACGCCCAGCATGATTTTGGCACTGTCCTCGACAATCGCAATTTCCAGTTGATCGTTGGAGCCAATCAACGCGACGAGTGTCATCGGCGGCTGCTCGGCATACGTGGTGAAAATGCTATGTGTTTCGTGTTCGTCACAACGCACTGTTACCGATTCATCGGTTGGGACACCGACGAGCATTTCGCGCGTAATGTTCGTAATAAGATTGCCGAAGGAGTCGACCGCCACCACTTGTCCTTCAATCCGATTTGCCACTCTTGTTGCTCCAGGCCAGTCCAAGTTTTTTAGTTTTGGGTGAGGGGAACCCAACCGCTGAGGATCAAGCCCCAAGCTGAGGTGTGCAGCCACGGGTGCCATGATGTCGCGCCCATGGAACGTGGGTGCCACGGGGTGCCGGAAATATTGTTGCTCCGTAATCTGAATTATCTTAGTGGGTGCCTGCCGCTCCGCCAACCGATCCAGCAACCCATTATCGGGGCAAATGAATCGGTGGGGTTCGATTTCCGCGTAAATAATGCGGCGGGAAGTCCCCACGCCCGGGTCTACAACGGCAACGTGAATCGTCCCTGCGGGAAACAGCAACGCGGTATCAGCGAGTGCCATGGCGGCGATGGCTATCTGCTGTGGCGGGATTGAGTGGCTAATGTCAACGATTTGCAATTGCGGGTTCATCGAGAGCATCACCCCTTTCATCGCCGCGACATAGGGGCTAGAAACGCCGAAATCCGTAGTGAGGGTGATAATTTGTACCATCCGCTTGCGTCTTCGCGGTCAAGACTTCTTATGAAACGGCCAATTATTATACTCCGTGACAAAGCCATATTTTTGACATGGTAGTCCTTCTTTTTCCGGATTTCGTTCGACGTACGCAACCCGCGTGCGAACCTCGTGAGGATTATGAAGGAACACCTTGTATGGCCGCTCGGAGAAAACAGGGTGCCCCAGCGACAGGCTTGCCTCTTCGCGAAGACGCAAGCGGAGGGTATCCGCGAACGTGTGCCACATGGTGAGCGCATCGTCGCGGTGGCGACGGATCACCAAGTGCGCGTGATTCGAGAGCACCGCACACGCCCACACGGTGTACCCTTGTTTCGCGATAACCTCACCAATTACCTCGCCCACGTCTTGTCTCTTCGCGGCATCCAACCAAATCCTCGGGAAGTTCAGCAAAGTTTCCGCCGCCTTGTGAAACTCACGTAATTCGTCGCGTTTCGGCTGCAAATGCTCCGGCTTTCGTCCGTGATGAATCGGTCCCAAATCAGAAAACTTCTCCTCACGAAGTTCGTTCGACCCACTCCCGCGCAAATCGTTCGCGAGCCAATGGCCGTAGAGTGTCCAGATGAGATGATGGCCGATGATCGATTCTCGTTGTACGGCCATGACTCAAACCTGACCTGAACTGATTAACTCCAGACAGATTTCACGGAAGCGCCCCGGATCAATGTTGGGGTTCAGTTTTCTTGCTTGGCCAATCAGAGAACTGACGGCCTGCACTTTACCCCCTTGCACATCGGCGACGATTTTGGGGTTCTTCGCCAGCAATTCTCGGCAAATGTCCACGAGGGCCGATTCATCGACTTGCTCTATCCCCAACTTCTGAATAGCCTCGACGACGTTTAACCCATCGGAGAGCATAAGCTCAAACGCATCTTTAGCACGCGGCTTAGGCAATTTGCCGTCGTTGATCGCCGAAATCATGTCGCCAAGTGCCGCAGCAGAAATTGGGAACTCTGCGATCGCTTGATTATTGTCTTTCAGAATTCGCAAAATATCTTGCGTGATCCAATTACACGCACTTTTCGCATCGCCAGATTTTTGGACGGCTTCCTCGAAGTATGCGATGAGCGCACGGCCCTGATTCACGATCACATTGGCATCGTAGGCGGAGAGTCCCAGCTTATCGGTAAAACGCTTCCGCAGATCGGCGGGTAATTCACCAAGTGAATTACGCACGGCAGCAATTTGCTCGTCCGTCACCACCACCGGCACAAGATCAGGATCAGGGAAGTAGCGATAGTCGCTCGATTCTTCCTTACTCCGTTGCTCAAGAGTGGTGCCGGCCACGTCGTCCCACCCGCGGGTTTGCTTGGGTGCATCGCCCATTTTTTGACCCGTTTCTTGCCAAACGCGGTATTGGCGTTCGACTTCGTAATCGAGCGCCCGCTCGACCGCTCGGAAGCTGTTCATGTTTTTGATTTCGACGATGGGCGTGGCAATTTCTCCATTAGGAGTGTCGATGTGCAAATTCACGTTCGCATCAACGCGCAAGCTCCCTTCCTGCATGTTGCAGTCGGAGACGGCAATGTGCGTGAGCAGCAACTTGAGTTCCAGTAAAAAAGCCTTCGCCTCGGCGGAGCTGCGCATATCTGGCTCGGAGACGATTTCCAGCAGCGGTGTACCCGTGCGGTTGAGATCGATTTCGCTGTCGGCCTTACCAGCGACTTCATCGTGAACGCTTTTCCCGGCATCCTCTTCCAAATGGGCCCGCGTGATCCGCACTCGTTTCGGCTCAAAGGCTTCTTTTTCGTCGGCAATTTCCAGATAGCCCGCCGACGACATCGGCAGATCGAATTGGCTGATTTGATAACCCTTGGGCAGGTCCGGATAGTAATACTGCTTGCGGTCCCACTTGGTGAACGCGGGGATTTTACAGTTGATGGCAAGAGCCGTTTTGAGGGCGAGATCATACGCCGCGCGGTTCATCACCGGCAACGTTCCCGGCAAACCAATACAAACGGGGCATGTCTGCGTATTCGGTTCCGCGCCAAATTGCGTACTACAACGGCAGAACAGCTTGCTCTTGGTAGCAAGCTGCACATGGACTTCGAGGCCAATGATGGTGGTGTAAGGTTGCGACATAAAAGATTTTTGCCCGCGAAATACGCGAAAAATCGCGAAAACTAGAATGCCTTTTTTTGAGTAAGTGCGAATCGCTCGTATTCGAGTTTGGGAGAGTGCCCAAAATTAACTATGAGAGCCAATTCCAATTTCGTTGCATTGAGATAGTTGATGGCTTTGCATCGAAAATCGTCGATGATTTTAGAAACTGCTTTGATCTCAACGATGATCTGACCGAAGCAAATAAAGTCAGGTACAAAGTGATTCAAGAGTATCTTTTCTCGGTATTGGAGTATTTGATGTGCCTGGGATTGAAACGGAATTTCTCGAAAATCGAACTCTATTTGTAAGCACTCTTGGTAAATTGCTTCCGTAAAACCGCAACCCATCCTTTTGTAAACCTCAAAACAAGCGCCCATGATTTGATAGCTTTCATTGGGCAAGATGAGATCGCTCATAGTGAAATTACTTTCGCGCAGTTTCGCGTGTTTCGCGGGCAATCTTACTTTGGCAAGTGAGTCGGTCTATGTGTGTGCCAATCCGTGGCGGATTCAAACATATGGGCCGCTCGCAACAGCGATTCTTCAGCAAGTGGCGGGGCCATCAGTTGCAGGCCAATCGGCAAGCCTGCTTTGCTGAAACCACAAGGCAAACTGATACCGGGAAGGCCCGCGAGGTTCGCACTTACGGTGTAGAGGTCCACCAAGTACATCGCCAAGGGATCGTCCACCATCTCGCCGATTTTGAAGGCGGTTTGCGCGGTAACGGGGCCGGCGATCAGATCAACTTGGCCAAATGCAGCATCGAAATCCTGGCGAATCAGTCGCCGAACTTTTAACGCTTTCAGGTAGTACGCATCGTAATATCCCGCGCTCAGCGCGTAGGTGCCGAGCATGATCCGCCGCTTCACTTCGGGACCAAACCCCTCGGAGCGCGACTTGCGATACATGCGGACAAGCGTGGAATCGAGCCGCCGCAAGCCCGCCTGATTGCCAGCGGCTTCCAACTCTTTCCGTTCCGCGGCAAGCTCCGCGAGCATCGGCTTTTCATCCGTGCGATGGCCGTAATGCACGCCGTCGTAGCGGGCGAGATTGCTCGACGCTTCGCACGGGGCGATCACATAGTAGGTGGCCACCGCGTATTTGCTGTTGGGAAGCGAAACTTCTTTGACTGTTGCACCCAACGATTCGTACACCTTCACCGCTTCGCGAACGGCTGCCTCGACTTCGGCATCGAGACCCTCGGCGAAGTGTTCGCGAACCAAGCCGAGCCGCAAGCCGGTGAGTGGTTTGGTCACCGTTTTTGAGTATTCAGGGACGACTTTGTCGAGCGAAGTGGAATCTTGCGGATCATGACCCGCGATCGTTTCCAACAACAAGGCAGCATCTTGCGTCGTGCGCGCGAGCGGCCCCACTTGATCGAGGCTACTGGCAAAGGCCACCAAGCCATAGCGGCTCACCCGCCCGTAAGTCGGCTTCATGCCCACGATGCCACACAGCCCGGCGGGTTGGCGGATCGAACCACCAGTGTCAGTGCCGATGGAAAGCGGGGCCATGTCGGCTGCCACGCAAGCCGCCGCGCCCCCACTCGATCCGCCCGGCGTGCGCTCCAAATCCCACGGATTTCGCGTGACTTGGAACGCGGAATTCTCGGTCGAGCCCCCCATGGCAAACTCGTCCATGTTCGTGCGGCCAATCAGCACGGCATCGGCAGCCTTGAGTTTCGCTACGACGGTCGAGTCGTAGGGAGCATGAAAACTCTCGAGCATTCGAGAAGCACAGGTAGTCAACGTTGCCCGGTCGCAAAGCACATCCTTGACCGCAATCGGCAGGCCAGCCAATTTGCCGAGCGGTTTGCCGGCCTTGCGGCGAGTGTCGACATCGGCTGCCTGAGTGAGAGCAGCTTCACCTTCAACTCGCAGGAAGGCACCGACTTTGGAATCAACCGCGTCGATGCGGTCCAGATACGCTTGGGTCAATTCAACGGCGGTGATGTCGCCCTTGGCAAGTCGCTTTAGTTGTTCGGTGGCCGAAGTCTCGACGAGCGACATGGCGAAAATCCAGACAGATAAACTTCATTCACCCAACAAACTCATTAACCCAGCACGGGAGGCACGAGATAGCCGCGATCATTGTGCCGCGGAGCGTTCGACAAGGCCGCTTCCCGAGCGAGGCTGGGATGCACTTCGTCGGCAGCGAACACATTATGAACTTCCACCGCGTGAGCCATGGGCTCAACACCCTCGGTGTCGACTTCGGCGAGTTGATCCACGTAACCAATAATGCTGGCCAATTCTCCGGCGAGCCGATCCAGTTCGGCTTCGCCGAGTTGCAGCCGCGCGAGCAGGGAAACTTTCTCAACGTAGGCACGAGTGATCGCCATGAGAATCCCTCGCTAAACCCTTTGGCACCTTGCGATACCTCTGGTTAGGTAGCCACAGGTTGGTCGGGGACTTTGAACGGAGCTTGACGAACGATCTTGGTGATCGTGCCCGAGCGAATGCACTGGGTGCAGGCCAGGATCGTCTTATGCGTACCATTGGGAGTGGTGATGCGGATACGTTGCAGATTCGGCTTGAATTGCCGAGCGGTGATGCCGGTGATTTTGGTACCGACGCCGCCCAGGTACTTCCTTTTGCCGCGGATCGTCACCGAGTTGCCAATTTGGGGGCCTTTGCCGCAGATTTCACATTGCCGGGCCATGTCGCTGGTCCTTCGTAAACAGAGCAGGATTCAATACTGGTAGGTAAACTACTGAATATAGCGATTCAAGCAAAGTACGCAACCGCTGTTGAGGCCAGAGTTTAGCGGGCTAATCCCTGGAGAACCCCCAACCCACCGCTTGCGTCTTCGCGGGCCACCGCCCGCCAGAGTAATAATTTCCCAAAAAAAACACTAGAAAAGCCACGTTCTGGACAACACCACCGGCAACCTGAACCCCACCTGGTCGGACCAAACGTTAGTTTTCGCGATGCAAGTATACCTGAGCCAAGTACGCTGCTGCTGGGGGTGCTGGCCGGTATGGGAATTTTGTGGCGGCGACGGTTCAATCCAGCAGCACTGCGGGGCTGACGTTAAAGTGCTTCGCGAGGATTTTGATGTGCGCTTTGCTCAGCGCGCGGTCGCCGTTGAGAATTTTGGGACCGAGTGAGCGATCGCCGAGCAGTCGGCCGACGTCAGAGGCAGTCATGCCGCGGTCCTCCATCAGATAGCGGAGCACGGAGAGCGCGTCGATGCCCGGCGGCTCGGTGCCCTCGGTACCGTCTTCGTAATGCTCAACGAGAATTGTGAGCGTGTCTAAGTACTTGAGTTGTCCTTCCGTGGGATTCGGAACGGATGTAAGTTTGTTGACCAAGTCCATGGTATTCTCATAAGCGACCTCATCATGAATCGCGGCGGGCGGGTGCAGACGCACTAGGGAATCAAAGTCGCCGGGAAGTGCGGATAAATTTATATCAGTCCGAGGCATATTTGCTCCTTCCATCGGGCCGCATCGTATTCCGAATGAGTTAACACTGCTTTGACATAGACTCGTTGGTGTTCGTACAAGACGCGAGCCACATGTCGGTACTTATTGCCACCGATATTGAACACAATCACGGGAATTCCACATTCCAAGTTGAACCCGTCCACGCCGGTGAGCATGGTTTTCACGTCATGGATGTGCCGCCATTGCGTGTCGCGGTCACCAACAATTCGCCACCACGCCTTGAGCGGTTCCTCGGCGTCGGGGTGGCGTTCCCAAAACTCCCATAGCCGCCGTTTAGAGATCACCCTCATGATGACATTATGTCATCGGTTATTGCCAAGTCAATATTTAGTAGCTCGCTCAGGAACATTGCGATTCTGCGACGGAAAACCCTCGGGGGCCTGCATCGGTAGCGGTGCCCACTTATTACTGCGAGATGACGATTTGCTTTACCTTGGCGGCCAAGGCACCGTTGGTGGCCACCGCTTCACCGCTGTGGACGGTCGAATTCCCCTGCCAATCGAAGAATTTTCCACCGGCTTCTTGGATAATGGGCTGCAAGGCGGCGGCATCCCAGATGTTCATGATGGGGTCGATCATGATTTCCGCCCGCCCCGTGGCGACCAGCAAATAGCCAAATGCATCGCCCCAAGTGCGGCTCACTCGGCAAGATTCCGCAAGTTTGTCGAAGACCCCCCGGCCATCCTGCGGGCGATCAAGCGTGTAGGATCGTACGCAGGTGGTGAGAAAAACCGCCTCGGCCAGCGAGTCCACAGTGGAGACTTTTGCGGGTAGCGGTTCGCCGTTGTTGATGACGTGCCAACACCCTTGGTCCGTCGCGGCGTAGACCATTTCATCCACCGCCGGGGCGAAAATCACTCCGACCAGCGGTACATTATTCCGCATGACAGCCACCAACGTCGTGTAAAGCGGCACACCGCTGACGAATGATTTCGTTCCATCAATCGGATCAAGAATCCACTGAAAACCGCTCTTGCCCGGGGTTTCGCCGAATTCTTCGCCGACGATGGCGTCCTGCGGAAATTCCTCGGCAATCAGCTTGCGTAACAATTTTTCCGCTCCCTGATCGGCAATTGTGACCGGCGAACCGTCTCCCTTGCGTTCCACGGCCAAACCGGGGGTACGGAAGTGCTGCAAAGTGAACTTTCCCGCCTGGCGAGCGATGGCCACGGCATGGTTCAGTCGGGCGTTGATTTCCAGATTATTCATAGGCTGGTCAGGTTATCAGACGGTCAGGAAATCGCCTAGTTGCGGTCCGGGCGGCCCAAAGGTGCGATTCTGGCGATTATGCTGTTTGAGTAAATCCTGGTGGCGCAATAGGATGGGGTGAAATTTCCTTGAAGTGGAGGGGTCGGCTCTTAAAATAGAGGTTGGGAGTCACCCGCCGCTTGATTGTAACTAAAATGGAGGACATGGAGCGATGCGGCAAGGAATCTGCTTGGCGGTGGTGGCTCTGGGTATCGGGTTGTTGGCTGGCGGTTGGCAGGTTAATCGGGACGCGGCGTTCGCGGCACCGATCATGCCATCAAGCGTAGGTTCGATGGGCTTGATTACCCATGTGCAAGAACTCGAAGGCAAATTGTTGCGCGTGGTGGTGATTGATCCCGCGCAGCGCGTGATGGGTGTGTACGACATCAGCCGAGAGACTGGAGAGATTAAACCGAAGAGTATTCGCAACTTCAACGCGGATTTGCAGATGTTGGAGTTTAACAGCGGTGGACCCTCGCCAGCCGAGATCCAAGGCTCGTTGGAAAGAAAATAATTGAGAGACAACAGGGACAACTAATCCATAAAAACTGCTCGTTGCTCGCACGGAGGTTACAGCGCCGAGCCTGAGAGTGAATCCCCAAACGTTGAATTCGAGACGTTGGGAACACCAGAGGCAGCGATGGACCAATTTATCAGCTTTGAAGAAGCACTCAAAAAACTCAATATCTCGGCGGAGCGTCTCAACGAACTGCGCGATCGCCAGCTTGTTAAGGCTTACCGTGATGGGTCAAGCTGGAAATTCAGAACCGAACAAATTGAGAAGATGGCGAATGAGGGCGTGCCTGATTTGCCACCTCCCAGCGACATCAGCCTGATCGATCCCGAGGATTTGGTGGATGCCGAACCTCTGCCCGATCTGAATCTCGACGATGATCTGGGCCTCGCCGATTTCGAATCGGACGAACCTGCACCCGCGGCGGAACCCGATGAATCGGCCATGGATCTGCGGATGGCTGATACCGATGCCGTGTCGGCAGGCAGCGAACTGGAGCTTGCTGGCCTGGAGGATACGGTCACGGCGGGGGCGAGTGATCTTTCGCTCGATGCCCCCGATGAACCAAGTGATCCCACCGATTCCATTCTGTTGAGCGACGAAGAATTGGGCGAATCGGTCACCGCTTCGTTAAGTACGATTATTGGCCGCAAGGAACTCAATTTGCCGGATGCTGATCTGGAGTTTGAATTGGACGACGTGACTGACGAGGAGGACACCAAGTTATCGCCGTCGAGTGACGCGTCTAATGTGTTATCCTCGAAAGTTTCTGGTTCCGGCGTCCTTGATGAGATGGAAGACCTCTCGGACGCGAAAAAGGCCTTCAAGGATTTGGAAGAGCTGGAAATCGATCTCGCTGCCGAGTCGAGTCTCGCGCTCAACCCGGCCGACGTCGCGGACGCCAAACAAAAAGCGGGCAAGTCGTTGACGAGCCCCAAGGGAGACAGCGATCTCAAACTCGGCGACGACGAAGAGGCCGAGGATGAAGGGAACATGGGTTCCACCGATGTGCCGCTCGAGGATTTGGCGGCGGGTACGGGGTTGGAAGAAGCAGGGGACGTCGAGCTCGAATTGGCGGGCGATGACGACCTCATTCTCGCCGACGCGGGGGGCAGCGATATCACGCTCGATAGTGGTGACAGCGGCATCAACCTGATTTCGCCCTCGGACAGCGGTTTGGCCCTCGACGATATTCCGCTCGATGTAGGTGGCTCGGCGATTTTGAGCTCGCTATCTCTTGAAGGCTCGGACCCCGAGATTTCTTTGTTGGGGAGCGGTGCGGGACTTGCCGCTGGCTCGGGTGCTGCTTTGCAGACCGACGACGATTTTCAGCTTACCCCGTTAAGCGAAGGAGGGCTTGATGACGGCGACAGCAGTTCGCAGGTCATCGCCCTGGACGCCGACCTCGGTGGGTTTGACGGCGGCGCGGGGCTATTGGAAGACGGCTTCCCTGCGGAAGCCGATGAAGGAGTCGTGCTCAGCGAAGATTTTGGCGAGGCCCCGGCCGGTGATCTCGGCATGGGGGCTTACGCAGGCACCATGGCGGTGCCGGTTGGTGCCGAGGCTCAATATGGTTTAGGCAGTGTCCTGTTGTTGTCGGCTTGTGTCATGCTGCTTGGTTTTTGTGGCCTCATGATGCTCGACATGGTCCGCAATGTTTGGAGTTGGAACGAGAATTACACAATCAACAGCTCGCTACTCGACGCGCTGCTCGGCATGTTTGGGCTCAGGTAGGTCACGGTAGTGGTGGCTTCCAGCCGCCAATTGTCTTGGAGGTCGGCGGCTGGAAGCCACCACTACGCTAACATCGCGGGTTGCGAATTACGAGTAAATCGGTCACGCTGCAGGTGTTCAACACATGCCAATTCGTGATTAGGTTTACTTCCATGATCGCTTCGTTCTTTCGGTTATCGCTACTCGGCCCGACAGTTATTCTGATGGTGTTTGCGTGCGTGGGTTGCCAGCCGCAGGAAGAAATCAGCACCTACTCGGTCGAGCGAACCAGGCCGCCGCGCGCGCCGTTTGTCGCCGCGGAAGTGGCGGATGAATTGGATCGCACACTCGCCGCGATGTTGCCGCTGGGCGAACAGGTCTACTTCTTCAAGCTGGTCGGTAAAGCCCCGGCCGTGGGCCGTCATCGCGAGGAATTCGACGCTTTCCTGACTGGCGTGAGCAAAGGCGACACCGAAGAGCAGCCCTTGGCTTGGAAACTGCCCGAGGGTTGGACAGAAAAAGGCCCCTCGGAGATGCGGCTCAACACGGTGGTGATCCCCGACGCAGGGGTTTCCGGCAGAGGGGGCGCTCTCGAAATTGCCGTTTCTTCGCTGCCGATGTCGGGTGCTTGGGAAGATTTCGTCGCCATGAATGTGAATCGCTGGCTCAAGCAACTCAGCCAAGGGGAACTGCCACGGCAGACGATTCTTAATCTGACCAAGGAACTGAAAACCGCGGCGGGGCCGGCAACGGTGATTGAGCTTGCCGGCGTGATGCAGGACACGATGCCCATGAATCCGCACGGCGGCACGACGGCACAAAGCCCTCCCGCGACTCCTGCTCCCGTGCCATCGGAAACTGCTCCAGCCGCAGCACCACAAACAAATGCCGAATTCACCTTCGACACGCCAGCAAACTGGCAACCAGGGCGAGTTTCAGCCATGCGCAAAGCCGCGTTCATGGTCGTGGATGAGGAGAGCCAAGCCGAGTTCACGGTGATTGACTTGCCCTCAAGTGGTGGCGCTCAAATCACCGATGTGATGGCCAACGTCCAGCGCTGGGCTGCGCAGGTGGGACTGCCCATCGATGACAAGCTTGCGGAACTTGAGGAAGAAATCGACATCGACGGCACGAAGGGAAGTTTCGTGAATCTCGTTGGTCCCGAGAGCACCAATCCTCGCCAAGCGATGTTAGCGGCCATGGTGGTGCGGGAGGAGAAAGTCTGGTTTTTCAAGCTCTTTGGCGCGGCGGCACTTGTTGAGCGCGAGACCGAGAATTTCCGCAAGTTTGTCGATTCCGTGAAGTTCAAATAGCCAAATTCTCTCGGCAATCTCGCGGCAGTGGCGTTACCTAAGTTGCTGCTCGGCGGTAAACTTAGTGTTAATGTTTATTAGGCGGATTCCGCACACCTCTTAGCAAGTTGCCGTGGCTACTACCGATCTTGGAAATTACGAAAAGTCTGCTCCCCTTCCCACCTCCCGTCGAACAAGTGCCACCTGGGATACGGGCATTTTGACGACAGTGGTTTCGGCGTTCGCTTCGCTGCGGCTCACCGTGGTGTTGTTCGCGCTGAGTATTTTTCTCGTGCTCGCGGGGACACTCGCCCAGATCGACCACGACATTTGGTTCGTGGTCCACGAATACTTCCGCACTTGGATCGCTTTGATCGACTTGCAAGTTTTCTTTCCCAGAGATTTGAAAATCGGCGGCGTGTTTCCCTTCCCGGGGGGCTGGACGCTGGGAGCCTTCTTGGCGGCCAATTTGCTGGCCGCCCATTTGACACGCTTCAAAGTCACCGGCACCGGTCGTCAGCTCGGGATCGGCACGGGACTCATTGCGTTTGGCATGTTTTTCACCTACGCAGTCATACAGAGTGGCTTGGGCGACACGGTCCGCAGCGAGTTGTCCCCCCAGTTTTCCAACGGACTCTGGCATGCACTGCGATTCGCTCTGGGTGGTGGCACGTTGCTGTTGGGGTATACGCTCGCCCTTTCGTATCGCACTCGCGCGGCATCCGGATCGGCTTGGTCATGGTGGCTGGGTACGGCCTGTTGTGTGGCATTGGCGGCCGTGACCTTGTGGCTGTTCTTGAATCCCGAAGCGAAGCTCGATTCCTCTGGTTTGCGAATCATGTGGGAATTGATCAAAGGTGGTACGGCGGGATTGATTCTGCTGGCTGGCTGCTATCTCGTGTTTGGCAAGCGGGCTGGAATCGTATTGCTCCACAGCGGAATTGCGCTGTTAATGTTCAGCGAATTGCACACGGGCCTCACGGCTCAAGAAGCCCGTATGCAGATTGCCGAGGGGCAGACCGTCAGCTTTGCTGAAGACATTCGTTCGGCGGAATTCGCGATCATCGACAAGTCAGACATTCAGCGCGACAAAGTCACCGTGGTTCCTGCCTCGCTGCTTCAACAAGCAGCCGAGTCGAACGAAGTGATCGAAGTTCCTGAGTTACCCTTTGCGATTCGAGTCACCGAGTATTTTCCCAATGCCGTGACGCGGCTTGCCCAGCCGGGCGAAACAACTCGCGCTGGTGAGGGTTGGGGCGCGATGCGCTTGCTTGAAGAGCGGCCCAAGAGCACGGGGGCTGCCGCTGAACAAGCGGTCGATTTGCCCGCCGCCTATGTTGAACTCTTGTCTAAAGACGACAAGAAGCCCCTCGGCACCTATTTGCTCTGGGCCCTCCCCTCTTCCGCGGCCATGACCGATAGTCTTGAAGTTGCGGGCAAGCCCTATGAAATCGAGATGCGATTCAAGCGATTGCCGAAGCCCTACTCTGTTCACTTGATCGACTTTCGCCACGACCGCTACGTAGGGACCGAAACTCCCAAAAATTTTTCCTCGGAAGTGCGGCTCACCGATCCGGCAAACAGCGTCGATCGCACGGCCAAGATTTGGATGAATAACCCGCTCCGTTACGGCGGCGATACGCTTTACCAGGCCGACTGGGATAAAGAAACGGAACGCGGAACGGTGCTGCAAGTCGTGACCAACTCGGGCTGGATGATTCCCTATGTCTCGTGCATGTTGGTGGCCACGGGAATGCTCTTCCACTTTGGTCTCACCTTTACACGCTTTGCCGAGCGCAAAACTTCGACAAATTCGACGGCGTCGCTTGAAACGGGTGGATTGTTAGCGAATTGGAAGTCGCCTGCTGTGTGGGTTCCAGCGGTTATTGTGCTGATTTTCGCGGGTTGGGTCTCAGGCCGCGCGCGGCCCCCGAAAATTGCCGCCACCGCCATGAATGTCTCTGAATTTGGCAAATTGCCGTTGGCTTACGAGGGCCGCATCCAACCGTTCGACACTTTGGCTCGCAATGTCCTGACCGTGATCTCCGGCCATGGCGTGGTGGAATTGGAGAAAGAAAGCTCCTCGGCATTGGGCCGCTTGTTCGGCATCAAACCGAAGGTGTCGGCCACGAAATGGCTCTTGGACACAATCACCGCCGCGCCCGCCGCAAAGGACTACCAAGTCTTCCGCATCGAGAATCTTGACCTTCTGCAAACGCTAGGGCTCGAACCGCGCGACGGCTTCCGCTACAGCGTCGCGGAACTCACCGAGCGGCGCGACGAGACGATGAAGCAGTTTGAACTCGCACGTGAAGTTCCCGCTGAAAAGCAAACGCTCGAGCAGAAGAAAGTCATGGAGCTTTCCAAGCGGATTTTCCTCTACACAACCTTGCAAGATTCGTTTGCTAACCCAGCGCTGCGCACGGACACTGTCGAGAATTTGCAGGCGGATTTGGCTCTCATTGGTCGCGAAGTGCAGCGGCTCGATAAGATGGGGCCGCGCGCGATTCCGCCCCTGGAACCCGATCAACCTTGGCAGATCGTGTTCGCCGCCGAGGTGGAATACGCCGTCAACGGTTTGATGCAGCGTCCGCTTAATGCTGCGACCCCCGCGTTACGGGCGGTTCTCGACGCTTACCGCGCTGACGATCTCGATCAATTCAATACCGCTTTAAGTGCGTATCAAAAAATTGTTTCGGAACGTGCCGTCGCGGATGCTGATTATCAGGAAAAACTTACAACCGAAGCAGGTGTTGGCGACCGCAAAACGGCTGAGCGGTTGGACTTGGGCCGCATTGCCTACGAAGCCTACTTCAACCATTTCAATCCCTTCGTGTTGGCGATGGCCTTGTACTTGGTCTGCTTTGTCCTCGCGGCCTGTTCCTGGCTCGGTTGGTCGACGGCCCTCAACCGCTCGGCAAATTGGCTGCTCTGGTTCACGTTTGCCCTGCACACCTACGCCTTGGTGGCACGAATCTACATCTCCGGCCGTCCGCCGGTGACGAATCTCTATTCCTCCGCCGTGTTTATCGGCTGGGCCGCGGTGCTCTTCGCCTTGGTTTATGAATACGTCTACCGTCGTGGTCTCGGTAATCTGCTCGCGGCGATTGTGGGCTTTCCGACATTGTTCATCGCTTACAATCTGGCCGGCGATGGCGATACCTTCATGGTGCTGCAAGCCGTGCTCGATACACAGTTCTGGCTCGCCACGCACGTGGTCTGCATCACGCTCGGCTACTCGACCACGATCCTCGCGGGCATGATGGGAATTGTCTACGTGGTGATGGCGTTGTGGCTCAACCGACTCGACGATGAAAGTCGCAAGCAACTCATCCGCATGACCTACGGCACGCTCTGCTTCGCCACGTTCTTTAGCTTTGTCGGCACGGTGCTCGGCGGATTGTGGGCCGACGATTCGTGGGGCCGCTTCTGGGGCTGGGATCCCAAGGAAAATGGAGCCCTCATCATCGTGCTCTGGAATGCCTTGGTCCTGCACGCCCGTTGGGGTGGCATGATCGCCCACCGTGGCTTGGCCATCCTAGCCATCTTCGGCAACATCGTAACGGCCTGGTCCTGGTTCGGCGTGAACTTGATGGGCGTCGGTTTACATTCCTATGGCTTTACCGAAGGCCGCGTCAAGTGGTTGATCTTGTTTGTCTTCAGCCAACTGCTTGTCATGGCACTCGGCATCTTTGTGAGTACAAGGGCGAGCGGGGGACGTGAGTCCCCTGCAAATGTTTGAGGGTCTGATGATGTCGTCACAGTCAAGCCGTGAAATCATGGACCGCGAATTTCTGCCCACGCGCGCCAAAATTCTCGAAATCGCGGCAGCACTCGATCGGGTGTCCCGCGCAGATGGTGAAGCACCCAACGATCCCCGTTGGTCACAATTACGCGCCGCCCTCGAATTGGTATTAGAACAAGAAGACGACCGCGCCGAACAAGTCCAACTCCTGTTCAGCCGCGTCTACGATGAAAATTGGCGCAAGTCGCTAGGAGTGGAGCCTTAGAGTGCCCTTTCAGGGCTAAAATGCGGGTTCACTAGCAAGCCCTTGCGGTCGAGTAGTATTCTTAGGTCTGAAAGACCGAAATTCGATAGCCCAGGGCGCAGCCCTGGGTTGACGGATCGTTAGAAGGTATAGCCCTGAAAGGGCGAAATAAACCAAAGGCAATTCGGCTGTGTACTACCTCGACCCCCACATCCACATGGTCTCCCGGACCACCGACGATTACGAAACGCTCGCCAAGATGGGCTGTGTGGCGGTGAGCGAACCCGCGTTTTGGGCCGGGTATGATCGCGGGAGCGTCGATGGTTTTCGCGACTATTTTCATCAGCTCACCGGCTTCGAGCCAAAGCGCGCGGCCAGCTACGGCATTCAGCACTTCACCTGGCTCTGCATCAACGCCAAGGAAGCCGAGAACGTCGCGCTCTCCCGCGAAGTGCTCGCGATGATCCCCGAATTTCTCGGCAAGCCTGGAGTGCTGGGGATCGGCGAGATTGGACTTAACAAGAACACACGCAACGAAGCGATCGTGTTTCTGGAACACATCGACCTAGCCGTAAAGACCAACGAGCAGATTCTCATCCACACGCCGCACTTGGAAGATAAGCACCAGGGGACGCGCATGATCCTCGACATGCTCACGGGCGACAGCCGCCTGGACCGCAGTCGCGTCTTGGTCGATCACGTCGAGGAACATACGATTCGGCCCGTGCTGGAAGCCGGCTTCTGGGCCGGGATGACGCTCTACCCGGTCAGCAAGTGTACCCCGGCCCGCGCGGCCGACATGGTGGAGATCCATGGCCCCGAGCGACTGCTCGTCAATTCCGCCGGCGATTGGGGACCATCCAAACCCACCGCCGTCCCCGATTTCATCCTCGAAATGCGTCGTCGCGGCCACAACGAAGGCCTGATCCACCGAATCGTTTACGACAACCCCATCGCCTTCTTCCAACAAAGCCGCAACTTCACGTTCAAGCCCCCTGAGGTCATTTAGCCCCGCGTGATTTTGAAAGTCCTGCTTTCAAATACACGCGGGGCCGTCGGCCCCCTCGTCCCCACGGTTCCTGTGGGAAAGCCATCCCACCGCTCCTGCGTTGATCTTCCACTCCCGCGCGCCCGCTCCGTCATTCCCGCGCAGGCGGGAATCCAATTCTCCGGCGTTAAAAACTGCTAGAGCGGTTTTCATGTTGTTGTAGCGTTGATTCCTGCCGCTTGGAAGAAGCCTCGGCAGTCTTGTGCAGTCACGCCCTTCATCGCTCTGCCGATTG
>JAWXAV010000199.1:0-19644 GCA_034439695.1 Bythopirellula sp. | reverse complement strand
CTGTTCGAGCTGAGCGCAGTATATATACTGCGCTCAGCTCGAACAGAGGTGCAGTTAAAGAATTCGACGTAAACTATTACAAGACAATGGGTTACTTACATTCATGGCCATCTGAGTCAGAGCTTCACTGTAGTATATATACTACAGTGAAGCGACAATGTCAAAATCGGTGGATTTAGCCCCAATTATGTCGGAGAAGCTGGCGAGGACGAAATTCTCCGCACGCATTTCGGCCTCGGTTATATTCTGGCGGTACACGGCGCTTGTTGCTCGGCCGAGGAATGTTGATGGATGCGGACCCAGGGTAGCCACAACATTCGCGGAGCTCATATTGTGGCAACCCTGGGCTGAATCATGAAATCCCTGACGGGATATCGGAGGCGAGTCCAGCGCGCATAAAAAACGAGCCCAGATGGGCAGGCCATCGTCGGAATTCGAGTAGCGCTCGAACCCTCGGCACGCCCTTCTAGGCTCTCCACCCATGTTAGGTGGTGTTCGCCAACCTTCGCAACTTGGGACCAAAATCGCCGCAGATTTGGCCCCTCGAACTGAACTTGCTGCCACGCTGGGGAGCGCGTATTCTTCCGCCGCCGAATTTCCCCGGCTCGGCCTGCGCCGCTAGCACAACTCTTCGCCTGGAGAACAGACATGGCTCCCACGGATACACAACTCACTCCCGTCCCCATGCTCGATGTGCTTGGTGTGCCCATGCTTGACGTCAACAGGCAAAACGGGCCGTTACAAGAAGAGTTGAGTGCTGCGCTGGCGGCCGTGTGCGCGAGCGGGGCGTTTGTGAACGGGCCTGCAGTGAAGCAGTTTGAAGAAGAAATGGCTCGCTATTGCGGCACGCGGCACGCGATTGGTTGCGCCTCGGGGAGCGATGCGCTGCTGCTCGCGCTAATGGCGCTGGGGATCGGGCCGGGCGATGAAGTCATCGTGCCGAGTTTTACGTTTTTTGCGACGGCGAGCAGTGTCACCCGCTTGGGAGCGACGCCCGTGTTTACCGACATTGTGCCCGAGACATTTAATGTTGATCCCGGCGACATTGCCAGAAAAATCACGCCACGCACCAAGGCGATTATGCCGGTGCATTTGTTTGGCCAGTGTGCCAACATGGGGGCGATCAACACGCTGGCGCGCGAGGCGGGGCGGATTCCGGTGATCGAGGACGCGGCCCAAGCGATTGGGGCGGAGTTTGAGCATCGCCGCGCGGGTTCGCTGGGGCGGATGGGTTGCTTTTCGTTTTATCCGACCAAAAACCTCGGCGGGTTGGGGGATGGTGGACTCATCACGACCGACAATACCGAACTGGCCGACAAGCTGCGCATCTTGCGCGATCATGGCCAGCATCCGCGTTATTATCACCATGAGGTGGGGATCAACAGCCGACTCGACGCGCTGCAAGCGGCAGCGCTCAGCGTGAAGTTGCCACGGCTGGATTCTTATGCGGCGGGTCGACAGAAAAATGCGCAAGCGTATGCCAGGGAATTCGCGCGGACCGGGCTTGATTCAAGAATTGCCATCCCCACGGTAAAACCGGGGTGCGCGAGTGTGTGGAATCAGTTTACGGTGCGGGTGCGCGACGGCGAGCGTGACAATCTGCAAAAACATTTGGCCGAGCGGAAAATTGGCGCGGCGGTGTACTATCCCGTGCCGTTGCATTTGCAAAAATGTTTTGCGTTCTTGGGACATCACGAGGGAAGCTTGCCGGTGACGGAACTGGCGTGTCGCGAGGTGCTGAGTTTGCCGATTTACGAGTGCCTCACCACCGACGAGCAAACGCAAGTGATCGGGGCGATTGCGGAATATTTTGGCTTCGCGGCGAATCGGCAAGCGGCATAGAAATTGAAACGCAGAGCTCGCGGAGGCGCAGAGGTCCGCGGAGTTAATTAATAATCAATTCTTCTCTGCGATTCTTTGCGCCTCAGCGCACTCTGCGTTTAATCTTCTTTGACGCGGCGGAAGTCGGCGGCGCGGCCACTCGGGCGCAACGCGCAGAGGGAACCCAAGACGATGCAGAGTAAGACGATGCCCCAGTCCATTCCATGCTCCTTTTTTGTAACGGCGGATGAACGCTGATTCACGCAGATAATAAGAACGCAAAATCCGTGTTCATCGGCGTCTATCTGCGGTTCCTCTATCTTAACCGACGCAGGCCATGGAGCCAACCAACTGATTGTGGCTGTCTATTGCGGTTTCTGGCGGGCCGAGGATCGTGTCGACCGGAAACGCGGCCTGGCGGAAGGTGGCGACGGGTAGGGTGACGGTTTGCCATTTGGCCGAGAGTGGCCGGGAAAACTGGATGTAGTCGGCGACTCGCACCGCGAGGAAGGCGTACAGCCGGTCGCGGAAGGCGAACAGCCGCGCGGGCTCCACGGGGGCTCGCTGGCCGACCACTTCGTAGGCGAAAACCAACAGGGCGAGACTGCCCGGGCCGAGGTTTTTTTGCCAGCTGGCCATGCTCACCAGATCGTCCCAAGTGGACCAGTTCCGCCAATACTGTTTTTGTTTGGTGCCCGAGGGGAACTGGCGGCCCTTGATGTCGATGAGCAGCGACACGCCGCCCGACGGCGAGACGATGTAGTCGAGATTCTTGAGCGAGCCACCGGCGATAAGGCTGCGGCGTTGTTCATCGACGGCGACGTAAGCCACGCGCTGCTCACGGAGATACGCTTCGAAGGCAAGCTCGTAGTGGTTGTGTCGCTTGGCCATGGGGAAAATTTAACGCAGAGGTCGCGGAGACGCCGAGGGCCGCAGAGTTTTTATTGATGCTTATTCTCTGCGAAACTCCGCGCCTTGGCGACCTCTGCGTTGAAAATTCTTCGCGCTACGGAAAACCTGCATAAAATTCGCGCGGTTAGCTGCCGAGAATTTGTTGGATTTCTGCGATCACGGCGGCTGCGTTGTTGGCGAGCGGGACCGTCGTGCTGCCGCCGGAGGCTAGGTCTTTGATTTGGCACTCGCCGGCGCTCAGTTCGTTTTCGCCGGCGATGAGCGCGATGCGGAAGCCGCGGCGGTCGGCGTATTGGAGTTGCTTGCCGAGTTTTTTGGCTTCGGGATAAAACTCGACGCCAATGCCTGCGCGACGAATGTGCACGGCAAGCTTGAGGTAGTCGTCGCGGCGCGTGGCGTCGAAGTACGGCAAAAAAACGGGAGCGGGGGTGGCGATTTTTTCCACGCGGCCCAGCTCCTCCATCGCGGCGAGTAGGCGATCAAGGCCGAGTGATGCACCGACGCCGGGAAGGTGTTCCTTGGTGTACAATTCGGCAAGGTTGTCGTAGCGCCCGCCGCTGCAGACGCTGCCGATCTCGGGAAGTTTGTCGAGGAAGGTTTCAAGCACCGTGCCGGTGTAGTAGTCGAGGCCGCGAGCGATGGAAACATCAAGCTTGAACCGGGCGCTGGGAATCCCGACGGCTGCGAGTGCGCTGCACATTTCGGCGAGGTCCGCGAGACCGCGTTCGCCGGTTGCGCTCCCTTTGAGCAACGGGCCCAACTCGGCGAGGATTTGCTCGTTAGTCCCGGCGAGCGCCGCGAGGTGCAGGATGTCGGTGATTTGTGCGGTGGTGGCCCCGGCGGTGGCGGCGAGTTCGCTAGCCACCACGTCCGGCCCGGCCTTGGCGAGTTTGTCGAGGGCGCGCAAGATGTGCGTCGATTTTTCCTGCAAGCCCAGCTTTTCGAGCAGTCCATTAAGCACTTTGCGGTTGTTGGCGTGGATCGTGAATTCCTCAAAACCAATGGCGGAAAACAGGTCGTGGACCACCAACACCATTTCGATGTCGGCGGAGTTCGACTCCGTGCCGATGGTGTCGAAGTCGCATTGGAGAAATTCGCGATAACGGCCGCGCTGGGTGTTCTCGCCGCGCCAGACGTTGGCGATGTGGTAGCGCTTGAACGGCGTGCCGAGTTCTTGGATGTGCTGGGCGACGAACCGGGCCAAGGGCACGGTGAGATCGAAACGCATCCCGACATCGCGGCCACCGTGGTCTTGGAAGCGATAAAGCTGTTTGTCGGTTTCGTCGCTCCCCTTGCCGGTGAGAATTTCGAGGTGTTCGAGCGCGGGGGTATCAATCGGCGCGAAACCATACGAGCGGTAGACCCGCCGCGCAACGTCGACGAGCCACTCCCGCGGCATCATCGCCGCGGGGAGGTAATCGCGAAAACCTTTGAGTGTACGGGGTTGAATCATCAATTCTTTTTAGCCACAGAGGGCACAGAGAGCACGGAGAAGAGAAACCACGAATCAAACGAATAGCACGAATAATTGACGCATAAGATTCGTGAAAATCGTGGTGAATTCTTCCTCTGTGTTCTCTGTGCCCTCTGTGGTTCAACTTCTTAGAGTACGGGCAAGAGCTCGGGTTTGCGGCTGCGGATGGTTTGGCCTTTGGGTTGGATCACGGCTTCGGTGTATTCCCAGACTTGTTCGGCGGTTTCGAGATAAAAGTCGTAGGTGTAGTCGCTCTCGTATTCGCAATTGTCGGTCGTGTACTCGCGGCAGATTTGAGGGCGGGTTTCGTAAATGCCGCACATGTTGTTGGCTTGCAGATGTTTGCAGACCGTGTGAACGAGCAAGTACCAATCGTCGTCGTCCTTGAAGATGCTGGCCCGATCGTGCAGCAGATACCAGCGAATGTATTCAAAATCCTTGAACTCGGTGGGGGTCTCGATGGGCAAGGCGAAATAGCGGCAGCATTTGGCGGTGCAGTATTCGCAGAGGACTTTCCCCGCGGGGAGATCTTCGCGTTTGATCGACGTAATACCAAAGCCGGTGGACATGGTGGGTGGTCCTCAAAAAATGAACAGAAAATGAGACCCGTAACTTAGCATGTGCGGACGACAATGAGAAGCGTTAGATCGGATTTGAAACGCAGAGTACGCAGAGCCGCGGAGGTTCGCAAAGAATGAATGATGCCGCAAATTTCTCCGCGATTCTCTGCGGCTCTGCGACCTCTGCGTTTAATGTTTTGGTGGATGCTGGTTGTACGGCCCGGCTTTGCGTAACATTCTCAGCACGCTTTCCTCGTCGGTGAGGGTGAGGACTTCCTCGTGCGTACACCAGCGAAGGTCGTGGGATTCTTCGCTGAGGGCGATTTCTTGATCGGGTGCGGCGACGACCAGGAACCGCACGTCGTGATGCTCGTGGGCGTCGTCGATGAGCTTGCCGTCCTTGTATCTTGCGGGGATGAGGTGTACGTCGAGATCGAGGGGGACGAGCAGGCCGTCGGGCGTCGGGAGCGTGAGTTGCGTAAGGCCGGTTTCTTCACGGACTTCGCGCAAGGCGACCTCGGCGATGTCGGTTTCGCCGTCGGCGTGGCCGCCGGGTTGGAGCCAGCGGTTGAGTTTCGCGTGATGCACCAAGAGGCATTTTGAGTGGTCGTGCGACAGTACCCAGGCCGACCCGGTGACATGGCCGGGGCGGCAGGTGCGGTCGAAGCAATCGGCATGTTCCGCGACGAGCGCGCGAATCCGCGCGGCGACGGCGGCCTCGTCGGGATAACGAGCGGCGTAGCGGTCAAGGAGTTCGAGGAGTGGTTGGCGGTGCATGACGGATTTTATCATAAACGCAGAGTGCGCCGAGGCGCGGAGGATCGCAGAGTCTTTATTCTTTGCGAACCTCCGCGTCTCTATGTCCTTTGCGTTTCAATTATTTGATGATCCATGTGGAGTCGCGCACATATTTTTGCTTGACGATCTGTGCCATTCGATCTTGAGGCCAGAACACCAAATTTGCGTTGGCGTTCCAAGCACTTGTTAGTAAGTTGACGAGTTGTTCACGACTTGCTGGGAGATTTGCGATGAATTCTCCATGGGTGCGGGCGTTGCGATAATTGGGTTCGCGCGTTGCTTGCGCAAGCAGTTGGCCCACGCGGTCGAGGTCAAAATCGTGGAGCAGCGTGCCGTGGTAGAGGAAATGGGTGCGCTTGGCGCGGAGGGCATTTCCCGAAAATTTTTGAAGTTGGTTGTTGCTACTGGAAAATGCCAAGTCGCTGATGCCGGCCAGCGTGATGCCGGGGACCAAGGATGCGAGCGATGTGGCAATGCGATTCAAGACAAACTGATGGGCGCGGGGGATGGATTTGAGTTCGGGCTGATCGGCGTAACTCAACACCACCGCATACATCAGGCAGCCGGGGCCGGCGAGGATCGTGCCGCCGCCACTGGCGCGGCGGAGTACGGGGATATTGAGCGCGCGGCAGGCGGTGAGATTAACTTCGACGCTGGGGTCGGAGGACCGGCCGAGCACGACGAAATAATTGTCGGGTTCCCACAGACGCAGCACACCGCCGGTAATTTCGCCCGCTGCGCAGGCGTCGAGCAGGGCCTCGTCGAGGGCGAGGTTTTCGGCGGGCAGCGGGAGGGTGAGGTCGAGTTTCCACATCTGCAAAATATACTAACCACGAAGGGCACAAAGGGAAGTTAATGACAATGCATTCCGTGCGGGAAACTTAGTATCTCTATTCGCTGCTATTTATTGTTGTTTGATTGATTGGTAGGAACATTCTTACTTTGTGTTCTTCGTGCCATTGTGGTTAATAAATTCGGGGTGACAGGTGGTGCGAGCACTCGCTCACTGAGGCTCACTTTGCTATTTTAATGGATTACCCAAAGTCGTATCTTCCCACGGTTTAGCATGTCTTCCCACCCTGACTCTCGTCCCTCGGAACCTAGTGCGCAACGGCCGCTCGCGGCTGATGAATTGCTGCCCCCCATCGAGCCCCCCAGCGCGGGGTTTATTTTGCAACTGTTCATCATCCCGGCAGTGATTGTGGCGGTTGTGGTGCTGTTGGGTTGGCTGGTGACGACGCTCGCCACCACGGGGGAACGTGATCCCGAGCAAATCGTGGCGAAGCTGCGTGGGTCGAGCCAGAACCGTTGGCAAGAGGCGTTCGAGCTGGCCAACGCATTGCGGACCGAGGAGCGGAATCCCGAGCTGAAATCGAACACACGGCTGGCCGACGAGTTGGCCAAGCTGCTCGCCGAAGAACACAAGGCCGCGCGCACCGATGATGATTCGGTGAAGTTGCGCACGTTTTTATGTTCGGCGCTGGGGGCGTTTCAAGTCGACAACGGCTTGCCAGTGCTGCTCACGGTGGCCCATGATGACGTGGATGAAGCGGTGCGCGGCGATGCGATCAATGCGATTGCCGTGCTGGCGGAGACTTTTCGCACGGCTGATCCGCCGCAGGCGCTGGAGAGCGAAACATTCGTCGAAACGTTCGTCGATTTGGCCAACGACCAGAGCGACATGGTTCGCTCGCGGACCGCGTTTGCCTTGGGGGTGATTACGCTCGCGCCGGACAGCGATCCGCGCTTGACCGAAGAACTCGAAAAGTTGGTCGAGGATTTGTATCCCGACGCCCGCTACAACGCCGCGATGGGGCTGGCCCGCCGCGGAAGTTTGCTAGCCGTCGCGCCGCTCAAAGAGATGCTCGATCTGGAATCGCTGGCCGTGAGCATCAAGGGGGAAGTGCGGCCCGACATGCAAACGCGCAAGCGCAACACCATTCTCAAGAACGCACTCGATGCGGTGGTGGTTGTGAAGGAGAAGAATCCGGATGCCGATCTCGGTGAATTGCAATTGGCGGTGCAAAGTTTTATTGACACGGCGCCGGAGTGGGAACAACAGGGTGCGGTGCCGCCGCAGTTGGTGGAACGGGCGCGGGAGGTTTTGGAGAAGTTGCAATGATGTAGGCCGGAACGAGTCATGCGAGTTCCGGCAGCGCACAAGAAATCGCCGGAACTCGTGAAACTCGTTCCGGCCTACGTCTTAAGAAAGCTATTATCATCTCATGAATACTGACTCGTCAAAAGAACAAGTTGTCTTGCAAGAGAACGAGAAGCTCTCGCTTTTGAAGTCATTGGCGGCTGAGGGTTTTGGGCAACTCGATGAAGGGCAGGGCATAGTGCTTGAGGACGCCGATGAACTCGCGACACACATAAAAGAATTAGGATGCCGTGCTGCTAAACAATGCTGAAATTAAAACGATCTTCCACGAGATTCTTTTCGGCCTCGATAATATTACTGCGGTACACGAAGTTTGCTGCTCGGCCGAAATATCTTTGTGTTCTTTAACCCCGGGTAGCGATGACGTTCGTGGAACTCACATCATCGCAACCCGGGGCTAATGGCTTTTATCCCTGCGGGATACATATCTTCATGCTGTGAGCGATTGTCTACGGATCTGTGGCCATCGGTTCTTGCGGGGTTGGTGATCACCGGATTCTGATTTCTTGGCACATATTCTTTTCACAACCTGTTAAACCTTGCGGGTTGTAGGGGCTGGCAAGGCGGTGTTTTTTTCTTTTCTTGCTAGCAGGCGGTTCTCCCATTGCTTGAACAAGTCCGCCCCGCGCACAGTAATAAAGACTGGCGCTCAAGCAAATCGTGGGGATGTTGTGTTTTCGCAACAGCGTGGCGTTTGCGAAACAGCGTGATGCTAGCTGGCGCGTGATGCAGAAGTTTTATTTGCCTTGGCGCACTTTGTCCGCAACACTGTTGTAGAGGGTTCTTGTTGTTCAAGTCGTGATGCGCGAAGTTAGCGCGTGGCGGCGGAACCGTGTCTTTTCAAATCCGTTTGGGGTGTGTGTCATGAACCGCCATGGTTGGTTCGCGTTGGCTGTTGCCACTGTAATACTGCCGAGCAATTTTGCTGAGTCGTGTTTCGCGCAATGCGAAACCTGCGGCGAGCCTGCTTTCCGTTTGGAATGTCAGACCGTCTACGACGAACAGCAGGTGACCGCGTTTCGATTGGAGACGGAAACCGTCTTCGAGGAACGGCAAGTCACGCGGATGGTGCCCGTTTGGGAAACCCAGGCCCGTGAACGGCGTTTCACGGTGAGTCGGCCCGTGACCGAAACCAGTGTCCGCGAGGAGCGGTTCGTGGTGAATCGGCCCGTGTTTGAAACCCAGATGCGCGACGCGAGCTACAACCGCGTGCGCAACGTGATGGAAACTAGTCAGCGTGAAGAGCGCTTTACCGTCCAGCGTCAGGTTTGGGAAACGTCCGAACGCGAAGAGCGTTTTACCGTGATGCGTCCCGTGACCGAGACGATTGAACAAGAGCGCCGCTTCACGGTGATGCGACCCGTGACGACCTTCCAAACCCAGACCGCCGATCAGGGTTGCTTTGTCGATCAAGTGTCGGTCGTACCTGGCCAATTGCAACGCCGGGGACTCACCTGGATGCCGGCCACGCAGGTGCTGAACCCCGTGACGGGGCAGATTCAGGTGCAACGGCCCGGCTTGGTGTGGGCCAACGTGCAAGCTCCGCCGCAACAGGTGGTGCAGCGTGTGTGGAAGCCGAATTTGGTGTCGGTGCAAGTTCCCGTGACGACGATGTGTCCCGAGGAAGTGGTGCAGAAGGTGCCCGTGCAGGTTTGTCGGCAGGTGGCCGAGGAAGTCTGCCGCAAGGTGCCGGTGCGGGTTTGCCGGATCGTGAACGAGGAACAAGTGCGGATGGTGCCGGTGACGACTTGCCGCCAAGTGGTGGAGCGGGTCGAGCAGCAGGTGCCCGTGCGGGTGTGCCGCATGGTGCAGGAAGAGCGGTGCCGCCAAATTCCGGTGACGACTTGCCGCTTTGTGCAGGAAGAACGAGTCGAACAATTTAACGTCCGCGTTTGCCGGATGGTCGAGGAACAGCAAACGATTCGCGTGCCGCGCACGGTTTGCAACAAGGTGCCGGTGACTTACACGCTACGTGTCCCCCGGACGATCATGCTCAAGGTGCCGTTGTGTGGGACGGTGATTGAATCGGCTCCGGCTCCCGCGCCGGCGGTTGAGCCAGCAACGACCGATGCGACCGCGATGGTGGAGAACGAGTTGGAATTGGTCGCGGCGCTGTAAAAAAGGAATTCAAAAAACTAACCGCTGATGGACGCTGATAAACGCTAATAAAAAATACATTAGCAAGATCAGCGATTATCAGCGGTTTCTTACTTGCTTGAGTACACGATTTAGGGATGCGCGGTGATGGCGAGAATCGTGATCTCGCCACGGTCTTTGCCGTAACACCAGAAGACTCGATACGCCGCTGGTGTGTTGTTCTGAGCGTAAGCTTCCCAAACCTTATCGCTGGGGTTATACGGATTTGTTAGCCCGCTGTATTCGTGGCAATGCAAACTATTGTGGCGCGGATCGCTCTGGAGCAGTCGCAGCGTCTTTTGGATTTGCTTGAACAAGCCTTGCTGTTTCGAGGACTTGGTCCGCCCTTTCGCAACGCTTGTCGCGGCAGCCTTCTCCGCGGCGGTTTGGAGTTGCCGATAGTTCGTGTCGGCCTCAATGGTCCAACGCAGGGTGAAGGGCATTCAATCCTCTTCATCGGCTGGAGTATCAACTCCCAAGTCAGGAAGATCTGTTGCAAACTGCCCTAAGCGTGCTTGCTCGATGCCTACCACAACGCTGTGCAGCGCTTTCTCGTTTTTGTAGAGCCATGCCTCGTGCTCGGGGATCACCACGGCTGGTGTGATAATGATCCGCGTGGCGTCACTGTCATCAATCAAGACAGTCCTATTCGCATAGGCTGGACCCAAAGTAACACGGCCTTTGCTATCGAGCGTCTTGGTGGTCATGTGGAATTCCTGGAAAAGTTAAGCGGAACGACATTATTAAGGATACGGTCAAAAAGAGTCCTTGCCTGAGAATTTTCCCACAATTTCCGAAGTGGGAGAAATCCACATCGAGCGATTCAAGCCATAAGCCATTGATAAATAGGGATTTATGGCTTTCGCACTAGCTAATCGCTACGTTGACAGTTGATCTCCTTCGCAAGAAACTAGAATCATGACCCAGGTGAGTTTCTGGCAAATTCCGAGCGTGTTTAATGCTGCTTCCCTCGAACGAGACCGATCCGCCGACCGCGATTATGCGGCTGTACACGCCCGCGATGTTGGCGGAGTTGCTCGATGTGCCGGTGGCGGCGATTCGTCGTTGGCAGCGGCGGGGGTTCTTGCAAGCCTCTCAAACCGTGCGGCGGCTGTCGTATTTTGATTTCGCCGAAGTGGGCGTGGCGCGGCATCTCGCGGCGCTGTTGTTGGGCGGTTGCTCGTTGCAAGCGATTGATCGCAAACTGGCGGAATTCGCGCGGCATGTGCCGGAGCTGGCGCGGCCGCTGGCTGATCCCGCCGTGGTGGTCGTGGGCCGGCAGTTGTTTCTGCGACGGGGTGAGGAGCTTTCCGAGCCGGGCGGGCAACTCTTAATTGACTTTGACGCGGCAAGCGAAGAAGAAGTCGCATCGCTTGATTTCAGCAGTTACACGCCGCAGGTTGCGGAGCCTCCGTCCGTCAACGAGTTGCAGATAACCGCTCAAGACTGGGAAGATCAAGGGGATTTGGTCCGTGCGGCGGAAGCGTATCGTTTGCTGTTGGCCTTTGACGGACCCTCGGCGGAAGCGAATTTCGCGCTGGGTGATTTGCTCTATCGGATGGGTGATCTGACGGCGGCGCGGGAGCGATTTTATGTTGCCGTGGAGCTCGACGAGGAGTATGTCGAAGCCCGGGCGAATTTGGGCTGCGTGCTGGCCGAGAACGGTGAGTTGGACCTCGCGGTGGCCGCGTTTCAAGGGGCGCTCTCTTTTCACGCCGATTACGCCGACGTGCATTACCATCTGGCAAGCGCCTTGGACCGCCTTGACCGTCGCACGGAGGCGGAAGGTCATTGGTGGAAATTCTTGTCGCTGGCCCCCGAAAGCCCCTGGGCCGAGACGGCCAAGGGCCGGTTGGGGGGTTAAAATCCGCTTTCTGAGGCCAGCTAATTAAAAATTTGCAGGCGAATATTTAATTATCGCATTGTAATTAAAATAAAATGGCATATATTTTAATTTATCAGGGGCAAATTAAAGCGACATTAAACCATGAATCCCAAAGACTTTACGGATGCAAAGCGGGGAAAACTCCTGCGAATCACGCAGCCGAAGGAGGATTGGGCCTTCATTCCTGAATCGCTGCCCCCCGCTTGGGATTTTCCTGGAAAGTTGACCGAACTACTGGGAGATGCCCGTGAGGCCTTGGGAATTCTCGAAGGGGTTGGACGAAATCTCGAGAATCCCAACCTGTTGATACGGCCCCTCCAAAACCGTGAGGCTCTGACGTCGTCCAGCCTAGAAGGCACCTATGTTACGGCTGAGCAATTGTTGCTCTACGAAATTGATCCCCAGGAACCAAGTCCCGACGACGAGCAAGGATTGGACTGGCAAGAAGTGCATAACTACAGTCGCGCCTTGCAACGCGGCTGCGAGATGATCGATGTGGAGAACCTGCCATTTTTGTTGCGCGTGATCAAACAGATGCACGCGGTGTTGTTGCAAGGGGTTCGTGGAGAACGGGCGCGCGCGGGAACATTTCGTCCCTGGCAAGTGCAACTCGGTGCCAGCGGTCGCTACATCCCTCCACCCCATTTGGAGGTTCCCGATCTGATGGCCAACCTGGAAAAATACATGAATACGCGGGACGAACGACTTAATCCCCTCGTGCAGTGTTTCGTGGTTCATTATCAATTTGAAGCGATTCATCCGTTTGTGGATGGTAACGGGCGCGTGGGACGATCTTTACTGGCATTGATGATTTACAAGCTTATGGGCCACACGAAACCATGGTTGTATCTCAGTGCTTTTTTCGAGAGATTCAAAGACGAGTATATTCAAAATCTTTTTCGCGTGAGTACGCATGGAGATTGGGAGAGTTGGATTGAGTACTGTCTGCGCGGCACGATCTGGCAAGCCAAGGATTCCATTCGCCGCTGTGATCGCTTTCAACAGATCAAGATCGAATTCCGCGATCAAGTCGTGAATGCCTCACCACGCACCTACCCTATCCTCGATAGCCTGTTTCATGAGCCGATTGTGACCTCGCCGTCACTGGCAACCAAGCATCAGGTCAGTTTTCCCACGGCTAAATCAGATATTGATCGGCTGGTGGACTGCGGTGTCCTCAAAGAAATACCCAAGACGCGCCCCAAAGCTTACTATTCGCCGAAAATCATGACTGCGGCGTATGGCGAGCCGGAAGAGCAGTACTAGAGTTGGCAATGGCAACTCCCTGGTTGCACTTCTCCCCTGAGTGCTTATCCTGGTATCCTGCAAGACACCAACACTAGGCGGGTCCGTTACCTCGGAACGTCAGCCCATGTTTGCGTCGATGATCGCATGCCTGACATTCTTTTCCATTACGAGCGCGTCAATCCCACGAGCTGGGCGTATTTGTCGTCGCTGTTGATGTTGGCCTTGTACTTCAAGTTCAACCGCGTGCTGAGCGTGCGGAATGTCGATCTGTTTCTGTTGATTCTGCTGGCTCCTGGTTTGCTGCTCGTGCAGTGGTCGTGGGAGAACAAGGGGGCCGATAATGCACTCGCGATTCAGCACTTGGGTTTTCTGTGGCTGTTGGCGACGGAGTTGATTCTGCTCTTGCGCTTGCTCGTGGACAATGCGATGGTGCGCAGGCCGCTGCTCGATCCCAACCTCAACGCAGCGGGGTTGATGTTCATGGGGAGTTCGCTGCTGTTTTTCCTGATGGCCAATGTGGTGACGGGCGTTCCCAAGGAAGAGAGTTTGCGTCCGGGCCGCACGACGGAGGAAGTGCGTGTCGAGGAAACGGTGGGTGAGGACGAAGGAAGTTTCGCCACCGATGGCCCCGGTTTTTTTCTGCTGTACCGCATGCCGCGGATTGCGACCCAGACGGTCATTAAGGCTCGTCCCGCCGAAGAGCGAGCGATGGCCTTGGAACTCGATCGCGAAGAGCGGCAGATTCAAGATGCCACGGTGCGGGTGGTGGCGATCTTTTCGCACATCATGATCGTAGTCGGCATGTTGCTGATTGGCTATTGGCATTTCGACAATATCACGATGGGCATTGCCGCGGCGACGATGTATTTGCTGCTCCCGTACACAGCCTTGTGGACCGGGGACGTGGTGCATGCCGTCCCGGCGATGCTGTTGGTGTGGTCGATTGCTTGTTACAGGCGACCGCTCGTGGCGGGGATGATGATCGGGCTGACATCGGGGACTATTTATTACCCCGCGTTCTTGCTGCCGCTGTGGTGTAGTTTTTATTGGAATCGCGGACTCAAGCGGTTTGTCGCGGGCGTGGTGTTGATGCTCGGCGTGTTGGTGTTGACGCTGGCCTTCACGGCGACAAACACCGAGGACTTTGTCGCGCAACTGCTACAGATGTTTGGCCTGCGGCTGCCGACGGACGCCAACTTGCAGGGAATTTGGCAATTCTGGAACCCCGTGTTCCGCTATCCGATCATCGCCGCTTTTGTGGCGATGTCGTTTGGCTTTGCGATCTGGCCGTTTCAGAAAAATCTGGCGACGCTCATTTCCTGCACGGGTGCGATCATGGCGGCGGCGCAATTCTGGCACGCTTACGATGGTGGGGTGT
This sequence comes from Bythopirellula sp., assembly GCA_034439695.1. Taxonomy (GTDB): domain Bacteria; phylum Planctomycetota; class Planctomycetia; order Pirellulales; family Lacipirellulaceae; genus Bythopirellula. The sequence goes on along the minus strand of JAWXAV010000199.1, from coordinate 5,271 downwards.
TTATCGCGTGGTTTTTGCCGCTGATGCTCTTGATGATTTTCCGACCGAACCTGGAAGACCGCGTGGCGGAAACGATGGTCCGCGAAGGCTGGTGGGCGAGTCGAAAGAAGAAGCAAGATTGAAACGCGGAGTGCGCGGAGACGCAAAGGAACGCAGAGTAAATACAATTTATTGTAAAATTTCTCTGCGAAGCTCTGCGTCTCCGCGCACTCTGCGTTTAACTCATTCATCCCGTCGCGGGTCGACGTAGACTTGCTGGCTGCGCTGGTTTTCGTACCAGCGGGACCAGGCGGTTTCGTCGAAGCCGAAATCTTGGTCACCCGACAGGGCAATCAAGGCCCGACGGACTTCGATGTTCTCCACGTCTTCATCAACAAACTTCGGCTTGTTGCCCGCGCTCAATCCGGCACCGCCGCTGCCATCGGGTGAGAACGAGGCGGACATTTCTCCCTGCGAAACCAGCTCAAACTTGTGTCGCGTGACCAGTGCGTCGATCAAGGCTCTGATCGCTTCGGGATTGCCGATCTGCCCCAAGGCTTCGGCGGCGATGTTGACGATCTCGTTGTCCTTGCTGCGGAGGGCCTTCACGTAGGGTTGAATATCAATTTCATCATTCATGCGGAGCAGATATTCGAGGCACTGCAAGCGCGTGTCGCGATCCGGTTCGTCGATGGAAAGATCAATGAGTTTGCGCATCGCGACGGGATGGCGCACCTGACTGAGGATTTCCATCCACATGGGCCGCAGGCTGTCGTCGCGTTCGCCGTCGAGCATTTTGACCAAGGACGTGGCGGCGCGCGGGTCGGTGATCGCCTGGATTTGCAATTCGGCTTCCTCGGCGCGGTCGGGGCGGCGCGAGTCGAGCCAGTTCCGCCAAAGTTTCAATTGTCGGAGCCATTCGACCTCGGCATTCTGAAAAGCCTTGGTCCGCTCGCGGAGCGCGACGTCTTGCTCTGTGCGGTAAGTGCCGTCATAAAAACGCATCCCGCGCTGGGCCATTACGTCGTCGCGGGTGAGCCATTGGCCTTGGTGCTGTTGATAGCCGAGGCTCGTGCGGGCTTGTTCGTCGTCGGGATCGAGTTCAATGATCCGCCGCAGATGATGCTCGGCATGTTCGGCAAGCTGCTGCTCCTTGCACCAGGTGGCCAGGGACCGATGGGCGGCGACGGTGTCGGGGAGCGATCGGCTGCGGGATTCGTAGTCTTGTTGGTGTTCGCTCTGGCGGACAATTTCTTGCACCTGATCCTTGGCGAGGGTGACGGTACCGCCGAGTTGAGTGTGGATGATGTACTCGTCGTTGGGCCCGCGCTCGGCGAGTTGGCCGACGAGTTGGCCGCCTTCGGTGAGGTGGAAGATGTCGGCGCGCGCGGGAACATATGTGATTAGTATCACGGAGAGAACAATGTGATAGCGAACTAATCTCATGGTCAAAGCCCGGGGAAGGCGCTGCCCGGGAAAAGCGAGCGCTGAACATGACCCGGGGAATGCCATCCCCGGGCTTGTTGTCTACTCACGTGCCCGTGCGCGCGTTATGCTCAATTATAGTCGATCCCTCCCCGTGGCGAGAATTCCCCTCGAAAAGTTGCGAAAATGAGCGAACGCTACTGTAGTCCCTCGGCCGAAGAACACCGGCAATCGGCACCACCGGCGGTCCGTTGTGCTGTCATTACGGTGAGCGATAGCCGTACGCTGGCCACCGACACGAGTGGCCAATTGATTGTCGAGGGTCTTACCGGCGTGGGGCATAGCGTGGTGGAGCATGTGGTTGTGCCGGATGAGGCCACGCCGTTGCGCGAGGCGGTGCTCAAGTTCGTGGCGTCGGCGGAAGTCGATGCCATCTTGCTGACCGGTGGAACGGGCATCGCGGCCCGCGATCAGACGCCCGAAACCATTGCCGCGCTACTCACAAAGGAACTACCGGGCTTCGGCGAGTTGTTTCGGATGCTGAGTTATCAAGAGATCGGCGCAGCGGCGATGTTGAGCCGCGCGCAGGGGGGAATGGTTGACAGCACGTTGGTGCTGACCATGCCGGGCTCAACGGCGGCGGTGCGGTTGGCGCTGGAGAAGCTAATTCTGCCGGAGTTGGGGCACTTGGTGAAACACGCGCGGAGGTAATGATAGAACGCTGATGAACGCAGATTTAACGGATGTTCACGGATTTAATTTGCAGAGGAAACTGTAGGGAACGCCCTCCGTGGCGTTCCGTGAGCTTTGACGCGACGTTGCCACTAGAAAGACGGAACGGGACGGAGCCCGTTCCCTACAGACCACAAAACACCGTTCTGAAAATCTGCGTTAATCCGCCTAATCTGTGTTCATCCGCGTTCTATATCTTTTCCTCTGCTAGCACCCAATTCCTCTGGCAGCGGTTGCGGTTGTCCGATATTCTTCCGCGCGTTTTTCTTTTTTCCCGACCAGGATGGTCGGGCTATATATGGTCAGGGATGGGTTTTGTGCAACGGCTCTTGTCGCTCGGTACGCTCGGTGTGATTGGCTATCTGAGTTGGCTCTTCCTGCAAGGAGGAGGACTCGGCCAGATGGCGGTGCGCCCCGATGTGAGTGCCGGGCAGCAAGCCGCGCAGTATCGTTCGCCGGGGAGTTGGAATGGTACGACCCCTCCTCCAGCGACAACGCCCGGCTATCAACCGGTTTCCTCGGACGGTGCCGCGATTCCGCCGCCGGGGCAACCGAATAGCGGCCCCGTGATTCGCATCGCGGCATTCAACATTCAGGCCTTCGGCAACACGAAGGCGGCGAAGCAGTATGTGATGGTCCGCTTGGCTGACATCATTCGCAAGTTCGACATCGTGGCGATTCAAGAGATTCGCTCGCAGAATGAGTATCTGATTCCCAACTTCGTGCAGCTCATCAATCAGCCCGGTCGCCGCTACGACCACGTCATCGGAGAGCGCTTGGGCCGCAGCAACAATAAAGAGCAGTACGTGTATATTTTCGACACGGAGCGGATCGCGATTGATCCGTTAAGCGTTTATACGATCAGCGATCCCGATGATCTGATGCACCGTGAGCCTTTGGTGGCGACGTTCATGACCACCGGCGTGGATCCGGACGAGGCGTTTACTTTTACGCTGGTCAACGTCCACACCGAGCCCAATCAGCCGGATCTGAATAGGGAACTTGATGGGCTGGCCGAGGTCTATCGAGTGGTTCGTCGTTCGGCGCGGCAGGAAGACGATGTGATCCTGTTGGGTGATTTCAACGTGGATGATCGTCATCTGCAACGGTTGGGACAGCTTCCCGGCATCTTCCCGTTGATTGCGGGAGTGGCGACCAATACGCGGCAAGACCAGCAGTTCGACAACATCATTATTCACCAATCTTCGACGACCGAATATGCGGGACGTTCGGGGGTGTTCGACGTGATGCGGAACTACAATCTCAACGAAGCGCAAGCGCTCGAGATTTCCGATCACTTTCCCGTGTGGGCGGAGTTCAGCGTTTACGAACGCGACTACGCGGGGCGCGTGGCGAATCGGCGGTTCATTATCAGCCGCTGAACAATTTCGCAATTAGCGCAAGCCCAGGGACGGCGTTCCGTGGGTCTCATTGGGTTTTCACCAGTGCAAATTTGACCCGGGGAGTGCCATCCCCGGGCTTTAGGGTTTCTCAAATTTTTTTGTTGAAATAGGGCCACGCTTATGGTATACTAATGTTCATGCATGAGGTATTGAACGGAACCCCGACATAAACGGGGTATCACACAAGCCGGCCGCGAGATTCGTTCTCGCGGGCCGGCTTTTTTGTTGCGCGGAGGGGAGGCCAGCGTGGACGAGTACCAGAAAAAGTGTGTGCGATTGTCGGAATGCGCGGCGCAGATTGGGAACGGCGATTTGCTGTTGTTTCGTGGCCGCAGCTTACTTTCGCGGCTCATTGGTTCGGCGGGACGGAGCCCATACACCCATGCGGCACGGGCCGTTTGGTGGGGCGACATGTTGTTTTGCTGCGAGGTGCGCGAGCTGAAGGGGGGTCGCGCGGTGACGCTCGAAAGTCAGGTCCGAAAGTTTCCCGGTTTGATTGACGTGTTCGCCACGAATCCCGACAACCGCTGGCCCGAGTATGACCGCCACGGCGCGAATCGGATCATGCTCGCGCTGGCGGGGTGTGATTATGGCTATGGCGGGTTGTTCGGGGCGGCGCTGTTGCATTTGCCGTTCTGTCGGTTGTTCGTGCGACCGGAGACGGAAGATGCGCATGTGGCGACGCGTCCGCCGTTTTGTTCGCAAGCCTGTGCGATGGCCGACCGTGTGGGGGGCGGGGTTGATCCCGTGCCGCACTTGGCGGATCGGATCACGGAGCCGGCCGATCTTGCGCGGAGTGCGTTTTATCGTTATCGCTTCACTTTGGCGGGGGTTTGAGATGGCCACGTTCAGTTGGTGCCGAGTTGACCCGGGGAGTGCCAGCCCCGGGCTTTGCTTCGGAAGAATGGTTTGTGTAATTGTTGCTCTGAGTTTGACAAGGACGGTGGTTGCCGAGCCACGGGACGCCGTGTGTCGAATTCATAATCAACTTGCAACGTGCAGCAATGTGGGTAGCGGCACGTTGGTGGATAAGAGCGACGATGGTCGTGAGGGATTGGTACTGACTTGCGCGCACTTGTTTAGCGATGGGGTGGGCACGGTGGTCGTGGAGTTTCCTGGTGGGAAATCGCATGGGGCAAAGTTGGTGGCGATTGATCGAGAAGCTGATTTGGCGGCGCTCGCGATTGCGAATCCGACGGCGGAAAGCGCGGCGGTGGCATTTGAGTTGCAACAGTCGCAGCGCGTGCGGGCATGTGGGTTTGGGCCGAGTGGCGAGTACCGCTGTGCCGAGGGACCGGTGGTGGGTGAAGCGAATGATGCTGGGCAGATGAGTGTGCTGATTGGCGATGCGGTGCGGTCGGGGGATTCCGGGGGCGGCGTGTTTGATGCGCAAGGGAATTTGGTGGCGGTGGTGTGGGGCGAGTCGGGGGGTGTCACCTATGCGAGTGCGGGGGCACCGCTGCGCCGGTTTTTGGATCGGGTGTTGGGGAAGCGGGCGGAGGTTGTGTATCGGTGTCCGGGTGGGGTGTGTCCGCGGCCTTCACCAATTGTTGCTAACTCACCGCCCGCTATTGGGCTTATTGCGTCACCGCCCACTGAAGTGGGCTCGCCTTGGGAAGAATTGAAACAGCGCGTTGCAGCGCTTGAGTTGGGTAAGCAAGAGCGTGGGGATTATGTGACGCGCTCGGAGCTCGCAGGCTGGGACGCTAAGCCGCAAGCGGCGGGGGGATTG
>JAWXAV010000198.1:0-13914 GCA_034439695.1 Bythopirellula sp. | reverse complement strand
TGGCGAACGAGACCGCATCAAATTGACCGTTGCTCGTGGCCGTGGCCACTTGCTCCAGCGGCACAATACGAAACAAGGGAAACATCCAGGTGATTCCCAAGCCAAGTAGAACGGCGATGAATACGGTAATATTTCGATTCATGACAGGTTCGCCAGATGGCTTCAATCGTCCTTGAGCCCGAAATTCGCATAGTCTTCGACATTATCGGGGGTGACCAATTCGACATCGACCGGAATCTTTTGGGGAAAATCTCGTCGACCTTTAAGATACTCATCCGCGAATTCAGCGGCTTGTTTCGCCATCAATTTGGGAAACTGCATGGCAGTCGCGGCCACCTTGCCTTCGTTGATGAGTCGAACAACATCGTCGGACCCGTCGAAGCCAAAAACCTTGATCTTGTCTTGCCGACCCGCGGCGACGATGGCTTGATAGGCCCCCATCGCCATGACATCGTTGGCACAAAAGACGGCGTCAATTTCGGGGTTGGCCTGGAGAATCGATTCCATGACTTCAAGTGCCCGTCCTTGATCGAAATCGGCACTTTGTTGAGCAACCATTTTCAGGCCTTCATACCGGTCAACCACGCTGTGAAAACCTTTGGAGCGATTCCAGGTGTTGTTGTCACCCGAAGTGCCCATCAGCTCGACCCAATTGCCTTCTTCGCCGATCACGCTGACAAAATACTCGCCGAGTGCCACGCAGCCCGAATAGCTGTCGGAGAGAATCTGCGAGGTGGCGGCGTCGGTGGCGTTGATTTCGCGATCGATGCAAAACACCGGAATGCCTGCTTCCTTCGCCCGTCGCACGTTGGCAATCGAGCCATCAGCGTCGGTGCAGTTAAAGAGCACCGCCTTGTACCCTGCGGCGATGAGATTCTCAAAGTGACTACCTTCCTTGGCCGTATCGCTTTGAGAGTCGAACACCGTGGAATCGTATCCCAGTTCCGCGCAGCGCTGCTTGGCGGCGTCGGTGAGCACCACGAACCAGGGATTGTTGAGCGTCGAAATGATGATGGCAATTTTTTCTTTCTCACCGGACTCAGTTGGTTGAACGGTTTTAGCCGACGCTGCTTTTTCATCAGAAGCAGATCCGCTGCAACCCACAAGAAAAACGAGTAAAAGAGTGGCGAGGATAGATTTGTTCATCGAATTGTTATCCTGGAGTTCGAATTCTAGAAAAGTGTTTTACAGCAATCGCGAAACGGCAGTCTGCCAACCCACGCGAAGACGCTGGACTTCGACAGTGTTTCGTTGCGGTCGATAAGTTTTAGTCTCGCGCGGCAATTGCGCGAGTGTTTCAAGCGAATCGTGAATGCCCAGCCTCAACATGCCCGCGAATACTGCCCCCAGGCACGAGGATTCCGGGGCGTTTGTCACAACCAAATCACGTTCAATCATATCCGCTGTAAACTGCATGAGAAACTCGTTGCAGGTCGGGCCGCCGTCGGCAAGCAACATTTGAGGAAAGATGCCGCTTTCTTGTTGCAACATGTCCAACACGTCGCGGATTTGGTAGCTGATCGATTCGAGGGCCGCACGCACGATGTGGGCCTTGCGAGTGTGCCCCGTCATGCCGAAGATTGCTGCCCGCGCGTCGGATTTCCAGTGAGGCGCGCTCAACCCAGCAAAAGCCGGGACAAGATAGACGCCATCACTATCCTCGACTTCCCTGGCCAGAGTTTCGCATTCGGCTGGGTCGGCGATCAGTTGCAATTGGTCCCGCAGCCAAGTAATGGTGGCTGAGGAATAATTGATGATCCCTTCAAGAGCGTAGGTCGGTTTTCCAGCCAAGACCCAGGCGAGTGCTAGAACCGCACCTCCAGTGGAAGCTTGCGGTTGATTGCCAACATTCAGCAACACGGAAGTTCCCGTGCCGAACGTGGCCTTGGCCATACCGGGGACAAAGCAGCACTGAGCAAACAGCGACGCCTGGGAATCGCCCATGACGCCACAAATGGGGACTGATCGTGGGAGGGTGCCTTCGACGTTGGTTTCACCAAAGCGGGCGGAGCAATCACGTACTTCGGGGAGAGCTGCGAGGGGAATCCCAAACAACGCGCATAATTCACTCTCCCAGGCAAGCTGATGCACGTCGTAGAGCAGTGTGCGGCTGGCATTGGTGTGGTCAGTGGCAAACACTTTTCCGCCGGTGAGCCGATACACGAGATAAGCGTCGATTGTGCCGATGAGTGCTCGTCCTGATTGAATTTCCGCAGCGATTGCCGGTAGTTCGCGCATCAGCCAGGCAATTTTCGATGCGGGAAAATAGGTATCGAGTTTGAGGCCGGTTCGTGCTTGAACCAGCGGCCCGCGACCGGCTGCACCGAGCTCCTGGCAGATGGCATCCCCGCGCCGACATTGCCATACGATAGCGTTGTGCAAAGGTCGGCCCGATTCGCGGTCAAAGACCACGAAGGTTTCGCGCTGGTTGGTGATGCTGAGGCCCACTAAGTCAGTGAACGCCGACTCATGTCGCGCGGCGAGTTCCGCGACGACGGCCAACACGTTCTGCCAAATCTCTTCAGCATCGTGTTCCACCCAGCCACTTTGGGGATAAATCTGGCGATGCTCGCGAACCGCTTTGTCGATGATGCGGCCATTCTGATCGAAGAGCACTGCTTTAGTGGCGGACGTGCTTTGGTCGATGCCGAGGATGAGGCTCATGCGGTCGCCCCCGCTTGTTGCAGGAGTTTGATCGCGGTTGCCGCAAGGCCTTCCATCGAAATGCCATAATGGCGAAAGATGTCGGCTTGGCTCCCGGTGACGGTGTCTTCGTCGGGGAAGCCCACAATCTTCAGCGGCACGACGACGCCCGCTTGCATCAACACCGCCGCGCATGCTTCCCCTAAGCCACCGTGAACCGAATGTTCTTCGACAGTGACGACGGAGCGGCAATTGCGACCCGCATCCAAAATCGTGTGCGAATCGAGTGGTTTGATCGTGTGCATGCTGACGACGCGACAACTTAAACCTTGCTCGGCGAGTTTGGCAGCGGCGAGCAAGCAGTGGATGACAGTTTCTCCTGTGCCAAGGAAAGCCACGTCGGTTCCTTCGCGAATTGTGGTGGCCTTACCAACCTCAAACTTCGCTTCGGGGGCGTGGAGATCGTACATCGCAGCCTTGCCAAACCGCACAAATACGGGATGCGGCGCTGCAGCCGCGGCTCGAATCGCTTGGCGAGTTTCAAAATTGTCTGCCGGCAAGAGAATCGTGAGATTGTGAATCGCCCGTAAGGCGGCGATGTCGTGGAGTGAGTGATGCGTGCTGCCGAGTGCTCCGTAACTCACTCCCGCGCTGATGCCGACCAATGTGGCGGGAACGTCGGAATAGCAAACGTCGTTTTTGATTTGCTCCAAGGACCGGGCCGTGAGAAAACAAGCGGGGGACACGCCGAACGATTTTTTTCCAGCAGCCGCTAAACCGGCGGTAATGCCCACCAAGTTTTGCTCGGCGATGCCGACTTCCACAATCTGCTTTGGCAAGGCTTTACCGAATGGTCCCAACTTGCCCGAACCGCGTGAGTCGCTTGTCACCACGACAATTTGCGAATTGGCCTGAGCGAGTTCTTGCAGTGTGGTGGAAAATTCTTCGAGATTCGCACGGCCTTTTTTGAGACCTAAGCGCGCGATCATCTCTTGGGCTTCGACGGAAAACATGGCAGGTGCGGGTGCGCTCATGGAACCTCACCCATGAGCGCGTGCTCGACTGCGGCCAATTCACTTTGGGCGAGTTCGTATTGTTCGGCCGACGGCACGCCGTGGTGCCAAGCAACAACATTCTCCATGAAACTCACGCCCCTGCCCTTCACGGTATTTGCGATAATCATGGTGGGCTTGCCGGTTGTTGGTTTCGCGGTCAAGGCATCGGTCAGCTCCGCGAAATCATGTCCATTGACCGTGCGAACGTGCCAGCCGAAACTCGCAAACTTTTCATCAATCGGCTCATTGCTGCAAACGTCGCGGGTATGGCCCGTGATCTGGAGCGTGTTGTGATCGAGAATCGCCGTGAGATTGTCCAACTCGTAATGAGACGCTGCCATGGCTGCCTCCCAGTTCGAACCCTCCGCCAATTCACCATCGCCAAGCAAAGTAAACACGCGATAGGGAGCCGCATCCAACTTGCCGGCAATCGCCAGCCCCACGCAGATTGGCAGGCCATGTCCCAACGCGCCGGTGTTCATCTCGATGCCGGGGACTTTACGCGTGGGATGTCCCACGAACGGTGATTGATATTGGCACAAGGTCTCTAATTCCGCTTCGGGGAAAAATCCCTGATCGGCGAGGACGACATAGAGTGCCTCGACGGAATGGCCCTTGCTTTGGACGTAGCGATCCCGGTCCGGCGAATGAAAGTTCCCTGGCGAGACATTCATCACGCGGTTGTAAAGCACGTTCAAGATATCAACACACGACAGGCTGCCACCCGTGTGGCCAGCACCCGCCTCGGTAATGTAGCGCAGCAGCTTCTGGCGATATTGGATCGACTTCAGCTTGAGCTCGTGATCGGTCATGGCATCTTCCGTCTAACAGCCGGCCTTGGATCCATGATGATAAGTTTCCCAGCCCAAGTAATTCTCGAAAGCCTCGGTGAGGATTTCAGCGGAATGAGAATTAGTCATCACCACGTGGTGCTCGAAGCCTTCGCGGCAGACATAGCGGAGCAAATCTTGCAGTCGCGGCACATGGGCCACGGCTCGCGTGCCAAAGGTGTTGAGTTCGTCATCGGTCAGTTCCCCTTCGCCAACGTAAGCGCGAATTTTGCCCTCGCAATCAGCCGTGGACAGTCGACCATAGGTAAGTGGGCCTGCCGGAGTACGGCCTTCCAACGCTCCGTAGGTATTTTCGACTCCCAACGTGCTGCCGAGAATCGGAGCAGTAGCGATTTTGATGTCAGGTAGGAAACTCTTGGCCCAGTTGCCACAGTGGAACAACGTGCATTTGTCGTCGTCCTCGCCGTAGTTGTTGTTCCAATCCACGATCGCTGCGGGAGATTTGGCAGCCAGTTGCATCGCGTACATGGTGAGCACGCCGAGCACGTCGACTTCGCACGCGCTGGGAAGGAAATTCTCGCTCATCATGCTCATCAGCGTGCACACGTTGCAGCCCAGGTTCTGTTGTACCGAAGTCCAGCATTGGATCGCCGTGGCATCGATGGCGTTAGTTTCCATCCATCGCTCCAGCACCACCCCGAGCCGCGCCATTTGTACCAGCTTTTCATGCGGCACACCGGGAGCCGGGGCGTAGGAAGTGATGCTGCTAAGTTTAGAAACAACCGAGGGGTCATTCTCCGCAAAACGATCGACTTGAGCAATGATTTCCGACAAATCGACAGTGGTAACACTAATTCCGTGACGTTCGAGAATTTTTTCACTAAAACGCACGGTGTTGAAGGCTCCGGGCCGCGCACCCACGGCACCGAGCCGCACGCCCCGCAGGCCGTTGACCACGCGACAGACGCCCACAAACTTGGCGAGGTCTTTTTTGAAGCTTTCGGATGTGGGTGAAATGACATGCTTGTGGGTGAGCGAAAACTTGACACCGGCCTGCACCAGATTATTGCAGACTGATATTTTGCCACAGAAAGCGTCTCGCCGTCGCGCAACCCCTAATTGACCGAGGTCGTCAGGGTAAGCTTGCACCAAGACGGGAACATTGAGATTCGCGAGCTTCAAGACGTCTGCGACTCCCTTTTCGTCGCCGAAATTCGGGAGCACGACCAAGACACCGTCGATCTCGTCGCGGTGGCGGCGAAACAAAGCGGCACACTTGCGAGCCTCGGCATGCGTTTCGACCCCACCGAGCTTGGTTTCCTCGGGCGAAACCCAAATCGGGTGAATGTCGTATTTTTCAAATAGCCCCGTCAGGTCGGCACGAGCTTCCGAGACCAGTTGATCCGGAAAGAAGTCACGATTGCCGATGATCACACCGAGCGTTGTTGAAGTTTTTTTCATAACTTACTTACTGTCTCTGGCAAAGTTACTCGCTCGGCATTTTAAGCCCAGTGATTTTCAAGCTGAGGGCAAATTCAGTCGGCCGATCAGTAGGTAATTCGACGGAGAGGCCAGTTTCCGATTGGTGCCATTTCAGCTTGCCGTCGTGTCCCAAGAGCATGACATTTTCTACCTTTCCCACTGCCGTGGGCAAGGATTTCACTATCAGTTTGCCATTTTCGGGCCAAGCCAACGCTATGGCGTACAAAGTATCGCCGTTGGTCGTAAATCGCAGGTCTGCCCCCGTAAACGGCTGGCGTACGGTATCGGTAAACGAACCACCCACGTCCATGGTTGGTCCTTCGCCAAAGGTATGCCAAGGCCGCGTGCTGTAGATAGCTTCACCGTTCACTCGGAGCCACTTGCCAATGTCGCGGAGCATTTGCTGTTCGGTTTCCGGAATCGTACCGTCGGCCCGTGGGCCGATGTTTAGCAGCAATGCACCATTTTTGCTTACCACGTCAACTAGATCGTCGATGATGCTGTCGACCTCCTTGTATTCGTGGTTGGTGACGTAGCCCCACGAGTTTTTTGAGACCGACGTATCGGTCTGCCAAAAGTCGGGGCGAATTTCTCCTGCCCGGCCACGCTCGATGTCGAATACCCCCGTGCCATCGGGAAAAGATCGGCCTTCCCATTCCTTGAAGTCGATGGCGACTTCTTTGTTCCACTCCGCACCTCGATTGTAATAATAAGCCGCAAACTTCTGTAGGTAGGGTTGAAAAACTGGCTGGCAAATCCACCAGTCGAAGTACATCACCTCGGGTTGATATTTGTCAACGATCTCGCAACACCGCAGCAACCAATCATCGAGGAACTGCTGATCCGGCATCTCGGCATGGGTTTCGGCAACACGCTTATTGCTGGCGGGGCCGTAGAGACTGCTGTACTGGGCATCGAGCACGTCCGAGTCGATGACCATGCCTTGGTCAAAGAACCACCAATGCTCGGCACGGTGCGAGGAAGCGCCAAACACGATGTCTTGGTCACGGAAGGCTTTCGCAAGTTCGCCGATGATGTCACGTCGCGGACCCTTCTTTACGGCTGACCACTCGGTGTACTCGCTGTCGTACATGGGAAAGCCATCGTGATGCTCGGCGACGGGGATCACATATTTGACCCCCGCCTCGTGAAACAGCTTGGCCCATTCGTGGGCATCAAACTTCTCGGCCTTGAAAAGCGGAATGAAATCTTTGTAACCGAATTCCGCCTGCGAACCGTATTTTTCGAGATGATGCGTGAACTCAGGCGAACCTTTTAAGTACATGTTGCGCGGGTACCACTCACTGCCAAAGGCGGGCACACAGTACGGCCCCCAGTGGATAAAGATGCCAAACTTACCCTCGCGCAGCCAACTTGGTGTTTGGAAATTACCGAGTGATTTCCAGTTGGGCTGAAAAGGGCCCTGCTTGGCCACCTTGTCGATCGCCGCGATTCGTTTGGCTGTTTCTTCAAGCGACAGTGCCGGTTTAACGGGGAGTCGCACGTCGCGAATTTGTTCGCTGCCAACCCGCAGCAAATAAACGAGCTCCTCCCGCGTGATTTCGAGGGCCGTGCCATGCTTGTGACCTGGTGAAAACGCGACTTCCGCCGAGATGTCTGTGAAATTCTTGAAGTCGCGCGTTTGGGCGGCACCGTAGGTGCCGTTCTGGTAAGCGTCGTAATAGATGATCCAATCGTCACCCCGCTTGAGCGTTGTCGGGCCTTCCGTGAAGTTCGCCGTGAAAGGGGGTGAAATGTCTTCCCAGGGACCAAGCGGCGTCCTGCCAAAGGCGACGCGCAGATTTCGTTCGGGACGCGTATTGTCTTTTAGCACGAGTACAAAACGCTCGCCATCTTTGATAATCTGACAATCAATCACACTGAAATCAGGATCGAGAAACAGTTTTGTCGGCGCGAAGGACTTGAAGTCGCGGGTGGTCGTGTAATACATCCGCTGGTTGTTCTTGCGATCTTCAAGATGATTGGGAAAGCGGTCGGGAATCGTCGAGGCCCAGCAGACAATAAACTGCTTCTCTGTTTCATCATAAAATAGCTCGGGTGCCCAGACGTTCACGGTCGTCGGTTCGTGCTGCATCACCGGGATGAATTGCTGCGGCGACCAATGCACCAAGTCCTTGGAACTTGAATAGCCGAAGCCCTGATCTTTTTGCCAACCCGTCGTCCACACGAGGTGGTAGACGCCATCCGGTCCGCGCAAGAGGCTCGGATCACGCATAAATTTGCTGTCACCGACCAGGGGCTTGAGAAATGCCCCTGGTACGTTGCTCCATTTGTAGCTATCGAAGCTATAAAGGAATCGCAGGCCGTCTTCACCATTGCCGCGAAACGATGTGAACAGATAGACATTCTCTGGCACGGCATTTTTCTTAATCGTCTCGGCAGCGAATGTGCTCGTGCAGAGACACAGCAGGCACGTAATCGATTTCCAATCTGGCGAAATCATGGGTTTCTATTTCGCTCCGACTACGCGAACATTCACGAGTCTCTCGGTCGAGTTGCCTTCCGCATCACGGACTTGAAATTGAAAGCTTGTAAGTCCCGTGAAGCCTTCATCGGGTGTAAATCTCGCGACGATATCTCCATCAAGGACAACACCGCCATCTTTGGATCTCAAGAAATCGAATTTGCGTTCGCTGGTGATATAGCCGCGCGAGAGTTCTTCCAGGTCGACATTCACCGATTTGCCTGCTCGGCAATTGAAATGCGGCGTGGCGATCCAATTCAGGTAATCTTCCAGATTTGTGAAGCCATCGCCGTCTGGGTCGCCGTTGGCATCCGTGTAGTCTTTCTCAGATGATTGCGGGTTCAAGTTATGAAGTTTCTCCCACCAAGTGGGAAGACCGTCGTTGTCCTGATCCCAATCCGCGCCGCGCTTCTCGCTGCCGTAGTCATCCCAGCCGCCAACATCGTCTTGCGTGTCGGGAAGTCCGGCCAGTCCGGTGATACTCCCCTTGTATTGGGCCTTGCCGTGCAGAGTTTCGTCGATTACACGCAGATCATGTTTATCCAGTGCGGGTTCACTGCAGCCGACGTCCGAGAGCACATTCTTGAGCGCTGCCTTGGCCGAAGTCGTTGTCACGTACGACTCGTAGAATGGCTTGTCGACGATCCAATTCTCGTGCGGCTCACCATGTCGCTCGAAGACCCCGGCGAGCTTGTCATTTGCATCGAAGCGGCCTTCCATCACATTGCCGTCTGCGTAATACATCTGCGGACCAAAGTTTTTCACGCCTTCGCGTTCAGCCATCAACACATGAAAGACCTCGGTTGCAGCGCCTGGCTTGTAGTAGTTGTTGACAAAATTGACCTGCATCGCCCCACCATCGGTGGTGCGATGGCTCCAGTTGTAGACGACGTTGTTGCGGATATCGAGCCGGCCGGCATGGACGCCCCCCTTATCGAGCCCGCCGGCAAGGCTCCAATTTCTGCCGGCACAATGGGCCAGCAAATTGTGGTGAAAACTGCCAATGTCGCCGCTGATGCTTGCCGCGTAGCCATGCTGTTTGCCTTTTTCGTATTTGGCGTGGCCGGCGACGTTAAGGGCTTCAGAAATGAGTGTACGTTGCAGCGTGATGTTTTTCGCGCCGCGAGAGCTAAAGGATTCGTCTTGCGTCCAACTGATCGAACAATGATCGATGATGGAATGATCGCAGCTTGCAAGGCCCATGCCGTCGAGTGTCACGCCCGCAGTGTTGCCAGGTCTGACACGGATGAAGCGAATGATGCAATCGTTGTTGCCAAGTAGGCCCAGATTGTAGTTAGAGATGCAAATTCCCTTGCCGGGCGCGGTTTGACCGGCGATCGTGAGATAGGGATCGCGAATAATGAGCCGACTGTTCACGACAATTCGCCCCGAGACATCGAAGACCACCGTGCGCGGCCCACTCGCTTCGACGGCCGCACGCAGGCTGCCAGGACCGGTATCGTCGAGATTCGTGACCTTAATCACCCGTCCACCGCGCCCTCCAATCGCAAACCGGCCGTACCCCTCCGCACCCGGGAACGCCAGATGTCGTGCGCGGAAATTCCAGACATCGCCGCGCGTGATCTTGCCATCGGCAGCTTCTGAATCCACTCGCCAGGCATACTGCAGCAAACTTGCCGCGGGATCAATTTTGACTTTGTAAGCGGAGTTTTCAGTCGTGCCGACGAGCGCGGTCGATTCCAACAAATGTTGTAGTTCAGCCGGATCTGTGTGTGACGCAAAATAGACATGATGTTTCACCGCGTTGGAGGCCGGTTGCCATGTCAAGGCAACACTTCCCGAGTCACCATCCGCGTGTCCATCATGATTTGTCGGAATTGGTCGCAAAGCCTTGGTTTTGGGATTTGTGCCATCGATCTCAATGCCATTGAGCACGATTTGGTTCTGATCGCCGACAATTCGGACGACGATGGATTCTTCGTTTTTAACTTCAAATTCGAGAAAGGCACTCTCGGCGTCTTCGTTAGTGGCAACGCGCATCGTCGGTTGAATTGTTTCGTCCGACTTACCGCCGACAACAGAAACCGTGAGTTGGCTCAGTGGTTCTTTACCGAATCCGTTGTGATAAGTGGTGACAGAGTGTGTGCCCGATTTGAGGCCGCTGAGCTCGATTTCAAGAGCCGTCGCCATGATGCCGTCGGTGGCCATCGTGGCTCCCGTGCTCAATCCCGCCTTGTACCATTCTCCGCGTAAGGTTTCTCCTTGCGGGGCGCGAAGAGTGACGGCAACTTCACCAAACTTCCGCGTCGCTTCCGGACCATTCGCGACCTGCCATTCTTGCCAGCCGGGAGTGGCCGTGTCGTTGCGGCCAGTGTCCATGCTCAAGTCGATGCGGAGCGGTTCAGCTAAGCATGGCGTCGCGAACCCAAGGAACAACAGCAGGAAATGCCTGATGCAAACCATGGCTTTTCCTAGCGGGGTTGCGTGACGTTGTGGAAAATGATTTCGCCGACGTGCTCGAACACGCTCGCTCGCTTTGCATTCCTGAACTCACAATTGCGAATCTGTACGTTCTCGATTTCATGGCCTTTGATGCCGACCAGATACAGTGGCATGTCACTCTTTTGGGAAGTGACATTTTCGATAAACAAGTTACGCACCGTTGGCGGGAAATCGCCCGTTTCGTTGGCGTATTCGAGATCGATATGCACGACCGATTCTCTGACCTCACCCACCTCGATATTGCGGACATAGAGATTTTCTAGGTAACCCCCCCGCAAGGGATTCGATTTCAAGCGAATCGCCCGTTCCAGTTGGGGGCTATCCATGCGGCAATTCTCGACGAAGACATTATGAATTCCGCCGCTCATTTCGCTTCCCAAGACGACCCCACCGTGCCCATCGGCCATGTCGCAATTGCGGACAATAATGTTTTCGCTCGGCACATTGATACGACGCCCTTCACCGTTGCGGCCCGATTTGATCGCGATGCAATCGTCACCGGTGTCAAAGCGACAATCTTCGATCAAGACATTGCGGCTCGATTCGGGATCGCAGCCATCATTGTTCGGACCATGGCTAACGACAGTCACGCCACGAACGATCACGCTGCTCGACAGCACGGGGTGGATGATCCACATGGGGGAGTTCGTAATCGTCACCCCTTCGATCAAAACGTCTTCACACTTGTAGGTCTGGAGAAAGTTGGGCCGCAGACGATGACCCGTGCCAAAGACACGTTCGCTGGCGGGCACCCCCTCGTTAGCTTGCTTGGAGAGCACCGCGAGATCGGTAAGTTGATCGGGATCACCCGGTTTCCAACCGATGTCGGTTTCGCCTTCCCAATGGCCTTTCCAGTTCCACCACTTTCCCTCGCTGGCTTGGCCGTCGAGAGTTCCGCTGCCAGTGACCGCGATATTTTTCTGTTCATAGGCATAGATGAGCGGAGAATAGTTCATCAGCTCCGTGCCCTCGAACCGGGTGAAGACGACGGGCAAGTAATCCGTTGGGTTGGTGCTGAAAAGAACGGTCGAGTTGGCGGACAGATGCAGGTTGACGTTGCTGCGGAGGTGAATCGGCCCGTTCACGAGCCAATTGCCCTCGGGCACGACTACCCGACCTCCCCCGGCGTCGACGCAGGCCTGGATCGCCTTGTCGATGGCGGGCTTGCAGTCCGACTTGCCGTCTCCCACCGCGCCAAAATCCGTGATCAGAAAATCTTGATCGGGGAAGTGCGGCTCGTGGATTTGACGAAGGATTTCGGGTAGTAAATCCCACCCAGATTTTTCCTGGGCCGAACTGTCGTTTGTGAGAATCAAAAGGATGATCCCTATTGCGGTCAATGCTTGAAGAAGTAATAGGGCGACAGAGTTTTTCAATTTTTGGCTCACTGCAAACTTTGCGGCAACGGAGAAAAGATGGGGCATGTGGGATGGACAAGTTGTGCTAACGCTCTAAACCATTCCCCATTAACAGTTTAATGGTTCATGATTGGGCCGCAATCGTTGACGGAGTTTCCTAGGGATCATCCGGGAAAAGGTGAAGCGTTGTTCCATCCTTGAGGTTATTCGCTCGCAGCAGAGCAATCAGCGCGTGTTTTTTGCAATTGCAACCGGAAAAAGCGTATCGCGCATGTTAGTTCCGAGGAGTATGCGTTTTTGACCTACTTCGTTGCAAAAAGCGTGTCTTGAGCCGTTTTTGGCCATGCCTACAGTTGAAGTAGGTGATTCTCTTCGCACGGCTGAAGTCAGCACTTTTCCGGAACCTGAGAGGTTGGTGTGCGTCTCATGCAGAAATACTGCGTCATTTGTCTAGCTCTGATTCTGTACGTTAACCCAGCGATTGCTCAAACGATTCCCGCGTTTTCGGGGGCGGATGGTGCGGCGGCGAATGTCACGGGGGGGCGCGCCAACGTGATGGGTGGGATCGTTTACCACGTCACCAAATTGGATTCCGCGATCGACGACCCGGAACGCAATGATTTCGGCACGATCCGTTACGGCTTGAACTCGGCGAACTTTCCGGCCGGTGTTCCGCGAACCATCGTGTTTGATGTCGGCGGCGTCTTCAATTTGGGTCGGCTGCCCCAAGTTGGTTGGGATCCGAACGGGAATGGCTGGGATGCTCAGTCGCGTCTCACGATCGGTGGCTCGAACGTGACGCTGGCCGGACAATCGGCACCGGGCGCGGGCGTGATCTTCATGGGAGGCGGGCTCAAGCCGCAAGGCAATAACAACATGATCCGCAACATTACGATGGCTTCGGGCTACGGCATGAGGAATTGGTGGGATCCGGGTGAAGCTTATCCAGTGCAGCCCCCCCCGATACCGCCTAGTCCTGGCGTGGGGATATTTCCAGATGCTACGGTGTACGATGCGCTGGATATTGCCGGAACGAATCTGATGTTCGATCACATCAGCACGCTTTATGCCACTGACGAAACGATCTCGATGAACGAGGTGGCGAACAATATCACCGTTCAATATAGCAACATTTCCCAAGGTCAGAATTACCCGCAATGGGACGCTGAAGGCGGTGGATATACTGGGCATGCGCTTGGTTCGTTGTTGGAGGCCGGTTCCTCGACCGCTCAGGCCGCGATCAGTTTCCACCACAATTTGTACGCGCATCAGAAAGCACGGGTGCCTCAAACGCAGGCGGGCGGCCTCGGTGCTTATTACGATTTCCGCAATAATGTCTTCTACAACTGGTTTGGAACCGCGGGCAGCAAAAGCGGGGCCACGTTCTTGAATCTTGTTAACAATTTCTACTTGGCGGGTGACGGGGGCGATCAGCCCGTTGGTGGCACGAACACTGGCATTAATCAACAAGGCGGCGGAACCGGTGTGTTGAGCGCCAGCAGTAGCGTTTATCGCAACGGGAACTTGCTTGACAGCAACAAGGACGCGGATGCCAACGACGGCGTATCTCTGTCGGCGGGTGGTGCGGCCAATCCTCTGTGGAAGGGTGGCGTGGTAACCTATGCCGGCACGACCGA
>JAWXAV010000197.1:0-22913 GCA_034439695.1 Bythopirellula sp. | reverse complement strand
TGTCACGATGGCATGTTGAGCGTACAAACCGCTGTTTTTACAAGGTGTGGCGCAAATCGCGTGCCATTGTGCGGGAAGTCATCTGGGAAATCCGGGCTACTGGTAGTGGGTGATTTGGCCGGACCTACTAGATGATGTGGTTAGTCTGAAAAAAACTCGCGTATTTATCGTTGTCGGACCCTATCCCACAACAAGTGGCAAGCCTTGCCAACCCAATTTTCAAGGAAGCGGCTCCACAGCATAAATTGACGCGTTGCTGATTGTATCACAGATGGGTGGCCAATTTTAGCCACTTGATTTGGCCGCGCGGTTCAACATGAGCCGCAACGCGCTAGCGTCGGGTTCTCTTGGGTACGTTCTGAAAATGAAGAACTCCGGTCGCTAACGCTCACGGCTCGCCTTGGCACAAAGAAGAGTGACCGCTGATGGGCGCTGATAAGAAGGCATTAATTGAGGAGAGTGGTGATAGAATAAAAGGTGCTTTCGTTTTTCACGTTCTTGTCGAGCAAAGACATTCGCTATCAACCTAATTGGCCAGCAAACGACCCGACTGGTTTCATTCGCATCATCTGCTTGCTTCTCCAGTTTGACAGTGCAAGTTGCGTGCATGTTGCGATTATCTCGAATCTGAAAAATTAACTTGCCCTTCTTCAGCGATGACAGGAAAATGGCGGGCGGGGCAATCTTCTTGCGGTTTACGAAATAGGAGGCTTTATGGTCGTTCGATTTTTTGCTTTGTTGGCGTTCGTTCTTTGCAGTTCTACCGGCCATGCGGAAGAGGTTGTTGAGATTCCGCTAAGTGAAATTTGGGCACTGAATATGCCTGGTACGAAGGATGCGTATAGATTGGAACCCCGCCAAGATCAGGATTTGAGAAAGACTGTGACTGGCGGAATCAATCGTGAATTAATACTTCGCACGGGAGATCAGGCAAAAGCTGGCCCCTGTTTCTTGGTCATAGGAGAAGGAAAAGAAGCGCTGTTGAACGCGGCCAAGGTGATTGTGGAAGGAGCACTACCTGCAAAGGTGCTACCAACAGATAAGAAGCTTTCCCTCGTTTTTTACTCGTATTCAGCACCAGGATATGTTCACCTTCAATCCGTGAAGCGATCGAAATCCAAACTAACTGTAAGTTATGAAGTCGTTACTCATCGAACGCTTGAAGCGACAGTGCATTTTGCATTGATTTCCCTCGGCAAGATTCCAGCTGGTCAAGTCACGATAGAGACAAAAGAGGTGCCTCCCAAGAAGTCATATACCAACCACGCGCTAACTGATCGCGTTGTTTGCGATTCCTGCACGTTTGTCATTCAACATGAAGGAGCACGACAATGAGACTGGGACTCACACTTTTATTCATTTTCGCCACTATAGTCTCAAGCTATGCCGATTCGGGAGTAGGACCGGATGGCATTAACGCCACTGGTCTCATGCTCCCTAATAGCACAATTTTGACGGGGGCTACCATCAGTATTGGACAAGTCGAACTTTCGCGTCCTGGTAAGCCCACCACCAATGGTGGTCCTGATGATTCTATGAATTCCGCAACCACTGTCGTTCCGAACCAAGTTTATATGGGTACGTCTGTGGCTATTATTAACGGTTTCTTGGTCAGTAACCATCCTGAATTGGTAGCCAGCGTAATGATCTCAACGAACACTAATGCGATTGGTGTCGCGCCAGACGCACAGCTTAACGCGGGAGGGTACGGCGTAGGAGGCGATCTCAGTCAAAATCAAATTGCGACCACGATGAACTATATTGCTACAAGAAACGGAGGTGATATCGCCGCCATTAATTTTAGCGAAGGGATCGCGCTCGATGGAGGGGAGGGGCTCGACGGAACTTCTCACTTGAGTCAGTTCGTTGACTGGTCTGCCGCCCAGCATGACGTCCTTTACGTGTTCGCCGGACGAGAATCGGATTCTGTGGGCGATGGTCCAGTTCCCACGGATAACTTTAATGGCATCACGGTGGCGCGGTCAGCCAAGATCGTATCATCTGGATCATTTGTCAATGTTGATTCAGGCAATGTCTACGATGATGACGCTGACGGCGATAGAGTATCAATTGACTTGCTGGCGCCTGGCGTGCTGGTTGATGTTGTCAATCTTGGTGGCGCGGTTAGTGAAGAAGTTGGTACGAGTCTAGCTGCTCCCCACGTTGTTGGTGCTGCCGCATTGTTGCAGCAGTATGCCAAGTTTCAAATCGACAACTCTGCTGAGAGATGGGCCACGGGCAATGCTCGACGGCACGAAGTGATGAAAGCAATCATGCTGAATTCCGCGGACAAGTTATTTAATGTTCACGGTTCGCAGCGGCAAATCTTGAACCTGAACGGTCAACTGTGGAATCAAACCTTGGCGCATTCATCGCCAGATATTCCGCTCGATTTGCATTTTGGCGCTGGTCATCTGAATGTAGGTAGTGCGCTAAACAATTTTGAACCGGGTGAATACGATGCTGGCATCGTGCCCTTGATAGGATGGGATTATGGCAGTACCGGCGGTTCGGTCGATTACACCTTCAACGCGCCGACATCAGGTTGGATAGCAATTACGTTAACATGGGACCGAGTTGTTGCATTGACCGATCCATCAAATATTTACAACTATGGGGACGATTTTATTCCTAATTCCATCGAAAACCAATTGACCAATCTCAATCTTTACCTGTTCGATAACGACGACAACATTATTGCCTCCTCCACTGCTGAGGCGGATAGCGTCGAGCATATTTTCTTTGATGTCGGAGACGGCGGCGATTATAAGATTCGTGTCACTAGCGCTGGTGGGGGAAGTGGCGACGGACAAGACTACGCACTTGCATGGTGGGCAGATGAGTCGTTTACCACCGGTGACTTTGACTTCGATGGCGACGTTGACGGCAAAGATTTTCTGGTGTGGCAGCGTGGCAATTCGCCGAATCCATTCAGTTCTGGCGATTTATCCGATTGGCAGGGCAATTACGGCTTTGGCTCTCTCGGTGCCGTGACTGCCGTGCCAGAGCCAAGCTCACTGGTTCTCGCTTTGGTGCTGGGTCTGGGAGTTAGCGCGCTTCGGAAGAGATAAAAATGGGGTCGGGAATAAGTGCCGGGCGCCGCTGCTGGCTGGCCACAGTGTCTTCTGGGCGAAGGGATGGGGTGAACTTCTCTATCATGAGTTCTGGCACTACGTGAGATCAATGCCGGAACTCGCATGACTCGTTCCGGCCTACAAGCTCTCCGCGTCGTAATTCTACGAGTCGGAGACTCGTGTTACTCTGAGCTACCCATTCAGATACCGATCCAACTCATTCAGCCGGAACCACTCGCGGTCCCAAGGTTCGTTGGTGAGCAGATCGCGGCGTGACTGCGGCACGATAAACGAATGGCATTCCAATTCTTCGCCACTCGCTGTCGTTACCATGACGGGTAGCCGTTCGTAGAAACTCGATTCATACGTGTCGAGTTCAAAGAGGGTGTCTTCATCGAGATCGGCGTAGACGAGCCCCTGAACCTCGGCGGGCGTTTCGCTGAGAATGATCCCCGGATAAACGGCGTCCTTCACACGGTACATCGCATAGCCGCGCAAGGTCGCTGGCTGCGAGGGGAACTCGCCGATTGAGATGCGTTGCCACACCTCCGGGAACATAAGTGTGCCGTAAGTAAATAGGTGCATGGTCTGGCGTTAACAGAAAATCGAAAATCTCGACGGAACCCACGAGCGTTAGCTTACCGTAAGTACCTCGCACTTGCCACCATAGACGTGGTTCAGTTTGTTCAGGCCGTTGTACGCCGCCACTTTGTAACATTCAGCCAGTGTGGGGAAATTAAAAACGTTGTTGACGAAAAATTCCGCATCGCCCCCCAGTGCCATCACGGCCTGGCCGATATGCACCAGCTCCGTCGCGCCCGTGCCGATCACGTGGACGCCGAGAATCTTGTGTGTCTCTTGATGAATGAGCATCTTGAGCATGCCCAGCTCATCGCCCAAGAGTTGGCCGCGCGCGATTTCGCGGTAGTTGGCGATGCCCGCTTCGTAGGGAATACCCTCGAACGTGAGCTGCTCTTCGGTTTTCCCCACCATCGAGATTTCCGGCACGGCATAAATGCCGTAAGGAAAGAGCGACGTGTTGTAGTTTGTTACGTCGGTACAGCCAAAGGCATGGCAAATCGCCCGGCGACCCTGCTCCATGCTCGTCGAGGCGAGTGCCGGGAAGCCGATCACGTCCCCCGCCGCATAGACATGCTCGACATTCGTTTGATACCACTCGTTGACTTGCAAGCGTTCACGATCATCGAATTCGATGCCAACGTTACCCAAGCCGATGTCTTGGCACACCCCCTGGCGACCAACCGCATACAGCAACGTTTGTGCCCGCAGAGTTTTGCCAGATTCTAATTGAGCTTGAACGAGGTGATGCTGCGTGCCGTTCATGAAATCGACTTCGCAAATGCGTTCGACCTTTTCGCCGAGTCGCAAAGTGATTCCCTGCTGCCGCATGAAATATTGGAACGCGTCGGCGATTTCCAGATCGAGAAATCCCAACACGCGATCACGGCCTTCAACCAAGGTCACTTGCACACCCAGCGTCGCCATGATGCACGCGTATTCCGTGCCGATCACACCACCACCCACCACAATCATGGTCTTGGGCAAATGATTGAGCTTGAGCACTTCGTCGCTCGTGAAGATTGTGCGGGCGTTGAAGGGGACGGAGTCGGGCCGCGCGGGCTTCGTGCCCACAGCTACCAAAAATCGATCCGCGGAAAGCCGCTCTTCGCCGTTAGGCCCTTCCACCGCCACTTCATGGGGACCAGTAAAACGGGCCTTGCCCCAAATCAAGTCGATGTCGTTGCGGTCGAACTGATCGCGGATCACGGCCCACTCATGGCGGATCACCCGCTGCGAAAAACTGACCAGTTCGGCAATCGTGATATCTTTTCTCGGTCGCGACGACTCGCCAAACAGGCCCCGTTGGTTGCCGGTCAAATGCAACACCGCTTCGCGGAGGGCCTTCGAGGGAATCGTGCCCGTATTGATCTGGGCGCCGCCAAGCACCTGATTTTTTTCGATAATGGCGACCCGTTTGCCAAGTTTGGCGGCCTGGATCGCCCCCTTCTGGCCAGCGGGACCAGTGCCAATGACGACGCAATCGTAATGTTTCATGGCGGCAGTGCTTCAGTTGGGGGAGGCGGGAAGCGAGGCGGGGATGCAATTCGGGGCAAAGTTTCTCCGAAGTCGCATCGACGCAGTTTACCACTCTCCTTGAAAATAACAAACCTTGCCGGTATTACCGGCTCCCTAGGCGGGGGAAGAGGTACGGCATTTTCGGATTGTATTAGAATTGTCGAAGGAATCGGCCATTATTGCCGTTCCTGGCTTTAGAATCATGGTTAGCAGGGACATAAGATGCCCCAAGATCACAACAATTCCAGTTCACCTGAAATTAGATTTAGGATTCTGCATTGGCTCCTATTGTGTTTCGTATTGTCTCCAATTCTAGTTTTATATCGTTACTTCGGTGGAAAAGTCATAGATGCACTTTGGTGGCTCATTGGTCTCATTGTCGCAATAGAAATCCTTTGGGCATGTCGCAAGAGAAAAGGTGTTTTCAAAGTGACAGGAGTGGTCGTTGGAATTTCTCTACTGGCATGGTTAGGATTAGACTTGTATTTACTTTTTACTGAATAATTTCTGTCATGTCACTTTTTGCCGCTGCCGAAGCTGAAAACCGCCTTAGCGCCCAGCCGCTAGCGCTACGGATGAGGCCGCGCAATCTCGCGGAGTTCGTCGGCCAGCAACATTTTCTTGGCGAAGGAAAATTGCTGCGTCGGTTGATCAAGGCCGACCGCCTGACCGCCCTGCTCTTTTACGGCCCGCCGGGAACTGGCAAAACGACGCTGGCCCACCTCTTGGCGACGGAAACCCGTTGTCGCTTTCGCCAACTCAATGCCGTCACGAGTGGCGTCAAAGACCTGCGCGAGGTGATTGATGATGCTCGCAACGTGCTCGCCGCCGAGGGAACGCGCACCCTGTTATTCGTCGACGAAATTCACCGCTTCAACAAGTCGCAGCAAGATGCGTTGCTCCCCGACGTGGAAGACGGCACGGTCGTCCTTGTGGGAGCGACGACGGCAAATCCCTTCTTTGCGGTGAACAGTGCTCTCGTGAGCCGCAGCCGCGTGTTCGAGTTTCAACCGCTGAGCGTCGACGACATCAAGTTGCTGCTCCAGCGCACCCTCGCCGACCGCGAGCGCGGCTTGGGCGCGATCCCCGTCAATTTGCACGACGACGCGGCCGAATTTCTCGCTCAGACCTGCGACGGCGACGCTCGCCAGGCACTCTCAGCGCTTGAAATCGGCGTGCTCTCCAGCGAAGAACGACCGGTCGAATTTTCGCTCGCCCTCGCCGCGGAAAGTGTCCAGCGCAAGGCGGTGCAATACGACCGCGACGGCGATTCGCATTACGATTCGATCAGCGCTCTCATCAAGAGCATTCGCGGCAGCGATCCCGACGCGGGAATTTACTGGCTCGCGCGGATGCTCGAAGGGGGCGAGGACGTGCGGTTCCTCGCCCGCCGGTTGGTGATTCTGGCGAGCGAAGATGTCGGCAACGCTGATCCCCATGCCCTGCCACTCGCGATTGCCGCGATGCAAGCGTGCGAATTCGTGGGGCTTCCCGAGTGCCAGCTCAATCTCGCACAAGCCGTCGCTTACTTGGCGTGTGCGCCGAAATCGAACGCCGCCACCGTCGCCATCGGTGAGGCCCGCGCCGATGTTCGTGAAGGACGCACGGTGCCCGTGCCGGTTCACCTGAAAGACGCCCATTACGCAGGAGCCAAACAACTCGGCCACGGCGAGGGCTACGAATACGCCCACAATGCCGAGGGGGGGGTCGCGGCGCAGGAATATTTGGGCGTCGACCGCGAATACTACCGGCCGGTCAATCGCGGCTTCGAGCAAGAACTCGCGGAGCGGCTTGAAGCGATACGGTCGAAACTGCGTTCGCAGCAAGAGGCTAAGAGTTAATACCATGGCGTCACCACTCACCCACCTCGGCATCCCTTCCGAAAACGTCGCGGTCATTCTCGTCGACCACGGCTCCCGCCGCGAGGAAAGCAACCAGCTTCTTCTGGAAGTTGTGAGCGCCTTCCGTCAGCATTCTAACTGGTCGATTATTGAACCGGCGCACATGGAACTCGCCGAACCTTCGATCGCCACAGCCTTCGCGCGCTGTGTTGATCGCGGTGCTGAATTGGTGATTGTGTTCCCCTATTTCCTCTCGCCGGGACGGCACTGGCACGAAGACATCCCCCGCCTCACCGCCGAGGCTGCGGCGGCCCATCCCAGGGTGCGTCATCTCGTGACCGCCCCGCTGGGATTGCATGCACTGATGCTGCAAGTGATCGACCAGCGGATCGCCGCCTGCCTCGAGCGTGTTGCCGGCCAGTCGCAATCCTGTGAAGTTTGCAGCGATAGCACTGGCTGCACATTGCTGCCGCCAAAATCTTAACTTGATCGACTTTTCCGATTAGCAAAAGTTGAGCGGCCTACCACTAACTGCCGATAAACCCAACAGGCGGTCGGCACGGAGGGAAACTCCGCGCGGTCACTTCTTATCTTTACTCATCGCAGGTTGCTGATATGTCACGCTTTTCCCTGGCCATCCTGGTTCTTTTCTGTTTGAGCCAACTCGCCTGGTCTGCCGACGCGCCCTTCGTGCCCGGTACCGGCGTAAAAGTTTCGCAATCCGGCGATGATTTTGAAGACCCGAGCTGGGGTTACGCCATGAATGGCGCGAAAGCCAGCTACGAACAAGACGAAAACCAACGCCCCCCGGGAGGTCGCTCCCGTAATGGCCGCTGGTACGAAAGTGCGATGCGCGGCCAACCTGATCTCGTCAAACGTGTTGCCACGCCACCGGGCGGCATTGAAGGCAGTGCGGGAGCGCTACTGCTGCGGACTCGACTTTCCGGCATTCCCGGCGAACTGGCCGGCAAACAAATGCAGGATGATTTGCTGATGGGCGTCAAAAGCCGCATCGGTCGCCCCGTTCCCGTGGGTTGGAGCCCCAGCTTCACGGTCCGCGTTTATTTGCCACCGTTCGAAAAATGGGAAGATCGCACCGGCGCGTCCTTCGGCATCCGTGGCGATTGCCAAGGTCTCAACACTGCCGGCGAGATGGAAGCCTACTGGCCCGGCTTCTTCATTCTGTTCCGCAGCGAAACGGATAAAGACTTTGAGGAGGACTTCGCTCAGATCGCGTTCCGTGCCCAACAGACGGGCAAGGATTTGCCTGGGCCGATGATTCGCGAACACGGCTGGTGGACGTTCGGCATGTCCTACACACCCGACGGACGGATTCACTACTATGCCAGCGAGGGTACAGACGACCTCACCGAGGAAGACCACCTCTTCAGCAGCTTTGCCTACGGCTGGGAGTGCAAGTATTTCGACAACATGTTCGTCAACGTCTGCAACTTCGAGAATGGCAAGTCTTGGTCGACCCCTTGGGTAATCGACGAGGCGGAATTCTTCGTGATTCCTCCCGCAGGGCAGACGCTCGCCAATCTTGTGAAACGCAATTCACGGAGCTCCTCGATGGCAAGCCGTGGCAATAGCGGTGGGCTCAAGGGCATTCTGAATCGGGCCGTCACGCGCTAGATTCAGCAGCGAGCAGTCCTGTGGTGTGCGAAGCTCGTGTGATATGCTGAATGCACCACTGCGTTCCAGCAACATCACCATTGCAGCCCCATGTCCGAGCCTTCCTGGGAATTTTGGATCGACGTTGGCGGCACCTTCACCGACTGCCTCGCCAAACGTCCCGATGGCACGCTGCTACGACACAAGCTGCTAAGCTCCGGTGTCACCAAGGGAACAGTTGCCGCCGATTCCACCGCCGAGCAAATTCACGATCCCCAACGAAGCGGCGATCCAACAGACTTCTGGGTCGGCTTCCGTTTCACGTTGCTCGATGCGTCGGGAATCACACTGAGCGAATCGCAAGTTATAGATTTCAAGAACGGCGAGTTGAAACTAAACCCGCCGCTGGCGTCTTCGCGACCAGCCGGCTTCAACTACGAGCTCACCAGCGACCAGGAAGCCCCCGTCCTCGCCATCCGCTATTTGTTGGGCTTACCAATCACCAAAACTGTCCCTCCCGTGCGATTGCGACTCGGCACCACACGCGGCACGAACGCCCTGCTCACCCGCACTGGGGCTCGCACGGCACTCGCCATCACTCAGGGTTTTGGCGATCTTCTGGACATCGGCTCCCAAGAGCGCCCCGACTTGTTTGCCCTCACAATTGTAAAGCCGCCACCGCTCGCGGAATGCAGCGTCGAAATCGCCGAGCGCGTCACTGCCGCAGGCACGGTTCTCGTCAAACCTGACGCAGAGAAAATTCGCAAACAACTCACCGAACTTCACAACCGAGGCATCCAGTCGCTCGCCATCTGCTTGATGCACGCCGATCTCTTCCCCGCCCATGAGATTCTGGTCGAGCAAATCGCCCGCGAAGTCGGCTTCGCCGAGATCAGCCGTTCCAGCGCTGTCGCCCCGTTGGTAAAAATCGTTCCCCGCGCGGAAACGACGGTGGTCGACGCCTACCTGAGCCCGGTACTGCGTACCTACCTCGACAAACTGCACGCCTCGCTCCCTGGCAGCCACATCCGCCTCATGACCTCAGCCGGCGGTTTGGTAGCTGCCGAGGCGTTTCGCGGACACCGAAGCGTTCTTTCCGGCCCTGCCGGTGGTGTCGTCGGCTATTCGCGGATTGCCGCGGCAGCAGGATTTGAACGAGCGATTGGTTTCGACATGGGGGGCACAAGCACCGATGTTTCGCGGTTCGATGGCCATTACGAATACGAATTTGAAACCCGTAAGGCCGGCGTGCGGCTCGTCACGCCGATGCTCGCCATCAGCACCGTCGCCGCGGGAGGTGGTTCGATCTGCAAATTCGATGGCACGAAACTCACCGTCGGCCCCGAGAGTGCCGGCGCAAATCCCGGTCCCGCCTGCTATGGTCGTGGCGGGCCACTCACCGTGACCGATCTCAATTTTTTTCTCGGCCGCATCATCGCAGAACGATTTCCCTTTCGCTTGGATCGCTCAGCCGTGGAACAGCAACTCGCCGAACTTGCAGGCCAAGTTCAAGCCGCCACCGGCGAAAAACTCACGCTCGCGGAACTTGCCGAAGGGCTGCTCGCCATCGCCAACTCGAACATGGTCCGCGCGATCCGCGACGTGTCGATTGCCAAAGGAGCCGACCCCGCCGACTATGTGCTGGTCTCCTTCGGTGGTGCCGCGGCCCAACATGCTTGTGCCATCGCGCGTGACTTGGGCATCAAGCAAATTCTCAATCACCCCGATGCCGGCATCCTCAGCGCCTACGGCATCGGCCAAGCCGACGTCACCCGCCATGCAGCGCAAGGCATGTCGCAACTCCTCGAAGATTGCGATTTCGAGGAGTTTGCAGCCAAGTTTACCGAACTAGAAAAAGCTCCGTTCGCTGAGATCCTTGCCGAAAGCATCTCTCTAGAGAAAATCGCAATTCATCGCTCCCTCGATCTCCGTTATCGAGGCACCGATGTCCCTCTAAATGTGCTCTTCCAAACGAAGGCAGAAACCATTACTGCCTTCGAGCAGCTTCACAAACAACAATTTGGGTACGTTCCTCAAAGCACACCCATTGAACTTGTCGCCCTGCGCATCGAAGCTATCGGCCAAACCGCCGAGCCACTTCCGACCACAACTCGTTGCCCCGCCAAAACAATTCAACCGACATCCCGCGCCGCTTGCCGGCTTAGCGGCCAAGACAAAAAAGTTCCCTGCTATGACCGCGCCAATCTCCCACCCGGCTCCACCTTCATCGGTCCGGCCCTGATTGCTGATGCCCACTCGACCATTGTCATCGAACCCGGCTGGCAAGGCGAAATTCTCTCGGCGGGCGAGATTTTACTCACCGATTGTGCCAGTGATTCACAGCAAACACTCACGGCTTCGGATGCCGTGCTGCTAGAAATCTTCAATCATCTCTTCGCGGGAATCGCCGAACAAATGGGCCACGTCCTGCGGCGAACCGCGCTGAGCGTGAACGTCAAGGAACGCCTCGATTACAGTTGTGCGATCTTCACCGCGACGGGAGAACTCGTGGCCAACGCGCCGCATGTGCCGGTCCACTTGGGTGCGATGGGAGCCACGGTCCGTGCCGTCATTACCGAGAATCCCACACTCGCGC
The DNA here is from genome assembly GCA_034439695.1 of Bythopirellula sp. GTDB lineage: Bacteria > Planctomycetota > Planctomycetia > Pirellulales > Lacipirellulaceae > Bythopirellula. Next base: position 11,691 of record JAWXAV010000197.1, on the reverse strand, counting down.
CTGGCGATGTGTACGTGACAAATGATCCGTACCGCGGTGGTTCGCACCTCCCCGACATTACCGTCGTCACACCGGTTCACGATCCGATAACACAGGAATTGTTATTCTTTACCGCCTGCCGCGCCCACCATGCGGAGATCGGCGGCGTGCGGCCGGGCTCGATGCCCCCCAGTTCGCGCACCCTTTGCGAAGAGGGAGTGCTGATCTCCAACTTCGCACTCATCCGGGATGGCATGTCACACGAAAACGAACTGCGCGAGTTGCTGTTGCAGCCCCCGTATCCAACTCGCCGCGTGGAAGAAAATCTCGCCGACCTGCGCGCCCAAGTTGCGGCCAACCAACAAGGAGCCCGCGACCTGTTGGCTTTGGTGGATCGCTACACACTGAGTGTCGTTCAGCAAAAAATGCGCGACATCCAAGACGCCGCAACCATCAAGGTGCGACAAGCCCTCGCGAAATTTGGTGGGCAGACACTCTCATTCACGGATTACCTAGAATCCCCCTCCCCTGTACCCGGGGGAGGCCAACATTCTGAAATACAGCGGGGAGGGGGCTGGGAAGCGGAGACAATCTCGATACCCATCACCGCAAAAATCATGTTCCATCCCAACACCACCGGCCCTGCCGCAACCATCGACTTCACCGGCAGTGGCCCAGTCATCGACGGGAATCTCAACGCCAACCCCGCGATAGTCTCGGCAGCCGTGCTGTATGTGCTGCGGTTGTTAGTCGACGAAGATTTGCCCCTCAACGAAGGAGCTCTGCGTGCGGTGGAAATCATTCTGCCACCAGGACTCTTGAATCCACCTCAAGGAGCAATCCCCGCGGAAAGCCCCGCCGTGGCGGCGGGGAATGTCGAAGTTTCGCAGCGCGTGGTCGACGTGCTCTTGGGCGCGCTTGGTCTCGCCGCCGCCAGCCAGGGAACCATGAACAACCTTCTCTTCGGCAACGACGAGTTCGGTTACTACGAAACCATCTGCGGCGGCTCGGGCGCAACCGCCGCCGGTCCCGGCGCAAGCGCCGTGCAGGTTCACATGACCAACACCCGCTCGACCGACCCGGAAATTCTCGAACGACGCCTCCCCGTGCGCTTGTGGGAATTCAGCATTCGCCGCGGCTCGGGTGGTCAAGGGAAACACAATGGCGGCGACGGCATCACCCGCCGCCTCGAATTCCTCGCCCCGCTCGAACTCTCGCTCATCACCGAACGCCGTGGCCCCCACCCCCCGTACGGCATGAACGGCGGCGAGCCGGGCCAATTAGGCAGAAACTATCTCCAACACGCCAACGGCAGCGAAGTAGAACTCCCCGGCATCTGCGAACTCACCGTCGAGCCGGGGGATGTGCTGACCGTCGAAACGCCGGGCGGGGGTGGGTTTGGAAAGGCGTATTGAAAGGAAACTAATGACAAACTACGAACCTGCTACATGCCGAATGTCTTACCTGTAGAAGCATTTCAGCCGTTCAACACGAGAGGACAGGCAACTTTGTCGTCCAGAGTTACAACTCTATGCCTTAAACTCATAGCAATTGCTAATGCTATCGCAGCCAGAATGAAAGTGTTTATTTCTGGCACGACTGCGACGATGTCATGCAGAGTGCGATCCGTGCCACTGTTTTGCGGGAGCCATGAAAGTCCGCCGTTACTGGTGTGCAAGATGATCCCCGATTCACCGACAGCCCAACCTTCGGACTCATTGATGAAATCGACAGCGTTTAGAAGGTTTGTCGTCCCTGAGGCTTGCATAATCCAAGAATTTCCAGCGTCGCTGGTATGGAGAATCGTCCCCTTGGCACCTACTATCCAGCCATCATTCGGAGTGGGAAAGACAACATCTCGGAGAGATGATGCCGTAGACGTGTGCAATTGAGCCGTCCAACTATCACCACCGTTTATAGTATGCAGGATTTGGTCTCCGGCCCCAACCGCCCATCCGACGCTCTGGTTCACAAAGTCGACGCCAAGCAAGGGGAGGTTTACTGGCCCGCGATGTTGAGTTTCCCACGTAAGTCCACCATCAGAAGTGCGCACGATCGTATCGCTCACTGCCCAACCATGAGAATTATCAACAAAAACCACTGCCTGAAATCCGTTTCCTTCTCCAGAATAATGACTTGTCCAGCTTAATCCACCGTCAACCGATCGCCAGATATTGCCACCCCCGCCTACAAGCCATCCGTTATTGGCGTCAATGAAATCCAGATCAGAAACTGGAAACCCCTGTTGGAGAGTTTCAAAGTCGGCCGTTCGCCATGAGGAGCCACCGTTGGTTGTGTAACGCATTGTAGTAAAAAAGTGAGCGGTATCGAAATGGAACATTCCACTTGTCCAACCCATATTGGGATCAACAAAATCTACTGCTCGCAACTCACGATGCGCCGCATCCGCAGACAAATTTTGCTGATACCAATTTGCGCCGCCGTCTTTTGTCCGAATGATCGTGCCATCGGAACCAACAGCCGTGACAAAAGGTGCTGCAGATGTAAGAGTTACAAGTCCAAAGAATATGAGTATTATTCCACACGTACGATACATTAGCGCGATCTCCGGATTGGACCATCTGATACCCAGTCAGCGACAAAAATGAAATGGCACTGAGAGCCTTATGATACTTTGACACCTAGCCATCGTCAATCATTTAGCTCGCTTAAAAGCAATCTCGTAAAACTCATTCGACCTGATCGGGGGCTACCTGCCGTAATCTCTCCGGGATATCTTAAACATAGTCTCCTCGCCTCAATCCGCGTGTATCAGCGTTCATTAGCGGTTCTACAATTCTCTCCTACACAAATTATTCGTGTGATTCGTTCAATTCGTGGTGAAATCTCCGGGCGCTTACACTTACGGCTCGCCAGAAAGAGTGGCCAATTCAGAGGGCTTGCCCAGCTTTTCTGGAAAAACGATAATCATGCCCATCGCGACAACGCGGCGATTTTCCGAAATTTTTACTGAACCAATCACCTCTTTTTCCATGTAAGGGACGACCATGCCGCGCAACAAAACTTACGACGACGCTTCCGCCGCTATCGGTGATACCCCCATGATCCGCATCAACCGTCTGGTGCCCAAGGGTCACGCCACGGTGTTCGCCAAGTGCGAGTTTTTTCAACCGCTCAACAGCGTCAAGGACCGCATCGGGGCCGCGATGATCGAAGCCGGCGAGAAGGCTGGCAAAATCAACAAGGACACGCTCATTGTCGAGCCCACGAGTGGCAACACGGGCATCGCGCTGGCATTTGTGTGTGCCGCGAAGGGTTACAAGCTCACGCTGACCATGCCGGAGTCGATGTCGGTGGAACGCCGTGCCCTCTTGCGAGCGCTCGGGGCCGAACTGGTTCTCACCCCAGCGTCCGCTGGCATGAAAGGCGCGATTGAAAAGGCAGGCGAGATCGCCACCACCACCCCGAACGCCTACATGCCACAGCAGTTTGAAAACCCTGCCAACCCCGCGATTCACGAAAAGACCACCGGCCCCGAGATTTGGGAAGACTCCGGCCACAACATCGACGCCATCGTCGCCGGCGTCGGCACGGGTGGCACGATCACCGGCGTCTCGCGTTTCATTAAGCCCTTAAACCCCAACTTCAAAGCGATTGCCGTCGAGCCCGCCGATTCACCCGTGATCTCGGGAGGTTCCCCTGGTCCACACAAGATCCAAGGCATCGGTGCGGGCTTCATCCCCAAGAACCTCGACACGACACTTGTCGATGAAATCATTGCGGTGAGCAACGAAGAAGCGTTTCAATGGGCCCGGCGTCTGGCGCGTGAAGAAGGCATCATGGCGGGCATCTCAAGCGGCGCGAACATGTGCGCCGCCGCCAAACTCGCTGCCCGACCCGAGTACGCTGGCAAGCGAATCGTCACAATCATGTGCAGCCTCGGCGAACGCTATTTGTCGACGCCATTGTTTGAAGGTCTCACGGGCTGATTTTTGTTGGGAAAACGAGCATTTTTGCCCGTGACTTGCTAGCGGGTGTAGAATGGAAGCCTGGAGCGTCTGTTCAGTTAAGCTTAGGAGAATTATCGAACATGGTAAATATTGTCGTTGACAGTGAATTGCTGGCCAAGCTTGGTGATTTGCAGTCGCCCGTGACTTTACAAGATGCCTCGGGTCGGGTGTTGGCTTACTTGACCCCGGCCAAGGATCGCTCGATTTATGACGAACTTGATCCGGGAATCAGTGATGAAGAGCTGAATCGTCGTCGTGCGGCGGGTGGAGGAAAGCCTCTCGAAGAGTGGTTGAAAGAATTTGAAAGCCGTGCAAACGGTGCTGACTGATGAGCTTTACTGTAACCTGGCTTGACAGTCCTGCGGCTGAGCTATTTGAGCTTTGGAGCGACCCTGAACTTAGGGGTGACGTTATTGCAGCAAGCCGAAAGATTAGTTCTGACCTTGAGCTTAGTCCAAATGAGGTCGGAGAATCTCGACCTGACGATGTGCGAATAATCTTTGAACCGCCATTGGCTGCGATTTATGAAGTGTTATTGAGCAAACGTCAGGTCAACATATTAAGGGTCTGGTATTATCAGAAGCGTTCTAACTGAGATTTGTGATTGTTGGAACGTGCCATGACCATGTTACCAATTGTTGAAATTGAATCTTCGTCCAAGCCAAGCCGCCCCCGTCTGCCCGAGTGGCTGCGCGTAAACTTGCCCGCAGGGAATGCCCAATCGACGTTTAACAGCACGCAACTCGCGGTGTTAGGGAACCAACTTCACACGGTCTGCGAAGAAGCGCGCTGTCCGAACATTCACGACTGCTGGGCGCGCGGCACGGCCACCTTCATGATCGCGGGCAAGGAATGTACCCGGGGTTGTCGGTTTTGTTCGGTCGAAACGCTCAAAGAGCCGCCGCCCCTCGAAGTCGACGAGCCTGTGCGATTGGCGGATGCCGTCGAGCGAATGGGCCTCGCGCATGTCGTGATTACGGTCGTCAACCGCGATGATCTTCCCGATGGCGGTGCCGATCACTACAAGCGTTGCGTCACTGCCGTTAAGCAGCGCTTGCCTGAGACAACCATCGAACTCTTGTGCAGCGACCTCGATGGCAACTGGCAAGCCCTCACCCATCTCCTCACCGAAATTCCGCTTGCCGTCTTCGCGCACAATGTGGAATGCGTTCCCCGCCTAGATCACACGGTCCGCGATCCCCGAGCTTCGTTTGCGCAAAGTTTAGAGGTGCTCCGCCGTGCGAAAGATCTTCGCCCCGATTTGTGGACAAAGAGCAGCATCATGGTTGGATTAGGCGAAACCGATGACGAAGTCATCGAAGCGATGCAGTTGCTCCGCTCCGCAAGGGTCGAACTTTTGACATTGGGCCAGTATCTTTCGCCAGGCAAGCCAGGAACGCGATTCTTGCCGGTGGATCGATACGTGCATCCCGATCAGTTTGAGGCTTGGAAGAACGCGGCTTACGAAATAGGCTTTCTCGGAGTTGCCGCGGGGCCGCTGGTGCGCAGCTCTTACCGCGCTGGTTTACTCATGGAGGAAGCGGAGCAAGCACAATTACAAGCGAGAAGTCCACTGCGAGGTCATTGTTGATTTGCGAAAGTTGTTGATTCAATTCCGACAGATCGATGCCGCAAAAGTTCGTCTCCATCGGGCCCGCGAGCAGTTCCTGCCCTCGGATAAGATGACGCTTCACTCCCGCCGAATTGCCCTCGCGGAACTTCACGCCCGCCGCGGCAAGCTTGATAAGTCCTTTGAGAAAGTCAGCCATCGGTCCACGATGCCCCGCCGCGTGCCACAGCGATTCCCAAGCTTCGTGGGCTTCCCAATAGTAACCGTGATTGAACAGGTCGATGCCGTAGACATAGGCTTCACTGTCGCGCCAGGATTGGGGATCAAGCGGCTCGGGCGTCGCTTCAAAGATCCCATGCATGTGCCCTTGCGGATCACTCACCGGATGCGGCGTGCCGCTGCCCGGGACATAGCTGTACGGAGGGAATGGCCGCTGAGAGTAGCGCGGCAAAGTGGCTTCGCTCATGGCAGTGCCGCGGCAGACATCTTGAGTTCCACATGGGACGAGAGTTGGCCATTGGCCACGCGCAAGTCCCCCTGCAAGCCGCGAAACCATGTAAGAAAGGAAAGTTTGAACCCCTCGGGTACTTCGGTCAGCAGATTTCGATTTTCAGCCGGGAGGGCCGTCGAAGACCACACGGGCAAACTTTGCTCTGATTCAAACAGTTGATACTCGCCATCCAAAGCACAGACGAACGTGGCATCCAGCAACCGCTGAGCCAGATCGAGACAATCCTCGCGCGGCACTTGCAGCAAATTCCCCAGCGAGTTGGCGAGCCGACTCGGTGCCACCGAGGTTTCCCGAACACGCATATAGCCAAGCGCGCTGATCGTGTCGGCGATCTGCTTGCCGGTGAGATCATCGACCTTAAGCCGCACTTGAGCCGGTCGTTCCGCAGGTTCAAACGCGAGCTGCGGCTGTACTTGCTGAATCACGTCCGGTTTGAACGAGATTAGCAGAAACTGCTCGGCTTGCGCTTGCCACATCTGCTCGCCGAGTGGCTGCGGTTCAGCACCTGGAGGCGCGGCGGGGCCTTGCAACAACTGCAAAATTCCTGGTCGTGGCCAAGCCCCAACGTAGCCCCGAATTAGCTCGCTGCGTTCAGCACCGGGAACAACTTGCCCCTGGCTGACGGCAAGTGGCGATCGATAATCGCGCAACCCAGCAAACAGCATGTGCGGCTGATTCTCACCACCGATTAAAGGCACAGGCAAGTCCAACGAGAGTTCCAAGGAACCCACGTTACCGGCAATGGGTTGCAACTTTTCGTCGAGCGGTTCGCCAAGTGAATCGATCAACAGACCGAGCTTCGCGGAGCCGAGTGGTGCTGCGAGGACATCGATCACAAGCGTCCGGACATCGCCCGTCTCTTGTGGAAGTCGTTGCACCCCGAACGCGATGGGAGGAAATTGACCCACCTCAACGACAAAGGATTCCAAAAATTTATCGTACGCTTGGAGCTCTGCTGGAGAAAAAACTTCCACGGTCATATCACCCACGGGCACAAAAAATCCCGCTGCTCCGCGCAGTGAATCGAGTGGCCCCGCTTCCGTTTTGCTTATCGTGCTGCCATCGGCCCGCAAGCCGAAACCCTCCGGCAAGATACCGGCTGCCACGAGTTGCTCAACCGTGACTACATCCACCCCTTCACATTTGGCGGCATGGCTTGCTAATTCGACCAACAGCGATTGCTGCATAGCCTCGCGCCGCCGCTGGGCTTCGACCCAATATTCAAGAGTGCAAAGATTCTGGAAAAACTTCTCCGAAACGAACGCGAATACAGTGTCTTCACGCTTCGTGGGAAGTTCTCGGCGAGCATTGCGGAAGCTTGGCAAGTTGGCCAACGAACCGGTCCCCTGCCCCGCTTCAAGAAAACGCTCGGCCAGCTTGCGCGAGGTCGTGACCAAATGAAAATCGCCTGCTTGGGCGTAATACGAACGCACACGGCCATCAGGAGTCGCAATCAATGAAACATCTTGTCCCGCAAGTTTGACGGTCGTCTCCGCCGCCTCGGGGAAAGCCTGGAGCGACGCGCGCCGTTGCCGCATGAAATCCTGAGACAGCAGTTGGCTGTTGCGGGCTTGCACCAAGAGCCCAATCGCGGCCCCTTGCTGTACATAAGGGTCGAGGCCGATAAGGGCTGCGTCGCTGATGAATTGCGGGCCGAGGATACGCGAGAGCGCATTTTCTTTCAAGGAAAGTTGCTGCTCAATGCGTTTCGTCGCGAGGCGTTTGAGACCACGGCGAACAATCATGTTTTGCAAATCACCGTCCCATTTTTTGTTCAGATCGCGAAACCAAAAATAGTTCGTGAAATTCCCAAAGCGAATGTAAAAACATTCCTCCGGAACATGCTTAGCCAAAGGTTCGACTTCGACTTCTTCCAGGCCAGCGGGGTCAATGCTTAGTTCCTGCCAAGCCACGGGTGCGGGCATTGGCAGAGCATCCACAGGTTTGTTCTCGCTGCCGAGCAGCATTTCGCGGTGCAATTTGAGTTGGGCCGCCTCGCCACCAAAAAGTTGCTCAAGCGGCGTCACCTTTTTGGTCTGAAAGCCAAAGAGACCCGCACCCACTTGTGGAATCTCGCGATTCAGTCGCCGAGCAAACATGGCGACCAAAAAGTTCTCCGCGATTGGCGGAAACTGTGGGTCTTGTTGTAATCGCGACCATCGTTCGGTTGTCTGCTTCCACCATTCATCAAGCAACCTACGGTGGCCTTCCGAATTTCGGAGAGGGGTGACTCGTGCCCCCTGTTCCAAGGGTGAGTACACCGACATTTCGAAGGGTTCATCACCACGAAAGAGAAAATAGAGAGTCACGCTCCGTGGCGTTTCAACCCCTAAGAGCCCCCGTAAAAACTGTCGCGCCGGTTCAACTTTTACCACGGGACAAAGCACCCGGCCATTGGCTTCAAGTGCGGTAAATCGCTCGTCATTAAGTGGCAAGGCCGGTTCGCCACGGAAGACGGGCACCGTGACCCGCCCGACACCAAACGGCATACCGCTGTACGCTTCCACGTCGGCCACAGCCACGGACGACCGAAGCAAGCAAACGACAAAACAGCAGAGCCACACAATAGTCCGCAGGGACAACTGATTTGTGAGCGAAAATCGCGACCAACCAAACAACATCTGATAACCCTCTTTTTCCATGATTTCCGCAGTCACGGTGCGCTTATCATGCTACCGGCAGGGTGGACGACGGGCCAGGGGGCGAAAATGGACCAACATGGTAAATCCCCGGGGCTTGCCACTTCATTGACAGCTTTACCGCAGGAGAACTGCAAAGTAGTAGGCACACTCCGTGTGCCGTAACCGCCTTGGTGAAATCACTGCCTTTACGCGAAGCCGCCACGGCACACGGAGTGTGCCTGCTACAATCAGGCGGACTTTGCAATTCTCCTGAGCTTTGCCGCCTAAGACTTGCTTAGAGACAACCAGGTCTGCGACAATTATTCGTATGCTCTTACCACGCTTTACACTTCGCACGACTATCCTGGGAGTGACTCTCGCGGCCTTGTTGAGTTTGGTCCTTGTGAGAGCGAATGTGGGCGACACGTGGGCGATCGCGGCGACTGTCTCGGTGGCCAGCTTGGTCGTGATTGTCTTCGTGCATGCCTGTCTTTACGTCCTGATCGCGACAACGTCGCGCATCTTCGGAAGTCACGCCTTTCCAGCGCGGACACGACAAGGTGGCTTACAACTCGGACCCGATGAACAGATTATCCCCGGAACACTAGAGGCAGTTTCAAAAACCGAGGGCTAGCGCCCTGCGGCTGATGAAATCAGCCGCCACGCGCTAGCGTCCGGTTCTGTCTTGTATTTATGAAACCGGCTCTAGAATCTTCAGTTAGCGAATCCTAAATCGGACCTCATTTTTCATGATTTCTTGTTTGCTGAATCCTCGAACGACACGCAGGAACGCAGTGCTCTACGGAGCTATCGCGTGCCTCATTCAGATTCATGGCCAAGCATGGGCCGCAAGCGGTGGTGTCATTGAGCTCCCCTCCTCGCCGACAGGGGTCATGCTTTATTCCAAGAAATCAGGCATCGACCTACGAATTGACACAACCTGGGCCGGAGTCCACGGATACCGTCCCGTGACTTGCCGCGTCACCTCGCAAGCGCCGCAACAGGCCGACAAGCAAATCAGGATTCGCTTCATGGCGGGGAATTGGCGGAGCGACCAGCCCTCCATGGTTGTGGAAAAAGATTTTGAACTACCGGCCGGCAGCATGTCAGCGAGTGTCACACTCTCAGTACCGCAGTATCTTAATTGGAGGACCGTTGGATGTGAAACGTTTGTCGATGGTGTGATTGATGACGAGCTCAGTGACAGGCAGATTCCGTTCTCTCACTCGCAAAGTGGCCACAACTTTACGGCCATGTTGCTCGATGAAATTGGCGGAGTTTCTTTCCGCTTGTTCCGCGACATCCGTGGCGCGCCGGCTGAGGTCTTTTCGCCAACGTTTGACGCACAACTGGGAGAGTGGACTGAGTATTCTTCCATGGATGTCGTGGTCACAACGCCAGCGGATTTTAAGTCTCGCCAAAAGCAATCCCCAGAGCGTTTTCAAGAGCTAGTAAAATGGGTTCGCTCTGGCGGCAATCTGTGGGTGATTTCCGCAGAGAGTGATTTTCGTGACGCTTCCGAAATCGAGAATACTCTTGGCCTGACGGAAGCATCAAGCTCGGCAGAGTATGAATTTGAGGCACTTCTTAAACGCGGCTGGCGTTTCCCCAAACTGGACAATCCAGCGAGCGATGCGCTTGATAAGTTCAGCCAACTCTACTCGCCGCAAGTTATCGCATCGGAAAAAGATACGTTGGATCCAGAGATGCCTGAAGATTCACGCCAATGGTTCACGACTCGACCCTTGGGGATGGGAACAGTGACCCTCTTGATGCTTCCACAAACCCGCTCACGGCAAGATGTTAGGGAGCTACGCTGGGCAATCACGCAATCGTTGCTGGCCGATCGCTTGTCATGGGATCTTCGCCACGGGACCGACCCCGATCGAGGCAACGACAATTTCAATGATTTTCTCATACCCGACGTGGGGGCAGCCCCCGTCACGGCGTTTCAAGTGTTGCTTTCCCTATTCGTTTTGGGCATCGGGCCCGTGAATTATTTCCTGCTCAAGAGCCGCGAGAAATTGCCGTTATTGTTGCTGACGGTTCCCGCCGCGGCGCTTGCCACAACATTATTTCTTCTCATCTACAGTTTTACCTCCGAAGGGTTCGGCACACTCGTGCGGGCGCGAAGCTTTACATTACTTGATCAAAAAGCAAACTCCGCGGTGTGTTGGTCGCGGCTTTCCTATTACGCGGGGATCGCACCATCAGACGGCTTGGAGTTTCCCCAAGATACGCTGGTCTATCCCATTCTTCCTTCAAGCCGCCTGAGCGATCGTCGTGAGATGCGACGTTATGCTGGTCAGCGCCGCGAAGTTATCTGGGACGGATCGCAACAACTGACCCGCGGGTGGTTGCAATCTCGCACACCCACACAGTATTTAACCATCACGAGTCATGATACGGAAAAGCAAATCTTGTTTGAGCCCACTCAAGATAAAATCACTGCCAAGAATCAACTCGGAGTCAAGATTCTTACGCTTGTTGTGGAAGACAAAGAAGGCAAAATATTTACGGGTGAAATGATCGACGAGGGAGAATCCTTGCTGCTAACTCCTAGCACGCAAATCAAAGCGATGCTTAAACTACGAACGCTACTTGCCGACAATACCCCTGAATTCCCGGCGGGCACGTACGAATCGCTATCGATGGGTCGTGGCATTGATTTGCTGCCCTTCTCGCAAAACCTGATGGAAACCCAACTCGCAGCCATCACGTCGGCAGTCTCTCAAGGCTGGGGGCCGGGCACTTACATTGCCGTCACCGACCGAGGTGTTGACCTCTCCCTGGGAATGAATGATATCAACGAGAACAGCAGTTTTCACGTTATCCGAGGAGTTTGGTAACGTGATCCAAGCCAGACGCCCACTTATTGAGCTGCGAAATTTGCACCGCTACTTCGGTAAAACCCGTGCTGTGCAGGATATCAGCTTTGAATGGGAATCACCTGGATGTTTCCCTTGTTTCGTATTGTGCCGCTGGAGCAAGTGGCCACGGCCACGAGCAACGGTCAATTTGATGCGGTCTCGTTCGCCA
>JAWXAV010000196.1:0-17087 GCA_034439695.1 Bythopirellula sp. | reverse complement strand
TTGGTTCCTCCAATAAAGGGAAAATGGTTCTTCCCAGAAGGTATCTTCTGGGCGGAGGAACCGCCATGCTTTTCAACTACACGGGGGACATTCTCCCGCTATTGGTAACAAGTATGAATTTGAGATGCTTGGCGTTCTCATGCTGTGCTCAATACCTGCATTTCCAGGTGGTCCCGGTTTGGTCAACTCGCATATCATGCAGTCTGCAGAATACCGAGAGATAAGTCCATTGGTTCTCGCGTCAGTCGCCTTACTGGGACATGCCGCATTGTGCATCTGGTATCTGAGAAGTTGTGGTCGAGTTGCTGCTCCAAAGATGCATGTCAGCAGCGATTTGCAATCATCGTCGAACTTTCAAATACCTGAACTGGCTATCAAGTCGCCGGCAAGCGCAATCATTTGGAAACAACTACGTGAATTGGGGCCACTTATCGCATTCGCAATCGTTGGAATTGTTGTGCTCGTGCCCCTCATTCATTGGTGGGACAATCAGCAGGGAGGATTGGCTGGCTTCGGCGAAATGTTGGAAGCGGTGACTCTTGCTGTGGCCGTCTTAGTAGCCTTGGTAACCGGCATCGGTGTGCTCTACGAAGACTACTCAGCGGGGATAGAAAACTTTTGGCGTTCACGGCCCATCAACGTCCATCTGTGGTTTTGGATCAAATACGTCACGGGCCTCGCAGTGCTGACAATCTGCTTTGGAACTCTCTTGATCTTCGCCGATTGGCTCGACGGTTGGAGGGGAAATCCGCTTGCGACAGTTGGTTTTATAACCTTGCTCTTTCCTCTCCTCTACGTACTGGCATTGGCCGCATTTGCGATCGTTCGCCAACCGATTTACGCCGCCGTACTCGCAATTGCCACCTTATTTGGCGGCTGGCTATGTTTAGTTTTGATGTCACCTCACGGTCCGCCGCGTTGGCTCAATGGATGGGGCGCTTATCCCGTTTTCCTGACGATCGTCGCAGTGATCTCTGTGTTTGCCTGGCAGGCCGTTGTGCGAAACTGGGGCTGGAAGCAGCACCGCTAAGCCGCGAGAATTATTTAGCCGCGGAGCTTGCTCCGCGCTGGTTTCTTCGAAAATGCGAACCCGCCGCAAGCGGCGGGGCTAAATAGGGCCACTACAATTGCGTGGGGAAACGCTGTAGAATCATCGATGCGCAAAAAAATGAGGGTCCTTGCTCGCCGGGGCAAGAACCCTCGAAATTTAGGCTGACCGACTGTGTTTCACAGCCGGAGACCCACAGCCTGGTTTGCGTATCGTCGTGTTCGCGCGGCGAGCTTAATGGACAAATCGTTTCAACCCTCCCACCGCGAGCAAGCGTCCCGCTCAAATGATACAACCCGCAAAACTGGCTCTCGAAGATGGCACTGTGTACACCGGCACGTCGATTGGTGCTGATGGCGAAGTCGACGGCGAGGTCTGCTTCAACACGTCGATGACCGGCTATCAAGAGATTCTCACCGATCCCAGCTATCGCGGGCAGATCGTCACGATGACCTATCCGCAGATCGGCAACTACGGGATCAACCAGAGTGATTACGAAAGCAGCCAGCCACACCTCGCCGGGTTTGTGGTCCGCGAGCATAGCCGGATTGAAAGCAACTTCCGCGCGGAAATGTCGCTCAGTGAGTTTCTGAAAAAGTGGGGCGTGGTGGCGATTGAATCGATCGACACCCGCGCGCTCGTGCGGCGGATTCGCTCGCAGGGGGCGATGCGTGGGGTGATCTCGACGCTCGACATGGACGATGCGAGCTTGGTCGCCAAGGCCAAGGCCAGCATGGGACTTGTAGGGCGTGATCTTGTTCGTGAAGTCATGCCCGCGCAGTCGGCTGCTTGGAATGACTCGGTGAGCGAGTGGACACACTTGAATGGGGAAAGTGGAAAGGGGAAAGGGGAAGGCCTTCACGTTGTAGCGCTTGACTACGGTATGAAGTGGAACATTCCTCGGCACTTGGTGGATCAGGGATGTCGGGTGACGGTGTTGCCGGGGGATACGACCGCTGCAGCTGTGCTCGCCTTAAAGCCTGATGGGGTGTTTCTTTCCAATGGGCCTGGTGATCCCGAACCGCTGGATTATGCGATTAGCACGATCAGGGATTTATTGGGAAAACAGCCGATTTTTGGCATTTGTTTGGGACACCAATTGCTATCGCTCGCCAGCGGGGCCAAGACTTTTAAGATGAAGTTTGGCCATCGCGGGGCGAATCAGCCCGTGCAGCAATTGAGCGACGGCACGGTCGAAATCACCTCCCAGAACCATGGCTTTGCCGTGGAGGAAGAATCACTCCCCGCGAATTTGGAAGTGACCCATCGCAGTCTCAACGACGGCACGATCGAAGGAGTCCGCCGACGCGATGTGGCCGCGTTCAGTGTGCAGTATCATCCCGAAGCCTCGGCCGGCCCGCACGACAGCCACTATCTTTTTCAGCAGTTCATGGACGCGATGGCGGAACGCGATTGAATTTATTTAGCCGCGGTGCTTGCACCGCGCTGGAACCCGCTGCAAGCAGCGGGGCTAAATAGTTTTAATCGCGCATTAGGAGTTCGATGATTTCGATCGCGGCAATGGCGCGTTGGGGGTCGCGGGTTTCTTGATGTTCCCAGCGCTTGGTGAGGTCGGTGGAATAGCGTAAATACTGCTCGCGGGATTCTTCGACCAGTTCCCAACCGATCTGCTCCACGACTTGGGGCCAGAGGGTGCGCGCCTGTTCCAGCGAAGCCGAGTCGCCGCGGATGGCTTGGAAGACCACGTCGTCCAGTTCTTCGAGCAACGCGCGGACGTGTTCTGAATCGGGATGCAACAAGTGCGACGGCGAATCCGCGGGCGGGGAATTCGCGCTTCCGGCATTCTGGGAATGGGCTCCGTGCGGAGCGTGGGGTCGATGATTCATGGCCAAGATCGCTTATTCCAAAGTGTCGGCGGACGGGTCTTTACGGTCTTTCGCTTCGCGGCGAGACTGTGCCCGCCGACGCAGCTCAGCGCTCTTGGCGTGAGCCGCGCCGGCCGACAGGGGTGTGTGCGAATCATGGCCAAAGTGTTCGACGGAAACGGCGACCTTTTCGAGTTGTTCCGCGAGCATCTGGTAGTATTTTTCTAGCTCGCCGCGCATTTCGCGGAACTCAGCTTTCCACACGTCACCATCCGAGGCGGACCGTTGCCGTTCGGCTTCCAAGGCAGCTTCCAGTTCCGTGATGCGGTGTTGGGCAATTTCGTGCTCAACCTCCCATTCGCCGCAGCGCGCTTCGAGTCGTTCGAATTCTTGCAGTTGCTCACTATTTTCCTCCTCAAGTTGTTGAAGTTCGTCCTTGGCCGCGGCCAGTTGCTGCTCAAGTTGGGTCACCTGCTTTTGCAGCCCCTTTTCGGCTGTTTTGGTTTTACCGAGCGCATCCAGACGGAGGTCCAGCTCGGTTTCTTTGCGGGCTAATTCGCTTTGCCATTGTGTAAGCTCCTCATGCAGTTTTTCCAATGCAGAGAACGAATCGTGAATCCATGTGCCAAGCTCCGCCTGCTCGCTCTGGAGAATTTCCAGAGGTTCCAGGGCCGAATGCAACGATTCCAAGGTCTCGGTAGTCGACATGACAGTGATCAGGGTAATGGCGCATCATGCGGCCAGGGTGAAGGAAAAGTGGTGGGAGGCAGGAAAAGTTAGTCGGTGCGGCGAGGTAGGCGGGAACCGCAAGTGGAGTAGGTTGGCGGAACGTCGTAGTGAACGTGCCGCCAACTGAAAGGTAGCTTACGAAATGTGGGGAGGCAAAAGATTCTTGGGAAAATTTACCGCGAAGACGCAAGCGTGTGGAGCTAGGCAGTACTTGGGTTTGAAGGTTAAATGATGTGTTGCCAATTTGCATCATCTTTTTTGCGCGAAGAGTGCCATGCCTGCTAAGTCGAAGAAACGCAAACAGCCTGCTGTTCTGGTGCCGCTTGAATCTAAATCGAGCGAAGCTCTCACGGTGGCTTGGACGGTGACCATCACCACGCTGCTGTTCAGCAACTTGGCGATTGTGGCGGCGCATTATTTTTCGCTCCAGTACCCCGACAACAATGGTTTGCGGTTGATGAAAGAGATGCTGTTGATTGCCGGGGCTACGCTGGGGGTGATTTCGCTCGCGCTGTTGCCGATTGTTTATCGGGTGCGCACTTTGGCTCCGCCGACGGGACTGGCGGTGTTCGGAGCATGTTTGGCCGCTGCACCGGTGTTGGCACTGGTCGTGCGGAGTTTGAGGTAAGTCAAAAATCCCCCTCCCTTGCGGGACGGGCTAGGGGAGGGCTTTTTAGTGCGGGCGAAGTAGCTCCCACTGAAAAATGCCGACGAGCGACTTGGCGTCTTCGATCTCACCACGCAGGGCCATCGCGACCGCTTCTTCCCACGGCACGATCAGGTTGTCGATGTCTTCGCCCACTTCGCGGGCTGTTGCTCCCTGGGTGAGCCCTTCGGCGACAAACAGGTGCATGCGTTCTTGGAGGATTCCGGGGGACATAAAGAAGGGGGGCAATTTGGTCCAGCGCTTGGCCGTATAGCCGGTTTCTTCTTGCAACTCGCGTTTGGCGGTTTCCTCAGGAGGGTCGTGGTTGTCGATCGTTCCGGCGGGGAGTTCAATCAGCGTTTTGCCCACGGCGATGCGGTAATTGCGAATCAGACAGACCCTGCCCCCCTCCAGGAGCGGGAGAATTGTGACCGCCCCCGGGTGAACGACCACCTGCCGCGTGACGGTTTGCCCATCGCGCAGCGTTTGCGTGTGCTCGACCACGCGAAAGCGGCTGGCTTGCAAAAGTAGTTTTGGTTCATCGCTCATCTTGCTGTTCCCGAATGCTAGCCGCAGGCGGCAGCCAAAGGTTTCCCCGCGCACGACCGCTGGCTGCCGCCTGCGGCTAGTAGCTGTCAAATTTCCGTTCGTTTTCCGGCAAACCAGACCAAGGTTTGCCGTTTTCTGCAACCGTTGTTAGGATACCTACATGAGAGTTCGGCAGTCTATTCCCCTGGAATTGCCAGCGCGGGAATTCTCGGGAGCTTTTTTCTAATCGACAAGTTGAGTTTGGAGCCACCAGCGAGCGGTCTTCAAGATGAATTCAGCACATGGAAATTGGAGTCTGTGTATCGGTCGCTGGCGAGAAGCGGAAGTGCGGTTGCACGTATTGCTTCCCTTGGTGGCATTGAGCGCCTTCTTCATTACCCGCAATGTCGAGCAAGTTGACGAACGGCTCGTCGTAAATTTCGACGCGCGGCTCGTGGGTTGGGCGCTGTTAGTCTTGTTGGTGAGCGTCGCACTGCATGAATTGGCGCGACTGGTGACCGCGCTGCGAGTGGGGGGGCAAGCTTCGGCCATTGTGCTGGGGCCCATTGGCGGGCTTTCGAGGGTGCAGCTTCCGCCCGATCCCCCCGCCCATCTGCTCACCGCGATGGCGGGCCCGATCACGTCGTTTGCGATTTTGGTTGTGGCTGCCTGTGGATTAGCGTTGAGTGGTAATCACGACGTGTGGCGTTTCTTCATGTCCCCATCGGACTTGGAGTCTGTTTTTCCGCATCTGAATGCTTATTACTTTTCTTGGGCGCTACTTGCCCAGTTGTTCGTTTGGATCAACGGGTTGCTGTTGCTGATCGATTTGTTGCCGATGGACCCCTGCGCCGGGGCGGAAATCCTGCGTGGCATGTTGTGGCCCGTGGTGGGTCGCAGTTCGGCGGCGACGGCCACCGCGCATATTGCCCTGGGGATGGCGGTGTTCTTTGCGGTGGCGGCGGCTTTGGTGGCTTATGCGGATGTGCCGGCGGCGATCATGCCGGCTTGGTTCCCGCTGGCAACCATTGCGGTGTTGCTGCTTTATGGGGGTTGTGGCAATGTGGCGGCGCGGCAATACGATGTTGGTCTGGCCATTGATGAATTCGATTCCGACGACGAAGAATGGCTGGCCACCGATTGGATTGAAGAAGATCGCGAGGCGGTGTTGGTCGAGCATTTGCAAGATAAGCAGCAAGAAGCCTTGGATCGCAAGCGCCGGGAGCAGGAAGCCAACGAAGACGCCCGAGTGGATGACATTCTTGCCCGATTGCACGAATCGAGCTTTGATAGTTTGTCGGAAGAGGAGCGTGCCTTTCTCAAGCGCGCGAGCCGTCGTTATCAGCAGCGCCGCGGCGGTGCCAAGCGCGACCGGTAGTTGCTCATGGCCCGCCATGCTCAAGATCGCGAAGATTTGTTGCGCGATGCCAAGGCGCTTGTTCCCCGAGTGCAGTTGCGACTGCCGATTCTCGGCAAGGTTTGCGATGTGTTTGCCGGCTTTCGCACAGGGGCGGCGAGCCTGTATTTCGACTCCGACCCGGTCTACCAATTTAATAGCGCGGGTGAGTTGCGGCGGGCGTTCGTTGACGATTGCATCGTGAAGGCGGCTGCGGGTCGGCTCAAGGTTTGGAAAACTCTGCGCACGCCGACGGAAGTTACGATGCAAAGCCACTTCATGGCACCAGAGGAAGTGGAAAAACTCCGTGGAGACTTGCTTGCTCGGAGGGATGAGCTGCAAGGTGCCATCGAGCGAAAAGAGTTTGAACTCGTCGGCCAAGTTCCTAATGATTCCAACGCGGTCGATCAACTGCTGGCATGGCTTGCGGCGAGGCGCGAATTCAAAATCGCCGCGGTGGCCAACGTCAAGTAGCGTTAACTCTCGCGATGAGCGGTGGCACCACTTCGGCTGCGCCCAATTCAGTCTGCAATTTGGTGCCAAGATCGTTGGCACCGCGTCGCAAAAATGCGATTGCCGCTGGCGCTGCGAATTGTGGCGACCAGGTACTTGTGGTGATTGTGCCGACTTCTTGTTCACCGCTCATAATTTTTGTTCCGACTGTGGGAACGGTTTCACCGGCGAATTTCACGAGCGCAAGTTTCTTGTTCACGTGTCCCAATGCGTCGATGCGGGCGATGGTTTCCTGGCCCAGATAGCAGCCCTTGGTGAAGCTGATCGCGCGGGCGTTGCGGTCAATTTCTTGCGGCAAGTGGGATTCACCGAAATCCGTGCCGTAGAGCGGCCAGCCCGATTCCACCCGCAACGCGGTCCAAGCGGGTGAGCTGGTGTCGACAATTGGCAAACCCTCGAAGGGGCGGTTCTCGGTTTTGACGGTGCGCACCAAAAATCCATTGGGCCAGAGCCAGTCACAACTCACAACCAGATCGGCGGTGACACTCACATCCGCGGCGCGTGGCCCCACGGCATAGTTCCACACACAGTCCGCAGTTAAATCAGCAAGTTGCACATCTTCACGAATGATGTAGCGATCCAGGTGTTTGATGATGCGCTCGGCCTGGCCGGGAACGGCCAATAGTTGCAGGCGATCTGCCTCCGCGATGACGAGCACATGGGCGAGAATTTTCCCCTTTACGTCAGTGCAGAAGGCTTCGCATGATTGGCCCGGCTCGATGCGGCGAATGTCGTTCGTACACATGTTGTGCAGAAACGAGACGCGATCCTTGCCGGTGAGTTGGACCTGCGTCCAATTGGTGAGCGGCACGACACCACAAGTGGTGGTAAGTGCTTCATAATCAGCTTGCCAGTCAGGAGTCATGGGAGTCATGCCCCGCCAAGTTTTGGAACGAGATGCTGGGCTTCTTCCAGCACGATGCAACGACCATAGCTGCTCGCGAGTCGCGCAAGTTCCTGTTCGGATTCGATAGGGGCAAAGCCCAGGCTTTCCACCACGGCGGAGTCCAACAGACTTTTGAGATAAATTGTGCCCCGCTGTAAGTGTCGGCAGATACGCAGCGCGGCCGTGCTGTCGGCAAAGGCATCTTTGAGTATCTTACGCTCGACATCCGCTAAATCTTGGGCATTGCGCAAGCGTTTTCCTGAAGGTCCGGGCCGCATGGCGATCTCCGAGCAGATCGCAATCGCTCCGCCGGGTTCCAGTAGCTCGTCGGCACTCGCCAGCGCGCGACTCAGATTCTGCCAGGTTTGTTGAGCATCATTCCCCACGATCGTGGCGACAACTAAATCAGCACGTTGAGAAACAGCGGCTGACCAAACTTCGCGGTATTGGGTTTGAGCAGTTGCGGCAGTTCCTCCCGGGGTTCCACAGCACAGGGCCGCGATTGTTCCCCGAGGACCGGGAATCACTTGCAGGGCCAACCCCAGGCCGAGCATCCAGTCGCATTCGCGGATTTCTCCGGCGAGCTTTTTCCTCGACGCGGATGTTTCCTGAGAGCTGGGAGCATGAAATCGGCTGAGCGTTTCTTGGTCAGAATACTGTGGGAACAACATTCCCCAAGGGTGGCGGTCAAGTTCAATCCCCTTTGTGGGGCCGATGGGAATCACCAAATCGGCATCGCATAGCACGCGGTTCAGTCGCAAAGGCAGGCCGGCGGCGTTCACGCCCAAGAGCGCCAGATGTTCTTCGTCGTCTGCCGCGTGGACGATGATGGCGATCTCAGCGCCGGCGATCTCGCGCAAGAGCTTTTGACCTGGTTGATCGCCGGCACAGTCGGACGACAGCAGGAGCGTGATCGCCGACCGTTCGACACCCGCATGTTTGAGCGCGGCGAGTGTTCCCTCGATCACGTGCGGAATCTGTGGCGTGGCATGGTCGATAGCCACGACGATAGTATCACCCGGGACGGTCGCGCTGGCCAACTCGGGGTAATCCTGCGGATGGGCAAAGGCATGCAGAACTGCCTGTGCCACCTCGTGCTCGGGAATCGTGGAAACACTGTTCGCGCGCACGGTCACAATCGCTGATCCAGCGAGTTCACAGGTCTTGTCGTTATCGGAAGAAAACTTCATTTTCCAATTCTTGGGCTGCCTATGCCGTCCGTGAGGTGTGTGTTATGTTAAATGACTACGCCATTGGCGCAGTGGCTGCCCGATTGGTCAAGGGGTCAATGCCTGCCGAGCCTCAGGTGCTTTATCTAGCGTGGATGATTTGTCAACTTTTTTCGCCGTGAGTTGAATTCTCGATGGCCGATTTTGCCTGGTCGCATTTTTTCCGTAGGTTCGGCTGGTTGACGCTCGGGGTGTCGACACTTTTCCTCTCCGGCTGCAGTGAGCCCCCAGCTCCGCCAAAATCACAGCCGGCTCAAGCCGCGACCGTTGCTCCAGAGGAGTTGCTCGCCAAGCTGCGTACCACCTACACCAACGCGAAGTCTTACTCCGACAATGCGACTTTGGTGGAACGCGGCGTGAACCGCGCGCGAGGTTCAATCACCGAAATCCCGTTTACGCATTTGTCGCTGTTGTTTGGGCGGCCGAATCGGTATGCGATTTCTTACGAGGATGCGATCCCCAGCAGTCAAGGGAGCACCAAGTACCGCGTCGTTTCCGATGGCAAACGAATTCGCTCCGCCGCGAGCCAGTTGCCCAAGCAAATTCACGAAGCGATTGCCCCCCGAGAAACCACGGCCGACAACCTGATCCCCGAGCCCGAATTGCGGCAGGCGATCTTGCAAGTCGCGCTCGAAAACTTGTTTCCCCAACTCGCGATGCTGCTCGCGCAGGACAGCGAGAAACCCATTTTTCCGCGCTCGAGTCAAATGGAAATGTTGCCGGAACAAAAAATCGGTGACGATTTGTGCTATCGCGTGTCGCTCACCGAACCCGAGGGAAAGCGCGTGCTGTGGATCGATAAGGATAAGCTGATCTTGCGACGAATCGAAATTCCCATCGATGACCAGCGCGACATGTTGGATCCCACGAACCAGTTTGCCAGTTTTTCCGTTGATCTCGATCTGGAAGATGTCACGCTCGATCCGGAATTCGACGATGCGGTCGTGTCGATTGAGGTGCCGGAAAAAGCTCGGCTGGTGCGGCGATTTGTGCCGCCACCTCCCGCCGGTCCTGCGGAAAATCTGGGTAAGCCGGTGAAGGAGTTTGCATTTACCGACGTCGCTGGAATCAAAGTGACGCTAGCCTCCATGGAAGGGAAGATTTGTGTGTTGGATTTTTGGGCAACCGATTGCCCGCCCTGCAAAGAGCACACGCCCGAGATAGAACAAGCTTTCCAAGAGTTCAAGGATGACGAGGACGTGGCGTTCTTCGGCGTCAGCACCGATCCCAGGGATATGCCAACCGAGTCGTTGGAAAAAACCATGGAGTCGTGGGGGGCGACTTTTCCCTTGCTGCGAGATTTGGACAAGAACGGGTATTACAATCTCGACGTCAAGGCGACTCCCACACTGATGCTGCTGGGACCAGACGGTCGCTTGCAGGCTGTCCGAGTTGGCATGTTGGAAAGTGCCGACGAGTTGGTGAAGAAAATCCGCCAGATGCAAGCGGGCGAAGATTTGGTGCAACAAGCCAAAGACCAACATGCCAAGCAGCTTGAACAGCATGAGTCCATAGTTAATGCCGCGACATTGCAAAAGTCACTTGTTCACCCAGCAGGAACTCCAGCCGAAATCCTTCCGCGCAAATTGCCTGAGCTATTGCAGCTTGAAGAATTGTGGAAATCAAAGCTCGCAAATTTGAGCAATCCGGGTGATGTTGCGGTACTCACAACCTCGCAGGGCGAACCACAAGAAGTTTTAGTGCTCGACGGTGCCCAGACCGTGGTGCGTTACGACAATGCAGGCCAGCCACTTGGCCAAGTGAAGTTGCCTTCACACAAGGAGAAGCAAGGCGGCTTTATTCGTGTAGCCACTAACGCCGAGGGAACTCGCTGGTTCTTGGTGAGCGGCGTCGGTTGGCAACAAGTCTTTCTCTACGACAAAGACTGGCAGCTACTGTTCGCGTTTCCTGATATTCTGCATTCCGGCATCGGCGATGCGGAGTTCTTCGATTTGAAAGCGAGCGGCGTGCCAAGCGTCTTGGTCGGCTATTGGGGAGGGGAGGGCGTGCAAGCGGGAACTCTCACTGGAGAGCGTAGTTGGGTCAATCGGCATTTGGATCACGTCTGGCAACTCTCTGTCGGCCCCACGGCGAGATCAGGTTCGCCATCGCTGTGGTGTACCAGCACGCGCGGCACGGTGTTTGAAATCTCTGCGGATGGCAAGTCCCAGCAAGAGTTCGCCGTTGTGGGGCATACGATCGTCGCGTTAGAAGGACAAGCTATAAAATCCGCGCGATGTGGAATCAGCATGGTCAAGCCCGGACAATATGCTTTGGTCGCTTTCAACATCAAAGGTGATGTTGCGTGGAGTTACGAGCTGCCGCCGGGGGATTACGCGGGGCCGATTCCACCGATACAACGAATCAATCTGCCGGACCATGGCAATTGCCGTGTGGTGGCTGGCCCTGATGGCTCGCTGCATTTTGTCGGTGACGATGGCAAGCTCATCGACCGTTTCGATTACGGTGATGCAATCGCCGGCCTCGCGACTTTGTCATCAAGCGACGGCACGACTCTGTTTCTTTCTGCTGGCAACCGACTCACAGCCTGGCGAATAGCCCAAAAATCGGCACCTTGAAATTCCGACCGCGTGACTTTACCTTCGTGGGCTGAGAATCTTTGTTTTTACCGCTAAGCCGCAAGCGGCACTCACGATTGCAGAAAGATCCCCAATGGCTGTTTCCAACGACCAAATGTCCAAATGGCTCAATACGCTGCTCGCCGGCCGGTCTGCTGCCGCCAATTTGGAGCTTGTCGACTATCTCGCGTCAGTGCCGCGGTTGGATTCGCTCGCCGATCTGCCGTCGGGGACACCGGTGGCGGTGCGCGGGGATGTTGATGCCAAACCCGGGGCCAAGATCGGCGAGGGGGACATTCGCCTCCAGTCGATGGTCGAGACCTTGAAGTACGGCATCAAGCGCGGTTGGAAGCAAATCATTTTCGGCCACATCGGCCGCAAGCCGGAAGGTTCGCTCAACAAAGTGGCCGCGCGGCTCGGCGAATTGCTGGGGCAAGACGTGACGTTAATTACCGATTGGATTGATGAATCGAACAACACGATTCTCGATGCGGTCAGCAAGCAGATTGCCGCTGCCCAGCCGGGCGCGGTGATCGTGCTGGAAAACACGCGCAAATACAAGATTGAAACCTTGCTTTGGAAGGCAAAAGCAGCCGACATACCGCAACTTGCCGTGTCGCTGAGCAAGTTTGCGAACGACTTCGCCGCGAAGGTCGCGAAGGTTTACGTGCATGAAGCGCTATCCGCCGGGAGTTTGGATACTTCGAGCGTCGTCTTGCCGGCGGGGATGGACCGCGTGGCAATGGGGCTTTACGAGGCCGCCGAATTTGATGGACCCATGCGGAAGTGCTTGGCGACGCAATTGGTGATCTTTAGCGGACTGAAAATCGACAAGCTTGACGATCTTAAAGCCATGATCGGACGGGGTACGATCAAGTGCGTTTTCGCCGCCGGGTCGCTGGCGATGGCGCTCAAGAAGGCAATCGGAGAGATCGACGGCAGGCCATGTTGCTTAGGTGTGGCCGAGGATTCAGCCCATGCGGACAAGCCGTATTACATTCCGGCTGAACGGGTGGCCCAGGCGAAGCAGATGGTTCTCGATGGCCGCTCAAAGGGCATTGAATTCGTTGTACCCGTGGATTCGGTGATTGAAGATGGATCAGTCGTCGACGAGCTCAAGCCGGATCAACAACAATTCGACATTGGCCCCCAGTCGAGCAAGCTGTTCGAGCAAAAAATCGGCGACTTTCTTGCCAAAAATCCCCAAGGAGCGGTTGCATTTCACAACGGCGTCTTTGGCATGTTCGAGGATCCCCGCTTCGAGGCAGGCACGAAAAACTTCATCCCCCAGCTTAAGCGGATGACCGACGCTGGGGTCGAGGTTTATGTGGGGGGTGGTGAGGGGGGCAAAGCGCTCGAACTTTATGGGCAACCCGCTTGGGTCACCCACGTCTTTACCGCTGGTGGCACCGTGCTGAACGCCCTAGGCAGCGAGCCGGTGCCCTATTTGGTGGCCCTACGCCTGGCGGCCCAAGGCTAGGCTGCCGTGCCAGGCCGCACCCGTTCGCAGTATTCGGCAAAGCGGTCCAGTGCCTTGAGAATCTCGCCGGGGCTCAGTTCTTCGGTGCAGCAGTATTCCAGCCGGGCGGCGAGGGTGCTCAGTTTGGCGAAGCCGTAGTTGCTACCCAATCCATTAAGTTGATGGGCCACGCGAGCCACGGATTCCCAATCGGCCACTTCGGCGTGCGACCGCAGGGTTTCCAGACGTTGGGGAAGCTCGTGGGCGAAGATCGCCACCAATTCCGCGAGGTTGGGATCGTCGCCATAGGTCGAATAAACAGGTTGAATCGATTGGATGGATTGCATGATGGATCTCCTGGTCGAAAGCTTAATACACGTCCTTGCGAGTGCTTCGCGCTAGGTCAGGTGGAATCTCTACAACCTAATTCCATGAAAGCCTAGACCACTTTTCGGCAGTGCTAGCCGTGGTTTATATGTTTAGGCAAAGTGGTCAAACGACGCGAGCAATCGTTTCAACTCTATTAATGCTGGCCACGTGACCTATCGGAATTCTTCATAGCAGGAAGAGTCAAGGCGAGAGAATTGTGCGCGAAAGCGCTCTGGCGACGCTTAGCAAACTTTTCTAGCCGCTCGCGGCTTAGCGAAGGCGATCCCCGGGACAAGTCGCTGCGCATCGCCTTGAGTGTCATGCCGCTTGTGCGGCCCGGAACGATTGAATCGACGGCAAAAACAGCGGTGAAAATGCCCCGCGCCTGTCGCAATCGGTACGAACGAAATACGTGGAACGGGATCGCAAAACAGTGATAGCATTTTGTTGAAAGTCATCAAGGGTTTCTTGAGGGTTCGTCGATAGCTGTCATATCCAATGGAGCGTTAGCCGCTCGCAATGGATAAGCGACCTCGCCACTGACACATAAAACTACAAGTAGTAAGTGCAGTCGAAGGTCGTCCCCTTGCCGTAGCGGCAACTGTGTTTCCCCCTCAATTTTAGGAGCCTCCCAAATGAAGAGTAATGTCCTTTTGTCGACGCTGGGCTTGTGCGTCGCAATCGTCCTGAGCAGTGCCTCGAACGCCAATGCGTTCTTTGGCATGTTCGGTGGTTGTGCCGAGCCGAGCTGTGGTTGTGCCGACGACTGTGGTTGTGAGCCATCGTGCGGTTGTGCCGATGCTTGCGAGCCCAGCTGCGGCTGTGCTGATGACTGCTGCTGCGATTCCGGTTGCGGTTGCTGCAAGAAGCGTTGTGGTTTGTTTGCTCGTTGCAAAGCCCGCAAAGCTGCCAAGAATTGCTGCTGCTGCGAGCCAACTTGCGGTTGTGCCGAACCAAGCTGTGGTTGTGCTGATGACAGCTGCTGTGCTGGTGACAATGGTTGCTGCGGTGCTGAGCCCAGCTGCGGTTGTGCCGACGCATGTGCCGATGCTTGCGAACCAAGCTGCGGTGCTTCTGACGCTTGCTGCGAGCCCAGCTGCGGCTGTGCCGACGATTGCTGCTGCGAATCGAGCTGCTGCTGCAAGAAGAAGCGTTGCGGCCTGTTGGCCAAGATGCGTGCCCGCAAAGCTTGCAAGAAAGCTTGCTGCTGCTGCGAGCCCTCTTGCGGTTGTGCCGATAGCTGCTGCGAAGAGCCATCGTGCGGTTGTGCTGACGATAGCTGCTGCGAACCCAGCTGCGGTTGTGCCGGCTGAAATCAGTAAGTGAAACCGCCAGGTTTCCACCACTGACGATTGAATAAAGCGGCCCCTTACTTGCAAAAGTAAGGGGCCGTTTTTCGTTGGGTACTTCTCCGGCAATAGCCGCGACTCGACGAGTCGCCGGTTCGCTGCGATCCGGTCTGATTGCGACTATTCTCATTCAAGTGGACAGCCACCGCGTCCCGCGAGATAATCTGAGCATATTCTCTCCCTGGTATCTCGACGAAGAAAAAGGAAAAGGGTCAGAACGATCAATTCATCACAATAGTTCTGCCCCTTTTTCTTCGCCCATGTTCGTCAATAGAAGATTGCTGCAAAATGCGTGAAGCGGACCTTTATCAACATTGTGACAAGGCTCTGGGTGAATTGCTCGCGAGTAGGGGATTTTCAAGAGCCCAACCGGGTGAATTTCTCCGGAAAACAGATAACGGTCAAGATAGGGTTATAGTAAGCCGAGGTCGTGGTATACGTAGCAAAACACATTTTGCTGTCGGCATGTGCTACTATCCAAACTATCTGAGACTAATCGAAGACATGTTTCGTCACTTGGGGGAAGACCAAGGATTTCCGTGTGGCCCCTACCTAAGTCCTGCCGGTGTTCTTCGTCGCGAAAAGTATTGGTCATGCAAAAATGTAAGTGCATTGGAGAAATCTCTGTCTCACGTGAAAAAATGTCTCATTGATATCGGTCTACCTTGGCTGGAATCATTAAGAGACCCAGTCATCTTCGCAAACAATGTTGATCCTGCTGCAGTATTGATTGCCGGATTAGCCAATGAAGTCGCTGGAAATGAGGACATCGCAGCAGATTACTATCGGGAGATGTATTCTCGTTTAACGCGTATTATGGCAAGCTCAAGCGAACGGCAATTTCTAAACGAATTTGCCCGGCCTTTTGTTTTCGTGACAACAAAACTCGGACTCGATCAAGAGAAACGTGAAGAGTTATAGCGAAAGATAGGCTATTTTCCAGACATTCGACCTCTAAGCAATTTATAGGCATCAGTGTATACCTTCGCACACACTGATCACATTATCAAAGTCCACCATGCCCATGATCCTTCTCGCCTGGGAACTCGGCAGCGGCTTGGGTCACTTGGTATCCCTGCGTGAATTCAAAGGCCGGGAGTCTTTGCTTGACAACAACGTGAAAAAAGCGGAATCACGTTTTATTCTCTCATCGCTGCCTCCCATTAATACCTTCTTATCAGCGCCCATCAGCGTGGATCAGCGGTCGCTCTTTTTTGTGCCTCTTCGTGCCTTTTCGTGGCCATCCTACTCTGGCGAGAAATTCGCGCCTAGGCTTGGCATCAAAATCATGAGCCGCGGATTCTTCCCAAACCATGAGCCGCACGGCGCTAGACGCGGGTTCTTCAGTTTCAGGACGTGCCTCAAAGAACCCGACGCTAGCGCGTTGCGGCTCATGTTGAACTGCGCGGCCAAAATTAACGGCTGATATTGGCCACCCATTTGTGGTAGAATCAGCAACGCGCCAAACTATGTTTAGGTGCCGGTTCCTTGATAATTGGGTTCAGACGACGGGTTGAGAGGTTTCGGGTAAACATGAAAAAAACGCTCCCTTTTTCCAGCCGAACCACATCATCTAGTAGGGGTGGCCTAATCACCTACTACCAATAGACATTTTCCCTCCCCGCCGAACGCACCTAAAGTGGCTCAGGAACAGTTCAATTGTGGTTCAACCCCTAACAGTGACCACAACTTCTTGGTAGTCTGTAATTAAGTGTTGCTATCATCTGGGGTTAGCGTAAACGTAATCTCGGTTATGCCATGCATCTCTAATTCTTGCTTAATTATGTCACACATCCATTCGTAACGCTGCGGATCATCAAGCCAATCGAGTTCGCCTGGTTCGATAAATCCGCCGTCGTCTGTGGCCTCAATTAAGTAGGCGATGTTCACAAGGTAGTTGGCGAAGATACGCTTTAGATCATTTGCTGGGTTTGCTGTAACCTTAAGCCGATGGTTCTGAGTCATTCCGCGTTTCCCCCTGGGCTAGCAACCGCTCACTTCCATGAGCAATTCTCGCACGGTCCACTTGTGGTCCGCAATCCCGTGCGCCATGGCTGGGGTTTTGCCCTTCAAAGTCTTGTGAGGGCGGCAATAGTTGTACGCGGCAAAGAACAGCCCCATCGCGGCCCGGTGATTCTCGTACTTCTTTGAGAACGCATAGGTGCATCGCTGCATCCGCTTGGTGTAGTTGCGAATCGAGCCATTCAACCGCTCGCAAAGCGAAGTGCTGACGTTTTCCATGTCGGGATTGTTCATCACGCTCCGCTTTTTGATGGCTATTATCTGGCCCATCGTGGAAGCGCGAATATCTGACGACGTTGGGCCAGAGAACATTTTCTGAATCTGGCCATAGTCGCAGCGATCCCACAAGTGGTAGCTCACGGCTTCCTCATAGGCAAAGAATCCATCGGTCGATAGCAGGAACTTGCCGCTAATGCGTTCAACCGTTAAGTGTAGCGGTATCCGCAGTGCGCGATGTAGTTACGACATTCGTGTTCGGTGAACAATTCGAGGACTTTTCCGCAGAGTT
>JAWXAV010000195.1:0-21676 GCA_034439695.1 Bythopirellula sp. | reverse complement strand
GGGCCGCGACTTGGATTGGCAAAGACTCAACTTCTCGCTGCCGCCATTCTTCATGATGTGGGGCATGGTCCGTTTTCTCATCTCTTCGAGCCATTGCTGGGCATCAACCATGAGGAATGGTCATGTCGCATCATTGAGAGCAATGCCACGGAGGTGAATCGAGTGTTGACAAAGCATGAGATTCCAGTTGGGGATGTTGTAGCTCTGATCAAGGAGAAGAATCGGGAGAAACCTCCCTGGCAAAAGACCCTTTTATCAAGCGAGCTTGATGTTGACCGCCTAGACTATCTGCGCCGGGACAGTTACTTTACCGGCGCTGGATACGGACACTTCGATTGGTATCGTATTCTGAACACGGTTTCTCTTGTTGAGAAGGACAGCAGCATGGTGCTGGCTTGGCCTGATTCGGCAAAATTTGCGATTGAAGAGTACATCTTCGCTCGCTTTTACATGTATCAGAACGTCTACCAGCACAAGACGACGCGCGGATTTGAGAAGCTCATCCATGCCGCATGGCGACGGGCGGAGCAGCTTGAGACAGAGAGAGGGGCCCCTCAGTTCATCCCAGAAATCCAACAATTTCGGAACGCGAAGAAGGAGAGCAAGGAAACGATTGAGCAATATCTTGCGCTGGAGGATTCTACGCTGGTCTATCAATTGATCGTTTGGTCGCGACATCCTGACAGCGTCCTTGCAGACCTAGCCACTCGATTTGTCACACGTCGAAAGTTCAAGGCTGTTAACGATCCGGTCCCCGAAGGCGCGATTGACGGTGTCCGCGAGACCTGGGAGGAAGCCCTACGCGAATTGGTTAAGAAGAAAGGCTATAATCTGCCCGAGTACTATGCACTTCGTGACGATCGGTTAAAACAGACTGTCTATGACCCCTACGCTCCTGAAAAGGAAAAGAAAGAACAAGATCCGTACAATGCTATCCTTATTGACCTTGGGACAGTGCCGACCGAAATATCAGAAGTTTTGACTCGACTGCAAGCCGTCACTGGTGAACGCCCCAAGAGGAATCGCTATTACGTTCCCGAAGATGTGTCGGAAGAGGCACGACAACTTGCTGAGTCTGGTAGCTGGAAGTGAAAATTAGGTGTTGAAATTAATATGAACGCAGTGTTTGTTGCTTGGCGAAATGAAAAAGCGCACAGCGGCTGGCGACCAGTTGGTCGCTTAGTTCACGAAGAAGGTCTTTATCGATTTTGCTATGTTCAGGGAGCAACGCTCCCTGACTTTCAACCCTTCTCGGGGATGGAGAAGCTGGACCAAATCTACGAATCCGAAACGCTCTTTCCGCTTTTCGCTAATCGCCTGCTGCCGTCTTCGCGGCCGGAGTATGAAGAGTATTTACGCTGGAGTGGCTTCGATCCAGACAATCCGCCTGATCCTATCGTTGTGCTAGGTGTTACCGAGGGTATTCGTCAAACCGATGCCATTGAGGTGTTTCCGTGTCCCGCACCGGACGCTGAAGGATGCTATTTGAACAAGTTTTTTCTGCATGGCATTCGGTGGGTAGAGCCGACAGTTTTAAACAGGATTAAACTATTGGAGCCTGGTGATGTCTTGCATTTGATGCTGGATGTTCAGAACCCGTCAGACCCCAATGCCGTGGCAGTTCGAACTGAGCACCCAAGCGCGATGATCGGTTACGTGCCTCGCTATTTGGCTCGTGATGTCTGGCAGCTCCTTTATGGTTGCGATGGTGGCACTGTCGAACTCTGTGTCGAACGAGTTAATCCAGATGCTCCCACACAGAATCGGGTTCTCTGCCGTATGAGCGCCTGTTGGCCGGCAGGTTTTGAGCCATGCAGCGGTGATGTATTCCTGCCGATTCCGACGAATGTTCCCGCTCGTTGTAACTAGCAACGTGTCTCCCGATGGCCCGCAAAGAACGCCGCTAAGATTCGCCGTGAGTCTCCTGGCCAAGCATGTTATAATGCCTTGCCATGATCGCCCATCTACGAAACTTCACCCACCTGCTGTATCGCACCTATCTCAATTGGTCGGCGGATCATGGTTCGACACTGGCCGCGTCGGTGGCGTATTACACGGCGCTCGCGTTCTTTCCACTGCTGTTGATTCTGCTCTCGACCTTTGGCGTGTTTCTGCATGTCTCGGAATCAGGCCCCGCCGCCGAGGAGCAGATTCTCGATGCGATTGGCGATCAGTTTTCTCCCAATTTGCAAACGCAGGTCGCCAAAGCCCTCGAGCAATTGCAAGAGCAGGCTTCGCTGGGGGGGCCGGTGGGCATCGTCGCGCTGTTGGTGGTGGTGATTGCGCTCTTCTCACAGATCGACCTGGCGTTCAATCGCATCTGGAAGCTGCACGAACAGGATCGCGGCATTTGGGGCACGGTCGTGGATATCGTGTTCGTCCGGATCAAGGCGTTTCTGATGCTGCTTGGGCTCTTATGCGTGCTGTTGGTGATTTTCGCTAGCGGCATCATGCTCACCGCGACTAGCGAGTTGATCACCACGGCACCCTGGATGATCTGGGCAGCACAGCTCGCCGTTTCGTGGGTGTTGAACACCGGTGTGTTCACCGTGTTGTACTACGCGATACCCAACACCAAGGTTCCCTGGTCGGCGGCACTCAAGGGCGGCATCTTCGCTTCGCTGATCTGGGAAATTGGCCGACTCGTGCTGGCGAGCTACGTGATCGGCGACCGCTTCGACAGCGCCTACGGCGTGATCGGCGCGTTCATCGCAATCATGCTTTGGGCCTACTACGCGGCGGTTGTGCTGTTCTTCGGGGCGGAGTTTGTGCATACGATTAGCGCGGGGGAGAGAAAATAGATGACCGAAGTAGTATCTCCCTGAGCGATTTATCTTAGATTGCGCAAAACTGCTGGAATTTGTCGGCGGCGTCATGTAGTATGCCGAGGTATTGACGCTTCTGTACTCTTGTAAATATTAATAGGGCTTAGCTATGGCAGGGTTGCGCACAAAGACTCGTCAAGCGGAATTGACTGATCTCCTCAAGCGAGATCACACGTTGAACGGTGGAATTCTTATTGGTCTTGATGGATATATTATCGAAGTTCAAGCGAGGGCTGTCGATGTTTTGAAGAAACAGGCGACGTGGGATAGTCCAACCATATCTGGTTTGACAAGCGATGCTGCCAAAGAAGTAAAGAATCGAATCAAGGGATCGTTTGCAAAATTAAACATTCCTGGTCCAGAGGTTGAAATCCTAATCAATCTAGCACCAGCAGATATGTTCAAGGGCGGAACTTGGTTAGATTTGCCCTTAGCGATTATTATGCTTCAAGCCGCTGGATTGCTACCAGATTTGGCAGAACATCTCGAAGGCGAATACGTTCTGATGGGTGAATTGGGAATTCATGGTGAGATTCGACGAGTACCCGGAGCGTTGTCATTAGCCTATGTCACAAAGCCTAATCAAAAGCTGATTGTTCCTTCGGGAAATGAAAAAGAATGTGCTCTCATACTTGCTAAGCCGGGACACGAAGGGTGCGGGGTTTATCCGGTCGGCTTGTTGGAGCATGTTATTCAATTCTTTCAGGGTAAAAGGAATTTGGAAAACGCGCTTACGCAGGCCATTACCTTTGACAATCATATTCCCAGTGCGACAGACTTTGGTTTGGTACGTGGCCAAACAAGAGCAAAACGTGCGGCAGTAATATCGGCTGCTGGTGGCCACAATCTTCTGATGATCGGCCCTCCAGGCGAAGGCAAGTCGATGCTCGCGGGTGCAATTCCTGGGATTCTACCGAAGCTTAGTAACGCTGAGAAAGTTGAACTCACCCGCATCTATTCAGCATGCGGCGAATTGAAACAGGATGGCTTGGCGGTGACAAGGCGACCCGTGCGATCAATTCATCATACTGCGACCAAAATAGCTGTCATAGGTGGCGGAAGCGGTGTTCCTAAAGCGGGCGAGGTAACTCTTGCTCATCACGGCGTCTTGTTCTTGGACGAAATAGCAGAATTTAGTCGTGATACCTTGGAAAGCCTGCGGCAACCCATAGAAGATGGTGAAGTCAGGATTTCGAGGGCTACTGCGAAAGTTACCTATCCCTGTCGATTCACATTAATTGCAGCTATGAATCCATGCCCCTGTGGTTATTTCGGCACAGATTCCTGTCGCTGTAAAGAAACAGATGTCAAGAAGTACCTATCCAAGATTAGCGGGCCTATTCTAGATCGGATCGACTTACAAGTGGAATTGCAGGCACTATCCACCAAAGAGCGAATGGCATCCGCAAGGCCAGGTGAAAGTGCGAAACTTAGGAAAGTTGTTCAAGACGCTCGTGAGAAACAACTCAAGAGGTTTGAATCAACAGTCATTTCTTGTAATGCTGCTATTCCTGGTGGAGAAGTGTTTGATTACTGCGAATTTTCTGAACCAGCCACGGAGCATTTCACATCGATTATTGATGGGAATAAAGTTAGCACGCGTTCGACGACTCGGTTGGCAAAAGTGTCACGGACTGTTGCGGACCTAGCTAAGTCAAAAACGGTCGAGAAAGAACATATCGATGAGGCGGCGAGTTTTGTCATTGGTGGATTGCTGCGAGATCTGTTTTAAGTTCACCACTCATTATAATGTTTTTACGACCGCTTTCGGAATTTATGACTCATACCAAGTTAATTAATGTCGACCCCTGCCAGTCACGGCTATTTCCAGCGCCTATTCAACTTCCTGTCCAATCAGCGGATGTTGCTTATCGCTGGTTTGGCCATCACTGGGATCGTCGCCCATCTTGTTTTGCGATTCGGCTGGCAGACTGGCGCGGACTCTTACAACTGGCCGCTGTGGGTGGTTTTGATCGGCGGGGGGATGCCGCTCGTTTACGAGTTGCTCGTGAAGTTGGCGAAGCTCGAGTTCGGCTCCGATTTGCTCGCCGGGATTTCGATTGTCACCGCCGTGCTCCTCGGCGAATACCTGGCCGGAGCGCTCGTGGTCTTGATGCTCTCGGGAGGCGAAGCGCTCGAAGCCTATGCGGTGCGGAGCGCTTCGTCGGTGTTGCGAGCGCTGGCGCAGCGGATGCCGTCGGTGGCGCATCGGCGCGAAGCGGGGCAGGTGGTTGATGTCGCGCTGAGCGAGATTGCGGTGGGAGATACGCTGGTCATTTTTCCGCACGACATTTGCCCCGTGGACGGCGTCGTCACCGAAGGTCGCGGGGTGATGGATGAATCGTTTCTCACCGGCGAGCCGTTTCGGATGTCGAAAACCACGGGAGCGGAAGTGATCTCGGGCGCGATCAATGGCGAAGCAGCGTTGACGATTCGTGCCACGCGCCCGGCGGCCGATTCGCGTTATGCGAAGATCATGCAAGTGATGCATGCTGCCGAATTGCAGCGGCCTCGGATGCGGCGGCTCGGCGATACACTGGGGGCATTTTACACGCCGCTGGCCTTAGTGATCGCGCTCGCGGCTTGGGGAGTCAGTGGCGAGTCGAGCCGCTTCTTGGCCGTGCTGGTGGTGGCGACTCCCTGCCCGTTGTTGATCGCGATTCCGGTTTGCATTATTGGCGCGATTTCGCAATGCGCGCGGCGGGGAATTATCGTCAAGAATCCCGTCACTCTCGAAACGATTAGCACATGCAGCACGGCAATTTTCGACAAGACGGGGACGCTGACTTACGGGCAGCCCCGGCTCACCGAGCAGATTGTGGTGCCGGGGAGCGACGCGCGGGAAGTTCTGCGTTTGGTTGCCAGTTTGGAACGCTACTCGAAGCACCCGCTCGCGCAGGCGATCCTCGATCAAGCCATGGCCGCGGGACTTGAACTGCGAGAAGTGAGCGAAATCAGCGAGCCACCTGGCGCGGGAATGCGCGCTCTCGTTGATGGACACACGGTGCAGATCACAAGTCGCGGGGCCTTGTTGAATTCCTCCGTTGAAGGGGTGGAACAGATGCCGCCTCACGCGGGAGGACTTGAATGTTTTGTTGTTATCGACAATCGCTATGTGGCGATGTATCGGTTCCGCGACGAACCACGGGCCGAAGGGTTGTCGTTTATCAAACATCTCAGTCCGCAACATGCATTTAATCGAGTCTTGATCGTCTCGGGCGATCGCGAATCGGAGGTGCGCTATTTGGCGGATCGGATGGGGATCGAGGAGATTTACGCTGAAAAGTCGCCGGAGGAAAAGGTCGAGATT
Source organism: Bythopirellula sp. (assembly GCA_034439695.1). GTDB lineage: Bacteria > Planctomycetota > Planctomycetia > Pirellulales > Lacipirellulaceae > Bythopirellula. The sequence goes on along the minus strand of JAWXAV010000195.1, from coordinate 15,541 downwards.
GTGCGCCGCGAGACCAACGCAGCGCGCACGCTGTACGTGGGAGATGGCATCAACGATGCTCCGGCCCTGATGTCGGCGACCGTGGGGGTGGCGATTGGCAAGAACAGCGACATCACTGCCGAGTCGGCGGGGGTGGTGGTTATGGATAGCACGCTCGAAAAGGTGGACGAGTTCATGCACATCAGCCACCGGATGCGCAAGATTGCCTTGCAAAGCGCGATCGGCGGCATGGCGTTAAGCGTGTTGGGAATGGCACTCGCCAGCGGTGGACTTCTAACACCCGTGGCCGGCGCGGTGAGTCAGGAAGTTATCGACGTTTTCACGGTCTTGAACGCCTTGCGCGCGGGCCTGCGCCCGCGACAATTGACGGACTTCTAACTGATCTAGGTCACCGCCGCGGCTCCAATTATCATGGTCGCATGTCATTTCTGAAAACCATGATCGAACGAAACGACACCCGTTGGGGGCGCGTGTTCGATTTGTTCATTCAAGCGACGATTTTCATCACGCTGTTGCTGTTTTCGATTGAAACCTTGCCGGGGTTGTCGCAGGAAACCATCGACTGGCTCGAATTCTTCAATATGGTCACCGTGGCTATTTTCACGGTTGAGTACGTGCTGCGGATTTGGGTGGCTGATAGGCCGTTGGCGTATATCTTCAGCTTTTTCGGCCTGATTGACTTGCTGGCGATTTTGCCGTTCTATGTGGCTGCGGAACTCGATATGCGCGGCTTGCGGGCGTTTCGGTTCTTGCGGCTGTTTCGCGCTTTCAAGCTGGTGCGCTACAGCAAGGCGATTAGCCGTTTCCACCGCGCGTTCTTGATTGCCAAGGAAGAGATTGTGCTGTTTCTCTGCGTGGCGTTGTTGCTGCTCTTCTTTTCCGCGGCGGGCATTTATTACTTTGAGAACGAGGCCCAGCCGGAGAAGTTTTCCTCCGTGTTTCACAGCTTGTGGTGGTCGGTGGAAACGCTCACGACGGTCGGCTACGGCGACATTGTGCCGATCACGGTGGGGGGTAAAGTTTTCACGCTGTTTATTCTGCTGATCGGCTTGGGCATTGTGTCGGTCCCTGCGGGATTGGTGGCATCGGCGCTCTCGAAGGCGCGGTCGATGGAGGAGTGATGTAGGCCGGAACGAGTTCTGCGAGTTCCAGCAGCGATTCGAGTTCATGCCGGAACTGCGCACGGCTTGTTCCGGCCTACGTTATAACCCTGGGCTGCTGTGCATGATGCCGCTGTCGGTGAAGACCGTGGTCGCGGTCATGTAGCTCGCGCCGTCGCCGACGAGAAACGCGACTACGCTGGCGATTTCCTCGGGCTTCGCCATGCGGCCGAGGGGGATTGTGTCATTAAGCTTCTGCATCAACGCGGGGTCTTTCATCGTCGAGAGATTGATCGGCGTGGCGACCGCGCCGGGGCCGACGCCGACGACCAGGATGTTGTGCGGGGCGAGTTCCACACCAGCCGTGCGCGTGAGCATCCGCATCCCCCCTTTCGAGAGGCAATACGGCGTGTTGCCCGGCATGGGCCAATCTTCGTGCACGGAGGTGATGTTGATGACGCGGCCCCCATCGCCCTGTTTGATCATCTGTTTGGCGGCAATTTGCGTGCCGAAGAAGGCGCTTTTGAGATTGATGGCGAGCACCTTTTCGTACTGGGCTTCGGTGGTATCGAGCACGCTGGTCCGCGTTTCGACGCCGGCGTTGTTGACCATGATGTCGACGCGGCCAAACTTGGCGACCGCCGCCGCGATGAGTTTTTCTAGCTCGGCGACTTGGCTCACGTCGGCTTGGAAGCCAATCGCTTCGCTGCCAAGTGTTTTTACCTGTTCTTCAATCGCTGCGGTGGCTTGCGGGTTCGACACGTAGTCGATGACGACGTTGGCTCCCTGGCGGGCGAGTTCCAAGACAATCGCGAGGCCAATGCCGCTGTTCCCGCCGGTGACGATGGCGACTTTTCCCGTGAGGTTCATATTCAATTCCTTGGTATTTGTGAGCGATCCAACAAGCAATTTTAACCGCTAATGGACGCTGATAAACGCTAATTAATTGCTCGATCAGCGTTTATTAGCGTTCATCAGCGGTTTCATTTTTTACGACCTTCCGTGTTGTTGCCAGTATTCGTAGAGTAGCGTCACCACCAAGGCCGTCCAGCCGGTTTGATGGCTCGCGCCGACGCCCGCGCCGGTATCGCCGTTGAAGTATTCGTGGAACGGGATGTAATCGCGCCATTCGGGATCGCTTTGAAAATACTCGTTCTCGCCCCACACGGCCCGCCGACCGCCGTGGCTTTCATCGCGAAGGAAAATGCTGGAAAGCCTGCGCGCGATTTCTCGGGCCACTTCATCGAGCGTGAGCATTTGGCCGGAGCCGGTGGGGCATTCGACTTTGTAATCGTCGCCGAAGTAGAGCGAGAACTCGTGCAGCGAGCGGACGATCATGTAATTGACCGGAAACCAGATTGGGCCTCGCCAATTGGAGTTCCCGCCGAACAGCCGGCTATCCGATTCGGCGGGGAGATACGCAACGGTGAATTCTTGGTCCTCGGACTGGAATTTGAACGGATGTTCCCGATGATAGCGCGACAGCGCGCGGATGCCGTAGTCGGAAAGAAACTCGGCGGGGTCGAGCATCCGGCGCAGCACGGCGGTGAGTCGTTCGGGGGAAAGAATTGCCAAAAGTTTCGTGCCATCCACGCCGGGCGTGAGCACGGGGGCCACGTTTTTCAACAGGTCGGGCCGATGCTCGACGAACCACTCGGTTCGTTCTTGAAACTCGGTTAAACCCTCAGTCTTCGCGGGCGCGGCCGCGAACACGGCGAACAGCGGCACGAGACCGACCATCGAGTGAATCCGCACGGGACTGCTTTCGCCCGTGGGGAGCAGAATCACGTCATAGAAAAATTGATCCTGTTCGTCCCACAGATTGATTCCCGCGCCGTCGATGTTGGTCATCGCGTGGGCGATGTACAGGAAATGCTCGAAATACTTAATCGCCATGTTCTGGTAAATCGCTTCATCGCGGGCTAGCTCGGTGGCAATCGTGAGCATGGTGATGCAGTAGAGGGCCATCCAACTGGTGCCGTCGCTCTGTTCGAGTTGGCCGCCGTTGGGCAGCGGCTTGTCGCGGTCGAACACGCCGATGTTGTCCATGCCCAAAAAACCGCCGCCGAACACATCGCGACCGGTGCTGTCCTTGCGGTTGACCCAGAAGTTGAAGTTGAGCATCTCGTTTTGGAAAATCTCCTTGAGGAATTCCACGTCGCCGACGCCCTTGAGATCGCGGTCGATCTGATAGACTCGCCAGGCGGCCCAACCGATTACCGGGGGATTCACATCATCAAAATTCCATTCGTAGGCGGGGTACTGGCCGTTGGCATGTTGATACCACTCAAAACCCATGCGGCGGAGTTGTTCCTTGGCGAACTTGGGATCGATGTGGGCCATCGCCACGCAATGAAACGCCAAGTCCCACGCCGCGTACCACGGATATTCCCAGGTGTCGGGCATGAGAATCACGTCGGCATTGTGCAGCTCCTTCCAATGCGCGTTGCGACCCTTCCAGCGCGATTCGGGCGGCGTCGGCTGCATGGGATCGCCGTTCAACCAGCGGAACACATCGTAATGGTAGTATTGCTTCGACCACAGTAGACCCGCAAACGCTTGCCGAGCGACCAATTGCTGGTCGGCACCCATCTGGGGCGGATGAAGCGCTTCATAAAAGGTGTCGGCCTCGGCGCGGCGGGTGGTGAGGAGGGCGTCGAAATCAGCGAAGGGTGTTGCAAGTTTTTTGGGCGAGAAACGGACATCGACCGTGAACGTGCCGCCGGCGGGGACGACGGTGTGCGCGTGGCCAGCGAGTTTGCTACCGCGCTCGGAATTCACCGCTTCGTGTTGGCCTGACACAACGCAGTCGTTGATGCCATCTTTCACAAAGGGCGAGGGATTCGGCGCATTATCCAAGCGCAGAAAGTTGGTTTCGTTTTCCGTGAACAACAACTCGACGGGTTGGTCATCGGAGGTTTGCACATACCACCAGCGTTCGCCGAGTTTCCCGTGCAAAGTATGCACCGCACCAGGGCCGACAGCGCGGATTTGCTCCCGCTGGCCATCGGTTTCCCAACTCCAGGTATTGCGATACCACAGGTGCGGCAAGATGTGAAGCGGGGCAGGGCTTTGACTACGATTAACCGCCGTGATGCGGCAGAGAATCTCCTCGGGACCGGCCTTAGCGTATTCGATGGTGATATCAAAATAGTTGTTGGCGAGAAATGTTTCTTGCAACGCATCAAACAGTTCGTATTCCGGTTGCGATTGATCGCGCTTGCCGTTGACGGTCACCAAATCATCGTACGGATACGCCACATGTGGATACTTGTAAAGCATCCGCATGTAGGAATGCGTCGGTGTGCCGTCGAGAAAGAAATAGTATTCCTTGACATCTTCGCCATGGTTGCCTTGCTCGTTGGTGAGACCGAACATGCGTTCCTTGAGAATCGGATCGTGTTCGTTCCACAAGGCGACCGAGAGGCAGAGATGCTGCTTGTCGTCGCAGAAGCCACCGAGGCCGTCTTCGTTCCAGCGATAAGCACGGCTGCGCGAGTGGTCGTGCGGGAAATAATTCCAGGCATCGCCATTCGCGCTGTAATCCTCGCGGACGGTGCCCCACGCGCGATCGCTGACGTACGTGCCCCAGCGTTTCCAATCGGCTTGGCCCGCATCGTGCTCCGCCAAGCGATCCTGTTCGGGATTGTCGGACATGGGGCGGAATCGCTCGGCGAGGGGAGATCGTGATAACGGTGACCTCTATTCTGCTCACGCCGCTGCTTCCTTGCTAGTGACATCCGTGCCAAGCCCTCTGTGCGTCATCCCCGCGCAGGCGGGGACCCAGAGAGTGCCAGACGCGATCCCCGCCTGCGCGGGGATGACAGTTAAGGTGTTTCTTCACCCGCCATTGAGGGACGGCCCTTGGCTTGATCCAGCTTGTCGAACGTGCTCGTGAGGAGTTTTTCGAGTTTAGTGATTGCGCCACTCAGGGCCTGATCGACCGATGGTGCATCGGCAGTGACGGTGATGGGTTGACGACCAGAGACGCGGGCTTCCATCACGCAGCGCTTGTCGTTGCTGCCCGATTTGTGCCCACCGTTTTCATCGGTGAGATGGACATGCACGCTGGTAATGCGGCGGTGAAATCGTTCGAGCGAATCGTGGATTATGGATTCAACGTAGTTAGTGAGCTTGGCGGTGTTTTCGATGTGGTTATCGGTGTTGACTTGAATCTGCATGACGCTCCCCTGATGAGTGGGTGAAAGCCGCACATGGGCCAAAAAAAACTGAGGGTCTTTTGTCTTCTACGACTCAGCACCGAGTTATGTTCGCGTAAGTCTTTGATAAGCGAGATTTTACACGCGAGCGATATTACAGGAAGAATACAAATTCTCTGCCAAAAATTTGAGGCTAGCAAATCCTGTGAGGCAAAACGGCGTGATTGTCGTCGTCAGACAAGCGCAGGCGTTGGTTGGACCGCGTCACCTGTTAGAATAATTGTGTCGTGGACACGACAGGCTTATCAGGGGCAGGTTCGAGAGAGGCAGTTATGATGGCGATTCGTTTTCGTTGGCTTTTCGTTACGCTGATTTTGCCCGGCGCGTGCTTGGAAGTTCGCGCGGTGACGCCCGACGATCCTGGGCCGTCGGATGTGCTGTTCTCGATCAACTCCACGCGCAACATCCGCGAAATCTCTCCTTACATCTACGGCATCAATTTTTATGAGAGCGCGGGTTTCAACGCTCCCGCCAAGCTTGACCGGCAGGGGGGCAATCGTTGGACTGGTTACAACTGGGAAACAAACGCCTCGAATGCGGGGAGCGACTACTATCATCACAACGACAATTTCCTTGTTGGCGGCGCGAATAACACCCCACCGGGAGAAGCAATCCGCCCGGCGCTCGTGAGCGCCGCCCAGAACAATCGCGCCCAAATTGTCACCGTGCCGATGGCGGGCTATGTGTCGGCTGACACCAACGGCACGGTCGATGAAACCCAAGTGGCCCCGTCGTCGCGCTGGAAAGAAGTCAGGGTGAAGAAGTCGTCGATCTATCCGGGCAGTAGTTTGAGCCTCACGCCGAACGAAGGTGATGGTTATGTGTTTACCGACGAATTGGTGAACTGGGTGGAAACGACGCGCAATCAGCAGAGCAATCCTCCGACGGTGTTTTATAGTTTGGATAATGAACCGGCGCTGTGGGGTGAAACATTACCGCCGGGTTGGCAGTCGGGGATTCCGAACGTCTTGAACCCGAGTTCTGGTGGTCGCACGCATCCGCTGATTCATCCTTACGCGCCGACCTTCGCGGAGATGAAGAGCAAAACGATCGCGCATTCTTCGGCGATCAAGGATGCCGCGCCCAATGCGTTGGTGTTCGGTGGGGTAAGCTACGGTTACTCCGAGTTCACCAATTTACAGGGGGCCTCCGACGCGACGAGTTCTCCCTCGCATCCCGGCGGCAACCAACCGGGCGAGTTGAATTACTTGGAGTGGCTCTTAAACGAAGTGCGCATCGAGGAAACGGCCCAAGGCCGTAAGCTCATGGACGTGCTCGATGTGCATTGGTATCCCGAAGCAACCGGCGGCGGCACGCGGATCGCGTTTGATAACAATCCGAATCCCTCGGCGGCGTTGATCCAAGCCCGCGTGCAGGCCCCACGCTCTTTGTGGGATCCGAGCTACACCGAGACCAGTTGGATCACCAATTGTTGCAGCGGCGGGCCAATCAAGCTGCTGAGAAATTTGCAACGCGATGTCGATGATTTTAATCCCGGCACGAAGCTCGCGATTACGGAATATAACTACGGCGGCGGTACGCACATTTCGGGCGGCATCGCCCAGGCTGACGCGCTCGGCATTTTTGGCCGCGAAGGACTGTTTGCGGCAGCGCTCTGGCCAATAGACGGCGGCAGGCAGTTCACCGACGCCGCCTTCAAGATGTATCTCAACTACGACGGCGACGGTGGTGAGTTTGGTGATACTTCAGTGGGAGCGAGCACAAGCAACCTTGCCAACTCGGCGGTTTATGCGAGCGTTGATTCCAGCGATCCCTCGCGAATGATACTGGTGGCGATCAATCGCACAAGCCAACCCCTCGATGCAGGGCTCGCCGTGACGAGCGATTTTCAGTTTGACCGCGCGGAAGTGTTTCAGCTTACCAGTGCCAACTCGAACCCGCAGCAAGTGGCCGACATTCTCATCAGTCAAGTGAATGCATTTCACTACATGATGCCGGCGTACAGTGTGTCGACGCTGGTGTTGTATGACGATACGCTGCTTGGCGACTTCGATGAAGATGGCGACATCGATGGCCGCGACCTTCTAGTTTGGCAGCGAGGCGAGTCACCGAATCCGTTCAGCGCGGGTGATTTGTCGGATTGGCAAGCGAATTATGGGATGGGTCCGCTCACCGCTGCGAGCGTCGCCGTGCCGGAGCCGGGGGGTGGCATTCTCTTGTTGGCAGGCTGGCTAGCCATGATCGGCCAACGATTACGCTGCAAAGCTTCTTGTCACAACGCATCTCTGCGAAGCTAGCTGTGGCTATGATTTTTGTGGTCGATTGGCAATAAGAAAATTGCGCTAAGAAAATCGCATCGAACATTCGCGCTGAATTAACGTCTTGTTAACCATTCGATCTAACTTCGCTGCTAAAGTGCCAACGTTCTGTTCGTTGGCGCTACGCACAGTTCGCAAAAATTATCGCCCGAAATTGATTGACCGTAACCAAGCCGTATTCTCGTGTCCCTAGGAGACGCGAATTGAGGCATTGCGGCACTTTTGGGCGACTTCGACCCGTATCTTCACATCCCTTGAATAGTCGTGACGTTCGCCGAACGCAACAAAGTTTGGCATGGTCACGAAAGGAGTAGATTCATGAAGCGACGCTTGTTTTATTATCCTACGACTTTAGCAGTGGCCTTGAGTTCGCTCGGGGCGTTCGTTTCACCGGCGTTTGCAGCCTCTTTCACTGGCCCTTCTTCCAGCCAAAGCCCTTATGTGACACCCACCGCCCCTGGCGTGAACGTGACTTCGATTCTGACGGTCGGTGATGCGGTGGGCGGCTATGCGATGGTCGGTATTCCTGATGGTTTGGGAGCTTACGACAATGGCGATGAAACCTTCACGATCCTGATGAATCATGAACTGGGCGCAAGCGTTGGTGCTGTTCGAGCTCACGGAGCAAAAGGGGCCTTCGTTTCGGAATGGGTTGTCAACAAGAGCGATTTCAGCGTTCAAAGCGGCAACGACTTAGCCACCAAGCACATTGTTTGGGACACAACTCTCATGGCGTTCGTGGACGCGACTCCGCTAGGTGATGCGGGCGTGAATCGGATTGGACGGCTTTGCTCGGCCGACCTGCCAGCCTTGTCGGCTTTTTATGATGCTTCTTCGGGTCTCGGCACACAAAATCGCATTTATATGAATGGCGAAGAAGTGGGCGCGGAAGGGCGCGGTTACGCTTTTATTGCGACTGGTTCTGAAAAGGGAACCGCCTATGAGGTGCCGGCCCTCGGCAAGTTTTCTTGGGAGAATAGTCTGGCCAATCCGTTCTCGGGTCAAAAGACGGTTGTGGTCGGCCTTGACGATAGCACGCCTGGTCAGGTTTACGTGTACATCGGAGACAAGCAGAGCACTGGCAATGAAATTGAACTGGCCGGCTTAACTAATGGCGATCTTTTTGGCATTAAGACACCGCTCGCTTTGGAAACAGCTCCCATTAATGGCAGCTTTACTTTGGAGGCCGTCAACGCCTTCCAAACCGGAGCTAATCTGCAGACCCAGAGCAATGGACTGGGAGTTACCAACTTCGCTCGACCCGAAGATGGCCAATGGGCTGACCAGGACAGCTTCTACTTCGTCACCACGGGTGCTGATCCTGATGGTGCAGGGGGACCGGCAACTTTCCAAACGGCTAAACTCTACCGTCTCGATTTCGATCTTCTTGCCGACCCCAACTATGGCATGGGCGACATCGCGATGGTGCTTGATGCGGCCTCGCTGACTGGCACCGATGGCCAAACGGCTCGTTCCTTTGACAACATGACCGTGGGCGACGATGGACTGGTCTATATTCAAGAAGATCCGGGCAATGTGCAGTACATCGCCAAGACTTGGCAGTTTGATCCCGCGACGGGATCGAGTGTGCAATTGCTCGAATCGGATCGCAATCGGTTTTTCGATCCCGTGATTGAAACGCCGACCAACATTTTGCCACCCGGCATTTTGACGATTGACGAGGAAAGCTCGGGTGTGATTGATATTACCGCCGTTCTGGGTCGCAACGACGGCAAACGATATTTTCTTGCGGACATGCAAGCCCATTATCCCACTGGAGCGACATTGATCGAAGGGGGTCAGTTGTATGTGTTCTCGGTTCCCGAACCGAACACGCTGGCCTTGGGCGGTCTGGCATTGCTGGGCTTGCTCGGCAAGCGTCGCAAGTAAGCGTGCATCTTTGACGTAGTATCTCGGAAGCAGCCACCCGGCGTCGATCGGTGATCGACGCCGGGTATTCTTATTTGTGTGATGAATCATTTTGGCGAAGGATGCGGCAACTCATGAAAATTACCAAGTGCGCATGGTTGATGATTTTTTTGCAAAGTGCTTTGATCAATTGCCTCCCTGTGGAAGCCGCCACTGTTTGGAGTGGTTACGAGTTCTCATTTTCAAAGCCTGATGGAGTGGACTCTTTGCTCCCTGAGTGGCAGGATGAAATCACGAGCGCTGTGGTGATTACACGGGTCAACAGCGGTGGCGGCTTAGTCAACGCGCTTGAAGAAGTCGTTGACGATGAGTTGGTGTTTGATCGCTTAGTAAGCCCCGTGGGCACTTTGTGGGCTTATCCGTTCAATAATAATCCTGGTGCGACCATCGCCGCCTCGAATTGGTCGAATCTCGCGTTTCATCCCTGGGCGACTGCTTTTGGAGGTAATGGCAATGGTGGCCCCCCGGGAGTGATCGGATTGCCTTCCGTGATGTATTCTGTCGCGGATGATCTCTATATCGACGTTCGCCTGACAGGCTGGACTGTGAGAACAGGCGGAGGTTTTAGTTATGAACGAGCGTTGGCTCCAACTCTTCTTGGCGACTTTAACTCCGATACATTTGTCAACGGGTTGGATTTTCTCATCTGGCAACGAGGTGAATCGCCCACTCCGTTTAACGCGGTGGATCTGGCGGATTGGCAGGCGAATTATGGGACGGGTGGGCTGGTCGCGGCAAGCACCGCCGTGCCGGAGCCGGGGACTATTGCGTTGCTGATGGTCGGTCTGCTGGTGTCCTTTCGGCGTGGTTGCTACGCCCGCTGAAACGGGCTCACCGTTTTTGCGGCTTGGGGAAAGATTGCGCATTGAGCGTTCCTGGATCGAAAGCGGCAGTCTACAATGCGGGTTGGACAGCTTTGCCCTGACTTAACAAGGGGTGTGTGCTGCCAGATCGTTCCCTGCGATCACTCCTCCTCTTCGCAATTTGGTTATCTCCGATGAAAACCAGCTCTCGTAATCTCTTGGCTCTGCGTGCGAACTTATTTCTTCAGCGTATGGCTTTAGGTGTGTTGGCCGTGGCGATTGTCACACCGGAGGTCGTCGTTGCTGCGCCGGTCGAGTCGCTGCGGGTGATGACTTACAACATTTGGAATGGTGGCTTCGGCGCGTTTCAGCCGCTGTCGAAAACCGTTGACGTGATCAACGCGGCACAGGCCGATGTCATCGGAATTCAAGAAACCTCGGCCTCGGTGGACGACCTCGCCGCGCTGCTGCCCGGCTTCCATTGGTTTCATTTCAACAGCGACCTGTCGCTCCTGAGTCGGTATCCGATCACGGCGATCCCTGGCACGCACGCGCGAACCAGGGGAGCGAAACTGACGCTCTCGCCGGGACAAGAAGTCTACATTTTTGATTCGCATCTGGAACCTTTTCCTTATCAGCCGTACCAAATTCGCGATGGAGCCATCACGACTGAAGCGCAAGCGATAGCTGCGGCGCAGGCTGCGCGCGGAGTTAGCCTTACCGCGGGTCTGAACAATATGGCCGCCGCGCTCGCCACCGATTTGCCCGTTTTTTTGGTGGGCGATTTTAATGAACCTTCGCACCTCGATTGGACTCAAGAGGCGGCCGACGCGAGTTTGAATTTTGGCCTGAAGGTGGATTGGCCGACGTCGCGCGCGATTACCAATGCGGGGTTCGTCGATGCTTTCCGCGCCGTTCGACCGGATGAAGTCAACGACCAAGGCCGAACCTGGACCCCCGGTTATCCGCCGCCGAATGTGAGTGTCAATGAAGTCCATGACCGCATCGACTTTGTTTATTATCACGAGGACTATGTCACGCCGGTGAGCGCGACGATTCTGGGTTACAACGCGAACGATGGCAACACGGACATCGGCGTCGGCCCGGGGACATATTCCGCTTATCCCTCGGACCATCGCTCGGTGGTGGTCGAGTTCGACCTCAATCTCGTAGCGGGCGACTTCGATTTCGACCGCGACGTGGATGGCCCCGATTTCTTGGCTTGGCAGCGGGGTCAATCGCCTGTCCCATTCAGCGCTGCTGACTTGGCCACGTGGCAAACCGAGTACAACGGCGGTTTGCTTGTAGCTGAAAGTGTGGCCGTGCCGGAGCCAAGCGCGTTAATGCTTTTGATCGCTTGCTTGCCATGCTTGATGCGGCGTAATTGTCGGTAATGCTAGCTACATTTTGCCTTGCCTCATGCGTTCTGCTCTAATGGTTTCACCGCTCGTGGCTTGCCTGTCAGGACGGCTTATCTTGCGGAACTGAAATCGGGCCAGAGAAAGAGTGGATTATGTACATAGGCAAGAGCGGGATGCTGCGCCTGTTGGTTCTAGTGTTGGTCTTTGGAATCGGTCGAACAAACGCCGCCGAATATTATGTTTCGACGACCGGCAATAACGGGAATGTCGGTTCGAGTGGCGCGCCGTGGCGGACCTTGCAATTCGCCGCTAACGAAGTGGGCCCGGGCGATCGGGTGGTCGTATTGCCGGGGAACTACACCGGTTTTCATCTCACCACGAGCGGCTTGCCCGCGAGCCCCATTGAATTCTTCGCGCAGCCCGGCGTGAATATTACACAGCGGAATGTCGTCACGCCGGACGGCATCAATCTGGAAAGCGCGTCTTATATCGTGATCGATGGGTTCAAGGTGGCGGCCATGCCGCGCGCCGGGGTGCGGAGCGTTGGATTGCCGAGCAACTTCGCCGAGCATGTGACGGTGCGAAACGTCACGGCCCAAAACAACGGCGTGTGGGGCATCTTTACGGGGCATGTCGACGACTTGTTGATCGAGAACAACAAAACTTCGGGCTCCCTCGATGAGCACGGGATTTATGTGTCCAACAGCGGTGATCGGCCCGTGATTCGCAACAACACGGCTTGGGGAAACCGCGGCAATGGCATTCACATGAATGGTGATCTCAGCCAAGGGGGCGACGGCATCATCAGCGATGCCTTGGTCAGCGGCAATATTATTTATGACAATGGCCTCGGCGGCGGCAGCGGCATCAACATGGACGGCGTGCAAGATTCGCGGATTGAAAACAATCTACTTTACAACAACCACGCCAGCGGTATTTCTCTCTATCAGATTGACGGCGGTGGCGGTTCGTCGGGAAACGTCGTCATCAACAATACGGTGCATCAAGCCGCGGATGGCCGCTGGGCGCTCAACATTCAGCAAGAGAGTATCAACAACACCGTATTCAACAATATCCTGTTGAGCGATCATTCGTTTCGCGGGGCCATCGACATTTCCGACGAGAGCCTCTCCGGATTGACGAGCGATTACAACATTATGATTGCACGGTTCAATGTCACTATTGATGAGGAAGCGGGAGTAGAAGAAAGTTTTGATCTTGCTGGCTGGCAAGATGATACCGGTCAAGACGCCCACTCTTTGGCAGTGACGCCGGCGGCCTATGCAAGTTTGTTCGTGAATCTCGCGGGAGACAACTATCAACTTTCGCCGACTTCGCTGGCACGCAACTCGGGGACTTCGCAACTGGCACCGTTGTTTGATTTGCTGGGCCAATTGCGCGGAGCCGAGGTTGATCGCGGCGCATTGGAATATTATGCTTCCTCGACGGCCGATTACGATGGCGATGGCGACGTCGATGGTCGCGACTTTTTGAGGTGGCAGCGAAATCCGAGCGTTGGAAGTCTGACCGATTGGCAAGCGAGCTATGGAATGGGTGGCTTGGTGGCGGTAAACACGGCTGCTGAAGCGGCCTCGCCGGTGCCGGAGCCGGGGACGCTGAGCCTATTTGCCGCAGTGTTGGTGTTTGGTTGCTCAATAAGGGGCAATCGTCAGAATTTTCTTGCAATTTGAATTGCGGACTCTCACAATAGTTGCGAAGAGGCTCCATTACTATTCAAGGGGAGTTCATTCGCATGCGTCACCAAGCTTGTGCGGGGGTCTGCTTCTTCTTGTTCGATCGCAGCACGATTTTAGCCGCGATCCTGATTTGCGTGCTGGCGGTTCCATGCGGCCACGCCGCCAATGTCACCGTCAACGGTGCCAATGGCACCACGGGGTCAGCCGGCAGTACCGGCGCAAACGGAGGACCGGGTGGCGCGGGCACCGCCGGCGCGGATGCCACCGCCACCGCCAGCGCACCGGCGGACACCGATAACACGGCCACCGCCACCGGAGGCACCGGAGGTACCGGGGGCCCGGGAGGACAAGGCAACGCCATGGGTGGCACGGGGGGAGTCGGGGGCGCTGGAGGCGCGGCCGCCAATGCGACCGCTTCGGCAACCACCACCGCTAGTGGTGGTTTCAACTCAGCTCGGGCCATCGCCACGGGCGGCGCTGGCGGCGGTGGTGGATCGGGAGGTGATGCTTTCGCAGGAAGCGGCGGCGCGGGAGGAACCACAGTCAATGGTGGGACGGCCACCGCCAGTGCTTCGGCTTCCAACAGTCAGGTGGGTGGGGGCGTCTCCACGGAAGTTCGCGTGGTCGGTGGCACGGGTGGCACCGGCGGGTTAGGAGGAGAAGGTCTGATGTTTCTCCGCGGACCTGGTGCCGACGGTGGCGATGGTGGCGCGGCAACGATTGGTTCTGCCACGGGAACTTCCACCGGAGGTGGTTCCGTCTCCGTATCGGCCACGTCTAGAGGAGGCACGGGGGGAGGTGGCAACAACTCCGGCGGCAATGGCGGGGATGGCGCGAGCGCCACGCTCAACAACGTCGTGAGCGGGTCGACGACTGGTACCATCAACTTCACTCAGGATGCGACCGGCGGCGGCGGCGGCGCGACGTCCAACGGTTTACCAGGTCTGGCGGGGATGGGTAGTTCCACCCTGTCGCTCATCGATACGATGAGTGCCTTTCTCACCGGCAATTCACGATCCGCCGGGGGAACGGGAGGTGATTCCGCTCAAGGGAACGCCGGCCATGGCGGCGCAGCCAATAGTTCGCTCTCGCTCACCGGCAATGGGCAAGTGACGGCCAATATCTCCGCCAACGGCGGCGGCGGCGGAGCCACCAGCGGGATTGGGTTGCAAGGGGGCAATGGCGGGGTCGCAACGGCCTCGGGCAGCGCGGCTTCCCTGGGCGGCGGAAGCGTGCAATTCAACTACAGCCTCACAGGTGGCCACGGCGGGAATGGCACAACCGGAGGGCACGGTGCCTCGGCCTCCGCGATCAATGCCATCACTGGCTCCACCACCGGGGGGCTCAATCTCTCCCAGATTGTCAGAGGTGGCAACGGCGGCACGGCTTTTGGCGGTGCCAGTGGCACTCCGGGCAACGCCACTTCAACACTCGTTTACAACCAATCGGGCCCTAGCATCGTGACTATGAACACGAAAGCCTCCGCTGGAGGAAACGCAGGAGGCTTCTCGGCGGCACCGGCCGCAACTTCGCTCTCGTCCTTGGATGTCACCAGCACCGGCACCTTCCTGACTCTCTCCACCGAATCCACGGGGGGCGGGGGCGGAGGGATCACTGCCTTCCCTTCCAATAACAACGCACAGAATGGTGGGGCAGGTACCGTCGGCATCCTTCGCGGCACGGCGACCTCGCCGGGCTTTGTTTCCTTGAACCTCAATGCGATTTCTCAGGGAGGACCGGGGGGCACCGTCAGTACCGGCTCCGGCAACGGTGGCCACGGCGCTGCCGCATCCATGACTGACCTCATCGAAGCCAGCGCCTCGACCGCAAGCTCCGTTAATATGATGCAAATAGCACGCGGAGGTGGTGGAGGCAATGCACTCACTGGTCTTGCTGGCACCGGGGGCAACGCCACCAGCTCGCTCACCAGAAACATCACGCTCTCTCAGTTCACGAACAGCGTGACGGCACAAGCGGGAGCAGGGGGAGAAAAGAATGGGGCTGGCGGACCAGCCGGCACGGGAGGCAACGCCACCGCCCTGGCCAACACCACCAACAACGGCGGCAGTGTGAATTCCACCGCCACCGCCACTGCGGGGGCCGGGGGACGGGGCACCGGTGCGGCCGGAGGGAATGGGGGCAATGCCAACTC
>JAWXAV010000194.1:0-13598 GCA_034439695.1 Bythopirellula sp. | reverse complement strand
TTTGGGCGTGTCTGCCGCTGGTGGTGTGGCTCACGGGATTGGAAGTGCAGAACGTCGAAAAGTTATGGAGCTCGTCGCTAGGTCGGGCCGGCTTCGTGGTGGTGATGTTGTTGATGGCGTTCGCGTCGTACCGGGTGCTGCTTTCGCGGCAGAGTCCGTTTCGGCAGTTACTCATGAACAATGCGGAAACCGGCGCGTCGCAACTGTTTCACGTTTGGTCTCCGCTCGTGACGGTGCTGCCCGTGTTGTTGGCCCTCTTGGCGCTCGTAGGTTATTACTACACGGCGCAGCAGTTGTCGGTGCGGCTGTTGCAAACGGCGGGGTTGGTGTTGTCGCTGTTGGTGGTGGGGGGACTGACGAAGCGTTGGATCCTGGTGAATCGGCGGCGGTTGGCCCGCGAGCAAGCCAAGCAAAAACGGGCGCAAGCCGCCGCCCTGGCCGCGGTTAATCCCGCGAGCGACGAGTCCCCGGCGATCTCCGTGGCCGAGCTGGGGGAAGATTCGGTCGATCTGGTAGCCCTCGGGGAACAGACATCGAAGTTGGTGCTGACCGGGTTGGTCGTCGCTGGTTTGGTGTCGGCGTGGTTTGTGTGGGGCGAGATGTTACCCGCGCTCTCTTACTTTGGCCAAGAACCGATCTTTCCACGACCGAACGTTACCAACCCGCTTAAGTGGGGCGAGTTGTTGCAATTCTTATTGGTGTTGGTAGTGACATTTATTGCGGTGCGTAATCTGCCGGCGCTGATGGAATTTGCCGTCTTGCAGCGGTTGCCGCTCGACAGCGGTTCGCGCTATGCGATCACGAGCATTAGCCGCTATGTGTTGGTGGCGATTGGCCTCGCCATGGCCTATTCGTCGCTGGGGTTCAATGGTACGAGTATCCAATGGCTAGTCGCGGCGATGGGCGTGGGTTTGGGCTTTGGCTTGCAGGAGATTTTCGCCAACTTCGTGTCCGGGATCATTCTGCTGTTCGAGCGGCCGATTCGCGTGGGAGATATCGTCACCCTCGGCGAAAAGACGGGGGTGGTGAGTCGCATTCGGATGCGCGCCACCACGATTCTCGATCCCGACCGCAAGGAATATATTGTGCCGAATAAGGATTTGATCACCGAGCGGCTGTTGAATTGGACGCTCAGCGATTCGACCAATCGCATCGAGATCAAGGTGGGAATTGCGTATGGATCGGACACCGAGTTAGCGTGTCGCTTGCTCAGGGACACCGCCAGCGAACACCCCTTGATTCTCAAGGAACCGGAGCCAATGGCGACGTTCGACGGCTTCGGGGCGAGCACGCTCGATTTTACGCTCAGATGTTTTCTACCCAACATGGAAAAGCGTTTGCAAACGATCCATGACCTCAACACGGCCATCAATCGCAAATTCGCGGCGGCGAAACTCGAAATGGCCTACCCGCAGACCGACGTGTACGTGAAAAGCTGGCCCGAAAAGTGGCCGCAACCAGGCGTACGTGTGGTGGCCAATGGGCACACGAACGGGAATGGCTCGGGCGAGCGGGTGGATGGGAAGCATTCGTAGCAGCCGTAGCCGGGTCGCAACGCGATCCGGGAGAAAGCTTGGCATCAAAGCAGGCGGTGTCAGTGGCGGTAGGTGGTTTCTAAGAGCGTGTTTTGAAATTGCCTGAGCCGCAACGCGCTAGCGTCGGGTTATTGGAATTTGAGGCCGTGCGCGGAATTACCCGACGCTAGCGCGTTGCGGCTCAAATAAGTATCCAGTAATTTCAAAACACGTTCTAAGGCAGTTGTCAGCTTACGGTACTTGGTAGGGTAGCAACCGCGCAAAAACAAAACCCGGGGAGTGCGATCCCCGGGCTTTGCACCTCTTTCGATATTCATCAAATAACGACTTAGAGCTGATTGTTGATGATCTCTCCTCCATCGCGGGTTACGAGTCGTGCGTATTCGCGGATGTCGATGTCCTCGCTAATCGAGCGAACCGAGCCATCGCCAAAGGCGTGGTTGTTCACGCCGGCATGGAACGCATAAGGCGCGCCCGTGCCGTAGGTAGTCAAATAGGGATGGGGATAGCCCGAGGCGACAATGTCTTCGCCATTGGTGGCATTGATGGCGGTCGTGCCAATGGGCCTATCATTTGCGATGTCCCAGCCTTGGATCAGCAAGTCCGAAGCAGGGCGGCACCAACCCCCGGAATTCACTCGGGACGTGGTCAGGTCGTTGTTGGCGATACTCCCCTTAAAATACCGGGCAGGCCGTCCCGCGGATTCAGCAAACAGAATCGTATTGGAGAGACCGTCGGCCACCGTCTTAAAGTTCACTTTCTGATTCTGGTATTCCATAATGCCGGGGGCATCGAGGGCATTGCCATTGCTGTCAACATTCGTCTTATCGACTAAACCGAGGTCTGCCAAACGCTTATCCACCCAAACCGTGGGTGAGTAGGACGTGGGGGACGAGATGTTGTCCGTCCAAGGACTCGCTTCAGGAAGACCGTCCAGCCGAGTAGTGCTTTCGGGGTCTGACGGGCATTGCAACGTGGGGATGGGGGTGTTCACGACGGCCCGATTGTCAATATGGCTCCAGTTGAGTGCCAAATTAAACTGGCTCCGCAAGTTCCCTTGCTCAAAGTAGGGGAGCATGTTGGTAATGGCAGCGATACGTGGCAAGGGTGTCAAACCCACGGGTCGGAAGCTCACAGGCACCACTTTCTTAGCGTCGTGATAATTCTGTACAACGAGGCCGACCTGCTTGAGGTTGTTGATGCACTGCGTCCGACGCGCGGCTTCGCGAGCGGCTTGGATTGCTGGCAGCAGCAGAGCGACCAGGACACCAATGATGGCAATCACCACCAGGAGCTCGACCAAGGTAAAGCCCCCATTCCAACTCGATTGTTTTTGTTTGCGTGACATGAAATTTATCCCTCGTAAAGAAAGTTAGTTGACTAATTCTGAAATAAAGTGGTTAGAGTTGAATCGTGGGCAGATCGTTCTTGCCCGCAGCGATCTTGATTTCGATGCTCGTTGTCTCAGGCTTGGTGAACTTTTGGGGAATCACGTTCGGCCCTGAGGTGAAATCGGGACCATTGACAATCGGCTTGTACCACAGGACGGTAAGCTTATAGTCGCCCTCGGGCGCTCCTTCTTCCGCGCCATAGGTTCTGATGCTGAACGTGCCATCCTTCGACACGTTGGCCTGAGGATTGGGCACATTCTCGACAGGGGTCGTGGGGTGCAAAGTAATCATCGCCCCTGGAATCGGCTTGCCCTTGAAGGTGATGGAACCCTTGGCGGGATAGACCGGTAGCTTTTCGAGCGCAGCCTCGCCGCACCCCACGGCGAGCAACACAGCGAGCGACAAAAACAAGCCTCGCAGCACGGTAGCGGCGTTGGCAAACAGGTTGCGCCAACTCTGGGCTGGTTGTGGTCGCTGCGACGAAGCCGAAGCCAACGAACGTCGGGCGGATTCTGTTCCGGCCCCGCGTACGGCGTTCGTGGCTTCTAAACTGCGAGGGTTTTCCGCTCGGCGAGCTTTGGTCTCATCGATCTGGCTGCCGTGCTGGCTGGCGACGGTCAGCTCATCCAACACACGGCGGACACCCGCCACGCGGCGGGTGACTTCAATCGCGAGTTGGCGATCGTAGAACGTCGGCACCATGCCCCGCAGCGTGACCGTGCCTTTGTCGACGTGAATGTGAACGGCGTGCAGGGTGTGCCGCAGCCGCAAGGTGAGGGCAATGCCAACCCGCGTGAGCAGGTCGGCATCGGCACTCCGTTGGTTTGAGTTGGTTTCAGACATTTTAATACTCCGAATCTTATGGTTATGTGATCGTTAGTTTTTTGGGTTTAGGCGAACGTGATTGAGCGACAACAACAGGTCATGGTGAAATCCTTTTCTAGTGAGTGTGCGGGATGGGTCCATGATTTTGTTAGCCGCAGGCGGTAGCCGGCGGTTGAGACGGCAACTCGCCGCCGGCTACCGCCTGCGGCTAGTACGACTCGTGCGTGGCACACTGGAGTGGATCTCGCGACCTCTGGAGAAATCAGTCGGTCACGATATTTTTTTAAGAAGCCTCTCGCTGGAGCGAGTCGGCATGGGTCAGAATTTTTAATTTGGCTTTAACACGCCCGCTGTTGGCCGTTGGCGGTTGAATTGCTGGCGCTCGCATTGCTTGTTGCTGAGTGGCGTAAGCGGCGCTTTTCGGTGCGATCAACTTGAACGATGACACCGTCCTGCACGATGATGTTCACCGATCCGTAACGCAGACCACGCAAGGCATCCTGAATTTGTTGCCAGTCGCTATCGCGTGCCGCAAAGGGAGTGACACCATTGGTTTTCGTTTCGGAAACACTCATGAGTTTTTTCCTTTGTGGCGAGCCCACGGGTTAAACCCGCCGAGACAAGCCCGGCGGCTCGCTCTAAATCTCGTATTCCGGTGCGAACACTCGCACTTGTTTGGGTGACACATACACCCGCTCACCCGTTTCCAATTTCAACTCCTTGAAGCGATCAAATGGCAAGTCGACCTGAATGTGGCTCCCCTCGCTCGTGGCCAAGGCGACCTTGGCGAGCGAACCCGCCGGATTGATCCGCATGACGGTGGCTGAGAGCGCGGGAGCCCCGTTCATTTCTCGTTCGATGTTCAGTTCATGCGGTCGGACATACACGTTGGCCGCCCCGGTCTTGCCGGCCACGAGCGCCGGCGAGTCGATTTGCATGCCACTGACCACGGCCCGGCCACCCTCGATCCGTCCTCGAAAGACGTTCACTTGGCCGAGGAAATCCATCACAAACTCGGTGGCGGGGTGATGGAACACTTCGGCCGGCGAGCCAACTTGCTCAATCCTGGCCTGGTTCATCACGACCACGCGGTCGGCGACTTCCAGGGCTTCTTCTTGGTCGTGGGTTACCAAAATCGTGGTCACATGAATCTCGTTGTGTAGTTTTCTCAACCAATTCCGCAGGCCTTGCCGCACCTTGGCATCGAGCGCTCCGAACGGTTCGTCCAAGAGCAACACTCGCGGCTCGATGGCGAGCGCTCTGGCCAAGGCCACCCGCTGTCGCTGCCCCCCCGATAGCTGAGCGGGGTAGCGGTTGCCAAAATTTTCGAGTTGAATCAGCTTTAATAGTTCGTTGACTTTCTTGGTGATCGTTTCCTTCGCAGGCCGTTGATCCCGTGGGCGGACCCGCAAACCAAACGCGATATTTTCAAAAACGCTCATGTGTTTGAATAATGCATAGTGTTGAAACACGAAGCCGACGTGCCGCTCGCCCACGCGCTGGCGGGCGACGTCCTCGCCATGGAACATCACCGTGGCTTGGTCGTGCTTGGTTTGATTTTCGTCAGGCGTTTCCAATCCGGCGATAATGCGCAGTAGCGTTGTCTTGCCCGAACCCGATGGACCCAACAGCGCGATGAGTTCCCCATCGTTGACCTTGAGGTTGACATCGTCGAGCGCTTTGTAGTTGCCGAATGTCTTACTGACATGTTGTACTTCGATACTCATGTGTTGACTCTCTGCCGTGGGCGGCTCAAGTTTCAAACGGGGAGGTGAGGGTCAGGCGAAGTTGCTGTCTGACTTGCCACTCGAGGTAGGATTTGGCGGCAAGCGTCAAGAGGCCCAGCAAGGCCAGTAGCGAGGCCATCGCAAACGCGGCGACCGCGTTGTATTCGTTGTAAAGAATCTCGACATGCAGCGGCAAAGTGTTGGTTCTGCCGCGAATACTGCCCGAGACCACCGCCACCGCGCCGAACTCCCCCATCGCGCGGGCGTTGCACAGAATCACTCCGTACAGCAGAGCCCACTTGATGTTGGGGAGTGTCACCCGGCGGAACGTTTGCCAGCCATTGGCTCCCAGTGAGAGAGCCGCTTGTTCTTCTTCGCTCCCTTGTTCCTGCATGAGCGGAATCAACTCGCGGGCCACGAAGGGAAACGTCACAAACACCGTGGCCAGGACAATGCCCGGCACCGCGAAAATGATTTGAATATCGTGCTCCTTGAGCCACGGCCCCATCCAACCTTGCAAACCAAACATCAGCACGTAGATCAAGCCGGAGATCACCGGCGAGATCGCAAACGGGAGGTCGATCAGCGAGATCAACAAACTCTTGCCGGGGAAATCAAATTTGGTGATCGCCCAAGCGGCCATGAGTCCGAACACGAGGTTCAGCGGCAGCGAAATTCCCGCCGCGATCAGCGTGAGCTTGATGGCTTGCCAAGCAGCCGGATCATCGAAGCTGGCCACGTAGCCGCGCCAGCCGT
The DNA here is from genome assembly GCA_034439695.1 of Bythopirellula sp. GTDB lineage: Bacteria > Planctomycetota > Planctomycetia > Pirellulales > Lacipirellulaceae > Bythopirellula. Next base: position 7,364 of record JAWXAV010000194.1, on the reverse strand, counting down.
CACTGAACGCTTCGACGAACACCACGGCCAGTGGGAACAACAGTAGTGTGCCGATAAAGCCCGCGGTGAGGGTAATCAGCAACACTTGCACCCAGCGCGGATCGCGCGTTTCGTGCTTGCTCTTGCCACCCAAGGCTGCGTTGGTTGCGGAATTCATCTTACATCGCCCCTCGCATCCGACGACCGAAATGCCATTGCAGCACGTTGATCGCGAATAAAATCGCAAACGAAGCGAGCAGCATCACCACGGCGATCGCACTCGCCCCGGCGAAGTCGTATTGTTCGAGCTTGGTGATGATGAGCAGCGACGTGATTTCGGTTTTCATCGGCATGTTGCCCGAGATGAAAACCACCGAGCCGTATTCACCCACCGCCCGAGCAAACGCCAAGGCAAAGCCGGTGACCAAGGCGGGCATCACGGTGGGGAGCAACACGCGGTAGAAAGTTTTCCAACGCGAAGCCCCCAAGCTCGCCGCCGCCTCTTCCAACTCGCCATCGAGTTCTTCGAGCGCGGGCTGCAAGGTTCGCACGACAAACGGCAAACCGATGAACACGAGCGCGATGGTGATCCCCAACGGCGTGAAGGCGACTTTGATTCCCAGCGGCTCCAAGTATTGGCCGAGCCAACCATTGCGCGTGAAAATCGCGGTCAAAGCGATACCCGATACGGCGGTTGGCAGCGCGAACGGCAGATCAACAATCGCATCGATAAACTTACGACCGGGAAAGCGGTAGCGAACCAACGTCCAAGCCACCACGAACCCCAGCACCGCGTTGATCGTAGCCGCGACAAACGACGCGCCAAAGGTGAGCCGGTAGGATGCCATCACCCGGGGCTCGGTGACGGCATGCCAAAACTTCTCCCAGGGAAGCGACGCCGACTTGAGGAACAACGCGGCCAGCGGGATCAGCACGATCAAACTCAGATACGTCAGGGTATAGCCCAACGTAAGCCCGAAGCCGGGGAGGACGGAGTGTGATTTGAACTTAAAGGCCATGGCGACGTTTCCTGATTTTTTAATCCCCCTCCCTTGCGGGAGGGGCTAGGGGAGGGGGATTTGATCATTCTCCTGGCTGATAAATCTTGTCAAACACGCCACCGTCGTCGAAATGTTCTTTCTGAGCCTTTTTCCAACTGCCGAAGACATCGTCGATTTGGAACAATTCAACGTCGACAAACTGCTTACGCTGTTCGGCGGTGATTGCTTTTTCAATCGCGGGCCGATAGAAGTGCTTGGCTGCCAATTGCTGGCCTTGGGGTGAATACAAATGTTCTAGATACGCCTTGGCGACTTCCGTGGTGCCATGCTTGGCGGCGACTTTGTCGACCACCGCCACGGGAGGCTCGGCCAAGATGCTCAGCGAGGGAACCACGATTTCCAGTTCGTCATTGCCCGATTTCTCGGCTTCTTCAACGGCTAAGAACGCTTCGTTTTCCCAGGCCAACAGCACGTCGCCAATGCCCGTCTGCACGAAAGTATTGGTCGAGCCACGGGCTCCGGAGTCGAGTACGGGAACGTGCTTGAACAACTCGGTCACGAACTCCTTGGCCTTCACCTGGGCCGCGGCGACTTCGTCTTTCGCGGATTCGTCGGCCAGCTTTTCAAAGCCGCCGAGTTCTTTCTTGAGTGCGTAACCCCAGGCGGCGAGATAGTTCCAACGAGCGCCACCACTGGTCTTGGGATTCGGGGTGATGATTTCCACGCCCTCTTGCGTAAGATCGCCCCAGTCCTTGATTCCCTTCGGATTGCCCTTCCGTACCAAGAACACGATGGTCGAGGTGTAGGGGGAGCTATTGTAAAGCAATTCCTTCTGCCATTCGGGATCAAGCAATTGGGCCTTCTCGGCGATCGCGTCAATATCATAGGCGAGGGCGAGTGTCACCACGTCGGCTTCCAGGCCGTCGATGACCGCGCGGGCTTGCTTGCCAGCACCACCATGAGATTGTTCGATCGTGACATCGTCGCCGGTCTTGAGTTTCCAGTGTTTGGCAAACGACTCGTTGAACTCGTTGTAGAATTCACGCGTGGGATCGTAAGAAACATTGAGCAGGTTGATTTGCTTGCCGGGTTTGGCTGCTGGGGTCGAACTTGAGTTCGCCTTATTGCAGCCAATAAATCCGACTAGCAAGAGGCCAGGGACCACAAGTGGTGAGAGCCAGACACGATTTGTTTGTGATGTTTTCATGACAGAATTCTGTAAGAGTGAGAACGGTCAGGCATCCTTGTCCTGCAAGAGGCGGGATGTGGCCCTTGTGGGCTGGCGAGCTCAATAAGCATGTGGCGTGCCAGTTGGAGTGTTTGGCAAGAAACCGCGAAAAACGGCACAGCTAGCAAGAAAAGCGGCCTATCAATCCATGATCTATGATATACAATAGGTAGAATACTGTTATATGTGCTATATTTCTGTTGCATATCCTATATTTTGATGATCTGATGAAGACTACCTTTCAAGATTTGTTGCTCGATGTGTGGCGCGAGGCCTGCCGCCATATTGAAATTCGTGAGTCGGCCCTCACGCTTGCTGAGATGCTGGCCGAGCATCTTCCCTTGGCCTCGCTCACCGTCTTACGGTTCGACACGCCAGCGAAAAGTGTCACTGCCGTGGGGGTTGCGCCGCAAACCTACGCGTTGGCTGCTCCAACTCACTGCACAACCTCTCAATGGCGGCGGCTGGTGACATGGTCGCGCGCGGGACAGATTGTGCATGGCCGCTTGGGTAAGAATTCGCCCGAGCTGTCACTGCTGGTGCCGCATCAGACGAACCTCGATCTGTTGGCCGGGCCGCTCATGGGATCCGACGGGCCGGGGGGTGCCATCGTGCTCGCCGCGCATGAAGGTGAAAATTTTTTGGCGGCGCATGCCCGCATGTTGAAACAACTTTTGGAGCCTTTCGCCGTGGCACTCGAAAATGATCGCCGGTTGCATGAGCTCTTGGAATTACGCGAAGCGGCGGAAGCGGATCGGCGCACGTTGCTCACTCGACTCGGTCGGCAAGAAATGAGTGATGCCGTGGTCGGTGCCGACACGGGCCTGCGGCATGTGATGGAGCGTGTCGCGCTGGTGGCCAATTCCGACGTGCCCGTCTTGATTTTGGGTGACACGGGCACCGGCAAGGAAGTCGCCGCGCGGGCGATTCACAATGGCTCGCCGCGAGCGTCGGGGCCGTTCATCCGTGTCAATTGTGGTGCGATTCCCACGGAATTGATCGATTCTCATTTATTCGGCCACGAGAAGGGGAGCTTCACCGGGGCAGCCGACTTGCGGCAAGGTTGGTTTGAACGGGCCGATGGGGGAACGCTGTTTCTTGACGAGATTGGCGAACTGCCGTTGCCGGCCCAGGTGCGGCTGCTGCGCGTGCTGCAAGATCATCAAGTCGAGCGCGTTGGTGGACAAGAATTGCTAAACATCGACGTGCGGATCGTGGCGGCGACGCATCGTGATCTTGCCGCGATGGTGCAGGCTAGCACGTTTCGCGAGGATTTATGGTATCGCATCAACGTGTTTCCGATTCTGTTGCCACCGCTGCGGGAGCGGAGCGAAGATATCCCCGCGCTCGCCCAACATTTCGCCCATCGCGCCGCGAATCGGTTTGGGCTGACGTATGTTGAACCGACGAGCGGGGACATGAAGTTACTGATTAACTATCCCTGGCCGGGGAATATTCGCGAGCTTGGCGCGGTGATTGATCGGGCCGCGATCCTGGGCAATGGCAAGAGCTTGGAAATCGCGGCGGCACTTGGGGCGGGGGGGCCGATCATGGCCTTGCCACAGCAGCGCCGCTCGAATGGCGATCGGGGGGGTGATGAAAGTTCTTCCTTGCCGACGCTCGATGCCGCGATGAAATCGCATATCGAACGGGCACTTGTCGCCACTCAGGGCCGGGTGGATGGGAGGCGGGGTGCCGCCCGCATCTTGGGGATCAACCCACATACCCTGCGAGCCCGGATGCGGAAATTGGGGGTGCGGTGGGAGGAGTTTCGCGAGGATTAGCGGTGACGGCTAGTGGTGCCTGCGGTTCGAGTGGAGGTGCCGAGTCGCCGCCCGCTGAAGCGGGCTCGACGGGCCTTGGGTTTTCTTCACATTATCTCAACGATGTCTTTGCTAGCACTTAACAATCGACACAAGGTGTTGTGTGCTAGCACGTTAGGAAAACCACAAAATCAGATTGACGAACCGCCCGCGAGGTGTATGATCGTCTCCCTCAAACAACAGCATGTAGTAGCTTGATGGGCATCACCCACTACATGTTGTGGTTCGACTGGAATTTTCACTCGATTTTGTCGAGTCAATCCCCTAACAGCCCCAATATCTGGTAGTGGACCAATCGCCTCACGGGACCAACAGCGGCCCGGTTAACCGAGCGGCCTACCGGATGGATTGCAGTTGATTGGCATGGGTGGCCGATCCACAAGGCGTGCAGTGTGTACGTTTGTTCATTATAATTGGTAAGGATGCCCTTTTCTAGCTCCCATAACAGGAGCCAGTAATCCAAACAGGAGGTATGGCTGTGGCTACAATTGATCTAGGAATGTCTCGTGTCCCCAAGGCTCCCCGCATGGCACCCCATGGTACAGAAGTTGGCAAGAATCCCACGGCGGCGAAGAAGTTTCATGGCCGACTGAAGGTCGATGCCGCGTTCTGTCCGACCGACGTGGACGACGTGTTCAATACCGTCAACTGGGAAATCCGCTCAGCGGCGATCAAGGGCGAGAGTGGCGAGGTGCTGTTCGAGCAGACCAACTGCGAGGTGCCCTCGTTCTGGTCGCAACTGGCCACGAACGTCATTTGCAGCAAATACTTCTACGGCGAAGTCGGCACCGATCAGCGCGAGTATAGCGTCAAGCAACTCATTCATCGCGTCGTGCGGACGATTGCCGATTGGGGCCTCGAAGATGGTTACTTTGCCTCACCCGCCGACGGCGAGCGGTTTTATCGCGATCTCTCGTGGCTTTGCCTGCATCAACATGGCGCGTTCAATTCGCCGGTGTGGTTCAACGTCGGCCTGTTCCATCAATACGGTGTGAAGGGCGCGAAGTGCAACTGGCGGTGGGATGCGCTCACCCAAGACGTGGTGCAGCCCGAGAATCCTTACGAATATCCCCAAGGCTCGGCCTGCTTCATTCAGCACGTCGCCGACAACATGGAAGACATCATGGAGCTCGCCCGTAGCGAGGCCATGTTGTTCAAGTTCGGTAGCGGCACGGGCACCGACCTCAGCACGCTTCGTTCGCATCGCGAAAAACTCGCCGGTGGTGGCAAGCCCTCGGGCCCACTCTCGTTCATGCGGGTCTACGACCAAGTCGCGGCGGTGGTGAAGAGCGGTGGCAAGACCCGTCGCGCGGCGAAGATGCAGTCGATCAAGGTCTGGCATCCCGACGTGATGGAATTCATCGAGTGCAAGTGGAAGGAAGAGAAGAAAGCCCACGTGCTCATTGAAAAGGGTGGCTACGAGTCGAACTTCAACGGTGAAGCTTATAGCTCGATCATGTTCCAGAACGCGAACCTCTCGGTCCGCGTGACCGACGACTTCATGCAAGCCGTCGAGAAGGATCAGGATTGGACGACCCGCTGGGTGACTGACCCCAACAAGGCCGGCCCGACCTACAAGGCGCGCGACGTGATCAACCGGATGGCCGACTGCGCGTGGCACTGCGGCGACCCCGGCGTGCAATACGACACGACGATCAACGATTGGCACACCTGCCCGAACAGCGGCCGGATCAATGCGTCGAACCCGTGCTCGGAATACATGTTCCTCGACGACACGGCTTGCAACCTGGCGAGCATCAACCTCATGAAGTTCCGTCGGCAGGACGGCACGTTTGATGCGAAACGGTTCCAAGCGGCTTGCCGGCTGTATTTTGTCGCCCAGGAAATTCTGGTCGATCACGCGAGCTATCCCACCAAGGACATTGCCAAGAATAGCCATGCGTTCCGTCCGCTGGGGTTGGGGTATTCCAATCTGGGGAGCCTGCTCATGTCGAACGGCGTGGCCTACGACAGCGACATGGGTCGCGGAGTCTGCGGCGCGGTGACCGCGCTGTTGCATGGGGCGGCCAACCTCACGAGTGCTGAGTTGGCCGAGGCGGTCGGTCCGTTTGATGGGTACGAGCTCAATGCCGAGCCGATGAACCGCGTGATGAAGATGCACCGCGCGGCGGTCGACGAAATCAATCCAGCCTGTCCCGACACTTTGGTCGATGCGGCCCGCGATGTGTGGGACGAGGTGCTGGCGGCGGGCGCGGTCCACGGCTTCCGCAATGCCCAGGCGACGGTGCTGGCTCCCACCGGCACGATCAGCTTCATGATGGATTGCGATACCACGGGGATCGAGCCCGACATCGCGCTGGTGAAGTACAAGCAGCTTGCCGGCGGCGGCATGCTCAAGATCGTCAACCAAACGGTTCCCGCGGCGCTCAAGACACTGGGTTACGATCAACCGGCGGTCGAGTCGATTCTCGGTTACATCGACCGCGAGGACACGATCGAAGGGGCGGCCGATCTCGAGCCCGAGCATTTGTCAGTTTTTGATTGTGCGTTCACGGCCCGCAACGGCACGCGCTCGATTGCCTGGCAAGCCCATGTCACGATGATGGCGGCCGCCCAGCCGTTTTTATCGGGGGCGATCAGCAAGACGGTCAACATGCCGCGCACGACGACCACCGAGGAGATCGCGCAGGCGTACATCGATGGTTGGAAGTTGGGGCTCAAGGCGCTGGCCATCTATCGCGATGGTTCGAAGGAAAGCCAGCCGCTGAACACCAGCACCGAGGCCGACCAGGCCAAGGACAAGCTGGCCGCGGCGGCGGGCAAGCCACATCGCCGCCGGTTGCCCGACACGCGGGATTCGATCACCCACAAGTTCAGTATCAACGGCCACGAGGGCTACATCACCGTGGGTCTGTTCGAGGATGGCCGACCGGGCGAGTTGTTCATCACGATGGCCAAGGAAGGTTCGACCATCGGCGGTCTGATGGATGCCTTTGGGACGAGCGTCTCAATGAGCCTGCAATACGGCGTGCCGCTCGAGGATTATGTGCGGAAGTTCTCGCACATGCGGTTCGAGCCGCAGGGCTACACGAAGAACCCGGACATTCGCATCGCCAAGAGCCTCATCGACTACATCTTCCGCTGGTTGGGGATTCGGTTCCTGCCCGGCTACAGGGAGGCGAGCCTCGGGGTGGAAAAGGGGTCTGGTGGTCAGGGATTAGGGGCCAGTGACGCCTCCTCTGAATCGAAGCCCGTCGACAAGAAGTCCGGCGGGCAGGTGCCAGGAAAGGCGAAAGTCGGCAGTTCCAATCTTGAAGGCGGAAAGGGGAAAGTGGAAACAAACGGACATCACCAGTCCCCAGCCCCTAGTCC
>JAWXAV010000193.1:0-2948 GCA_034439695.1 Bythopirellula sp. | reverse complement strand
GATTCTTAACACCATGATCAGGAACAATACTCCCTGGAGAGACCTCCATGCCTGCTAAAAAATCATTGACAAACAACACAGCCGCTGGGCTGTCCTAGTGTTGCCCTTGCAGGGCGGTTTTTATACGTCGCAACGATGCCAAGCAGCAACTTCGATCCATGGATCGACCCGCTAAATCTCCTGAAGAACCATTAATTAACTCTGCTCCCTCTGCTTCCTCCTGTTCAATGAATTTTGGTTGCGGCTACAGGCCGCGCTGGGTTTTTCGTGGCCATCTCCTCCGTGCTCTCCGTGACTCCGTGGTAAAATTGCTTCTACGCCGAAGTTGTTTTTGAATTGTTCCTATGCGTTAGCTTTCCGTGGCAGTCGGTTCCCACGGACTTGTAGGCTGCGCTTGCGGCTTCGGATGCAACTGCGCTTCATCTTCGAGAACTCTCTCTGGCAGCATGCGTGGCCGATAGCTCACGTCAGCCGTGATGGTGCGGATATTAAGCAGTAGCATGAGTAAAGCTGCCGTGCCAACAATGAGCACGATCATGTTGGCTTCCACGATTGGCCAATTCTGGATCACCGAGAACAATACCCACACGGGGTTGGTGATCTGCAGGAAAGAAAACTGGTCGCCCATTCGTAATGTGGGGGTCATCAAGTAGATGACTTGGGGAATTCCACAGGCGATCAGAAACAAGACCAGGTGCAGCAAGAACCCCGCTGAAAGTTGCACGTAGGTCACGGTTCGCACGGCCGCGACCAGCAACTTGCCGAAGCCCAGGAAAAAGACCGCATAGCACCAACTTAAGACGAGAAAATAACAGAGTGATTCTTGGCCTGGCCAACCTCCCGCGTTCGTCGGTGGCAGCAAGAGCGTAATTAATAGCGAAGTTCCCAGCACCGCGGTCAGCGACCCCACGGCGAATACAAAGCCTGTGTTAGGTCCGGGGTTGAGCCAAGTGAGACAAATTCTACCCAAGGTGCTGGCCGGCAACGTGCGTAACATGCGGCGTGACAGGTGAGGCCATTCGCTGGTCAGCAGCCATCCCATCACAAACCAAAACGCCACCGACCCACCTGCGGTAAACAAAATTGTGGGGAGCCTATCGACGGGCCCAGAAAGGCTCAGAGGGATGATGCTCATCCAACCGATGAAACAAGCTTGTAAGTAGAGCATCCGTGTGCGAAGTTTCGTGGAGCGATTTTCGCTAGGAAACGACACTTGTGCCGTGGCTGCGGCGTGCAGTATGGCAAAGATTGTGACGTAGAACGATAAAAGGACCAGATTCGAGAGCCAGAACAGGGAGCTGGTCACATCGACGAAATTCTGCTCGATAAACTCTTCGATAAATGAAATCGTGCCAAGCAATACTAACGAAAGACAAAGCACCAAAAGCAATGAAATGAGAGCCTGGGTATGTTTTACCTTGGCGCTCGTGCCGGCCAAGAGTCCCAACATGGAAAGTCCCATCGAGAGAAACACGAAATAAACCAGCATGAACATTATCTTGGGAATATCAACGCCGCGCAACAGATAGGTGAAGGCAATGCAGGGACTTACCGCGCATAAGTAAACCATCATCTGTACAGCGGCACTGCCGAGTTTGCCCGTGATGATTTGACCTGCTGTCAGTGTGGTGATCGACAGCAACTCGTAGGTATTCTCTTCCTGCTCAGCGGCCAAGGAGCGAAATGCCGAGAAGGGAACGATCAGGATGAGAGGAAACGCCAAGATGATAGCGTACACATAGAGCATCCGCGGACCTGAGGCCACGTAATACACGTCCGGCCCCACGATGGCCACCACGGCAAAGCTCGCGGTCCAGCAGGCAATGAGCACCACCAAGAAGGTGACGACAAATTGTCGGCTTTTGAGCGCCTGACGAGTTTCTTTAACGAGAATCGGATTGAGCCGGTCGGCAAATTTCTCCGCACGTTGCATCAACCGCGTCAAAAACTTCTCACCGGGGGAAACGGGCTCACTGGCAATCGCTTCCGTGCTCATTGCACCCTCCCTTCGGTGACGTGCAAGAACACATCTTCGAGGCTTCTTGTCTTGCTCGAAAATTCGTGAAGCTGAAAACCGGCTTCGATCAACTCGCGGAGTAGTTCGGCCTGCCGTTCTTCACCACCACCATGGGTACAAACGATGAGATCGCCATCCATGAAAACTTCGCTGGTATCTTCGTGGACGTTGAGCCATTCGATCAGTGTCGCGGAATCGCCGAGCACTCGCATGCGCACCCGACTGGCCGCTTCAAAACGAGCACTGATTTCCTCGACACTGCCGGTGGCCAAGAGCTGACCTTGCTCGATGATCGCTACCTTGTCGCAGATTTCCGCCAATTCAGTGAGAATGTGTGAACTGATAAGCACCGCCTTATCCATTTTCGCTAGTTGCTCGATCATGTCCCGCAATTCGATCCGTGCTCGGGGATCGAGTCCTGCCGCCGGTTCATCGAGAATCAATACCGATGGATTGTGAATCAAGGTGCGACCCAAGCAAAGCCGTTGCTTCATACCCTTGGAAAGCCCGTTGATCGGCTTCTCGGCCATCGTGTTCAGCAACGTGAATTCCATGACGGAATCGATAGCGACAGCGCGCTCCTTGCCTGCCAAACCGTAAGCTCTGGCAAAGAAGTCGAGGTACTCACGGACATTCACATTCTCATACGTGCCAAAATTGTCGGGCATGAAGCCAAGTCTCCGCCGCACGCGGTCGGGATCATCAACGACCGAGAAGCCGTCGACAAATGCGTCGCCGTAGGTCGGCTCGTCGAGTGTCGCCAAGATTCTCATGCTCGTGGTTTTGCCGGCACCATTCGGACCGATATAACCAAAGACTTCGCCCGGATACACTTCAACCCGGATTTCCCAGATGACTTCCCGCACAATGGCACGCGATTTGCGCCACACCTTGTAAAAACAGCGGTTTGTACGCTCAACATGCCATCGTG
>JAWXAV010000192.1:0-22241 GCA_034439695.1 Bythopirellula sp. | reverse complement strand
CACGATGGCATGTTGAGCGTACAAACCGCTGTTTTTACAAGGTGTGGCGCAAATCGCGTGCCATTGTGCGGGAAGTCATCTGGGAAATCCGGGTTTAGACAGCCGATAAAAGATATTTGGCCTAAATCTGCAAAGCACACAGGTTATGCCAATGATGGACATTAACAGCGCTGCTGGTTCGGGGATGGTAGCAAAAATAGGCGAGGCCGGTTCTCCATATTGCGTCTGCCAGATTCCTAAGTCGGCGCTATCGACTAAACCATCCCAATTCGCATCGCCATGTTCAATGAGCGCGCTGCTCATGCCGCAATGGCGCTGCCAGATAAGAAGGTCACGACCATCAACGTCGCCATCGGCATCGAAATCGGCTGTTTCGACAAAAGGGGTCAGCAGAACAGATATTGGCTCCCAGACACGAACCTCTCGAATGTGCAGATACGGCTCAACACCAATCCAACCATTCGCAGAAGATGAAGAGAAGATTCTGGATTCATTAGAAAGAGGAACTGACTGACCATTAATGGATCGTGAGGAGTTGCTCGCTTGCCAAGTCAACTCAGTTGGCCAATTGTTAAAATCTAACATCCCTATTTCAGGAGTGCCCACCGTCGTATCGGGCAACATTCCTGAATATGCCTGTGTGAGTCCGATGCCATGGTACACACCGGAAACACTCATTGAGCTGAAGCTATGGGCCTGCACTGTCCACACAGTGGTGGTTGTCGGGTTAATGTCAACGTTGCGGTCTAAAATTTTAGCTTCGATATTGAGTTCAAGCCAAACTAGGGGGTTAATGTTTAGCGTTCCGCTATAGGAAATAGTCATTTCATGAATCGTCACGGACTGCCCATCAGTCGAGATATCAAAGTTCCAAGTTGGATGCACGAGAGGGACAGTAATATCGTCTGCATATTCCCCTTCAAAAGTCACTGATCCTCCTGAAAGGTACCGAGTACTCGAGGTTGTATCACCGACAGAAGTATAGTTCGTATCAGCTATGCCACCTCCAATAAACCTAACAGGTTGAGCGGCAGCAGTTGATGCCACAAAAATCAATCCTAGCGCGAGATATCTCATTGCTATCGTCCAGTAAAAAAAGTTTGGAGGACATTGTGAGACATTGTAACTGTGCGATAAACCCAATGCCATGCGCGGATGGGGTGCATAGCCATGGTTTGTCAGATTCTTCCAGGATTTAGGGGTAAATTTGAAGCCGTCGGGCTTATTCATCGGTTAGTGTCATCCAGTTTCAAACGGCTCCGAAATCCCGCAGGGATGGAAGCCAATAGCCCCGGGTAAGGTGAAGTGAGTTCTGCGAGCTTCGCCGCCACCCGGGGTAGATTTTGATTTTTTCATCTTCGGCCGAGCAGAACGCGATATGTACCAAAGGCGTGTTATCTAGGCCGAAATGGGTGTGGCTGATTTCGTCCTCGTTGGCGTTCCGTCGGTACACAACGTCTCAATCTCGGACGATTTTTGTTTTCAATTCGGACCGGGGGTGTCGTCGCTGTCGCTCCTCAACCCCCGGCTATTGGCTGGCATCCCTGCGGGATTAAGAAACAATTCTGTAAACCTTGCGCTACTCAGAGCGTTGACGAAAGAATTCTCAACGATCCAAAAAGTTTAATTGGATATTTCTCGCGCTACACCATTCCCCAGCGTTTTCGCAGATACCATTCACCCCCCAGGCAACCGATGAGCGTGAGCAGCATGGGCCAACTGTCCCACAGGCTGTGTTCGGTCGAGATTTCTTCCTCGAATTCTTCCGTGCGATCTTTGAGTCGTTCGAGCAAGTCGGGAAGTTCCTCGGGCGCGAGCCCCGCGCCACCCGCGTCGGCGGTGAGGTTCGCGAGCGACGCCATGAAGGTTGGTTCCGCCGCCGGTTGGTCGAGTTCCATGTCGCGGTCGGGGACCGTGAACCGCGCTTGGGCCATGCCGACCACCCCTTGCGCGGCGGTAGCGGTGACATTGATTTGATAGTCCCCCGGCACGGTGCTTTCCTCGAAGCTGCCGACAAATTCTTCGCCGCGCCGCGAGACGGACACCGTCGCGGTAGTGCCGTCGGGTTTCTCGACTTCCACTTGGAACTGAGCATCGGCCAGCGGTTCGCGATTCTTGTCGAGTGCTCCCACCGCAAACTCGACACGGCTGCCGCGCTGGTAACGCCGTTGATCGAGCCGCACGAAGACGGCCTCACCGCCAGTGTCATCTTTGCGAGAAAGCCACAGCACAAGCTGCCGCCAGAAGCGATTTTGCAATTCCCCAAAGCCTTCCATTTGCCACCGCCAAGTGGTGTCGAACGCGATCGCGGCGGTGCGACCCTCGCCCCATGTGCCGGCCACGATCAGCGGCGAGCGCTGCGGATCGTCGGCCTCGGCGACCACGGCGGCATTGGGTTTGAGTGCCAAGCGATCAAAACGGTTCGCGCCATCGAGCGCCGGCAGTTTGTTCCAATCGAGTTTCGCCGCGCTCTTGTCGTCGAGTTGAAAGATGGGATGCAGCCGGTTGCCGGCGGCGACGGGAATCATCCGCACGGGACCAGCGAGGTGCATGTCTTGCCGGGGTGGCTCGCCGAAGTTCTGCCGTTCGGCGGGGCCCATCACAATCGGCAGCACGTCATCCATTGGCGTGCCGCGAAATCCGCCGGGGCCAAAGCTGTGAAAACCGCCGAGCATGGCCAGTCCCGCTCCCCGTCCCACTTCATCGGCCACCATCTGCCAAGTGTCGGGGCTAAGACCCTGGTAATCGACGTTGCCCAGCAGAAACACATCGAATTTTCCTTCGCGCAGTTGCTCGCGTAAGTCAAGTTGTTGCCTACGATAGTTCAACTGATCGAATCGCACATGCTGGTCGGGATACGATTGGAGCGCCGCACGCACAAAACGCGGCTCGATGCCGGGGCCACCTCCGATGCGTTGGGCTCCCGCCAGGTACAGCACATTGATACCCCCCTTCATGACGGTGACAAACGTGCTTTGCGAATTGTTGGTCGTGGCCAGCTCGCCGTCGGGGGCTACGACCGCCACCGAAACTTTGAATTCCCCCGCCTTTTCTGGCGTGTACGTGAGTGACAGCGGATACTGCCGCTGCCCACTCTCAATCCGCACTTGCCGCGTGTCGACCGCTTCCATTTCCCCCTCGGCATTTTCCCACAAGAGTTGCACCTTTACTTCTTGGTTCGTGTAGCCATCGGCCGAGAGCATCGCCTGTACCGTGGCCGGTGTTTCGGCGAACAGCACACTATTCACTAGCAAATCATCGACCCGCACGTCCGATTGCAAACCGAGCGATGGCTTGCCATAGGTGAACGTGTAGAGCGGAATCTTGTCGGTCGCCAAGCGCTCGACGGGAATCTGTGGAGGTTCATCGCGGGGAGCAAACGCTCGTTGAGCACCGTCGCTCATCACGAGCACGGCGACGATCCGTTGTTGCGCTTCGCGTTCCAATACATCGTCAAGCGCCGCGCCCATGGCTGTTTGTGACCCATCGGCATTCTCGGGAAGTTCAAACTCGCCGTCAGCAAGTTTCACTTCGGTTGTCGATTCATCAAAGCGATACAACTTGAGATCCCAGGATTCGGCCAGGTCGGCAAGCTGATCGCGCGCATCGGTGAGCGAAGTTTTCAAAGCCTGCCACCGCGACGTGTCGCCGAGCGAATCTTCAATCGTCATGCTCCGCGAGCTGTCGGCTAGCAACAACAGCGTGCCGGGCTGCTTTTGCGTTTCCGTCGAAACCAAGGTCGGTCGCAGCATCGCAAGAAACAACAACAGTGCCGTCACGCCGCGTAAAGCCAGCAGCATGATTCTCTGCCGTGGTGTAAGTTTCTTGCCGCGCGGACCGATGGTTAGCACGGCCACGAGCAGCGCCGCCATGCCAAGCATGAACCACCAACCGCCGACGGGATCGACCGACCAACTGGTCATGGCTGTCGCTCCCCTCGATAGAACCGATTGGCCAGCAGATGCTCGCTGCTCCACACGAGCGCGACCAGCGCGATCACCCACGAGAACAACTCTTGGCCTCGGCGGCCGATGTTCACATATTGCTCCACGTCGCCCAGCGACTCGGCGAGTTGCACGCGCTCCTTGGGAAGTGCCGCCATGATTGCTTGGGGATCTGCCCGCGTGAGTTGGCTCAATTCGGCAAGCGCGTTCACGCTGAACCCTTCATCGAGTGAACCTGTTGAACCCCCCGCGGCCACGCGGTAGTTCCCCAGTTGCTCGGTTGTGCCGATGCGAATCGCATCCTCCCCCGGTGGTAACGTCCGCCGCAAGGCTTCCCCCGTCGGCTCCTTGAGCACGAAGTCGGTCACCTGTTGCCGTGGCGAGAGGCGCAGATTGACCGTCTCGCCGGCGTTGAAATTTAACTCCCCCGCTTCGCTCTGCGCTAAGTAACCAACCAATTGGTTGGCAATCGCCACGAACACCCAGGGCGGATCTTGCGTCGGCAAGGCATTCCACGAATCACGTCCCACGGGCGCAAGCGGATCGGAGAAAGGCGTGGTGAAGGTCATCACGCGACCTCGACCGAGTGGTCGCTCGATGAGCGCGGGTCGGTTGTTGGCATATTTGGCGACGATGTAAGCATCCCCCGCCAACTCGTCGAACTCCCAAAAACTCCAGACGGGATAAATCTGCCAAGGAATTTCCTCGGCATAGTTCCGCAGTCCCACCAGGGCAGGGTGGTCAAGTTGCTGCGGTCGGAACCAAGTTTCTTGTCGCGAACGAAGTTTCAAGGTTCCTGGCAAAAGCTGTTGCGGTGGTTCCGTATTAAAGCCGCTCGGCACGGCGCGATGACCGAGAAACATCCCCACGCCGCCTCCCTTGCGGGCGTAGTCGGCGAGTTTATTCCAAACTTCGTCGGAAAGCGGCGGTGGGTCCAACAAGCACACCGCCTCGAAATCGCTCAAGTTCAATTTCGCTGCATCAGCAAAACGGGCCACGGTCGTCTCAAATCGCTGCGGCGCATTTGGCCCCATCAGCGATGGACTGAGCGCCTCCTTCAAGAAAAGCGCATCGCTTGCCCCTGATTCCCCATCAACACTGCCGCCTAATAACAGCACCTTCGCCGCGGGCCGCACTTCCACCGTAAAATACCGCCGATTGTCGAACTCCAGCGGATCGCTTGCCGCTAATTGCACGGCTCCCTGATGCGTTCCGAGCGGCAAATCGCCGAGTGTGAATTCGGTTTGCCCCGTTCCCTCGGCATTCAGTTCCACGATCCGCTGCCCGCGCTTCACGAGTTTCCCCGTGGCGTCTTCGAGAAATATTTCCACAAGCGGTTGCTCAGCGTAACCAACGCTTTGCAAATCTACCGTGAGGTTCAACGATTCGCCGGTGCGGAGCGAGCTTGTGCGCATCGTCACGGGCGCGAGCGACAAGTTGCGAGGTTCGTCGCTCCCCACATCCACGACATAAATCCGCACGTCGGGCGAGGCTTCCAGTGATTCTTTGATGGCAGCAAGCGATTCTTCGTTGAACGAGTCAGCGCTCAAATCGCTGAACACAAACACTTCCTGCCGTCGGTCTTCTTGCTCGGCCACCAAGTCGATGGCATTCCGCACCGCCTCAGCCAAGGAGCGCGGATGACTTTCCGCGGCGAGGCCGCGAATCCGCATTTCCGCCGTCCCTTTGTCCGCCGCGAAGCTACTGGTCGCGCGACTCAAATCAATCACGGCGATTTCGGTATCGTCGGGCAACTTTTCCACGAGCGACTCCGCCATCGTCGTGGCCGAGATGAGCCGCGTTTCGTTCCGTTCGATGTACTGCATTCTAAGCGAATTATCGAACACTAGCGCCACGGCCAGCGGTGCCCCTTCTTTACCACGCAGCCCCGACCCCCGAAGAGTCGGACGCGCCAGCGCGAACGCGATGCCAGCGATCAACAAACACCGCAGCGCCAAGAGCAGCAGATGTCGAAAGTTCAGCTTGCGGCGATTCGCATCCTGCCGTTGTTTGACAAACTGTAGGGCCGGGAAAGAAAACTGCTTGGGTTGCCGGCGCATCACCAGATGCAGAATGATCGGCACGGCGATCAAACCAATTCCGGCAAGCAATGCTGGCGTGAGAAATCCCATGGCCTATCCCATATTCTTGCGGTTAATGAGATACTCGGTCAGCGCCCGATCAAACGGCATGCTCGTGTCGAGCGGCACGTAGTCGATGCCACTCTTGCGACATTCTTTTTCATAGTAAGTGCGAAACGCATTGATCTCGTCGATATAATCCGCGCGATAGGCGTCGGCATCGACCTCGATGGTTTCCTGCGACTCGGGATCACGCAGCTCCACCAAACCCTCAAACGGAAACGCCACCTCGGCCTGGTCGAGAATATGAAACAAAATGACGTCGTGCCCGCCGTGTCGCAAACGGCGTAGCGCCGCGATCACCGGTTCGGGATCGACCAATAAATCGCTGAACAACATCACGAGGCTGCTGTGCTTGAGCATCGCGGCAAGTTGGATGATGCTCTGGGCGACGTTGGTTTTGTCGTGGGGTTCCAAATTGGCAAGCACGGAGAGGATATTGCCGATTTGTTTGCGCTTCGATTTCGGCGGCAGGCAATCGACGATCTTCTCGCCAAATGTCACCAGTCCCACGGGGTCGTTTTGGTGGATCATCAAATAACACAGGGCTGCCGCCAAGCAGATCGAATACTCAAACTTCGTGAGTTCTTGTTCGTGGCTATAGGCCATCGACGCGCTCAAGTCCATCACCAAGTAGCCGGTGAGATTGGTCTCGGCCTCATATTTGCGGACATAGTATTTGTCGGTCTTGGCGTAGACGAGCCAGTCGATGTCGTCGGGATTATCGCCGTGGACGTACTTGCGATGCTCGCTGAACTCTACAGAGAACCCATGGAAAGGGCTGGCGTGCATCCCCTGAAAGAAACCCTTGATGATAAACTGCGCGCGCAAGTCGAGCCGTGCAATCTGTCGAATCACTTCGGGTTTCAAATATTTTTCAACAGTCGACATAACTTGACCATGCTTTAGAATTGACTCTCGCAAAGGCGCGAAGGCGCAAACAAAACCGAATCTTGATTTCTTTGCGCCTTCGCGCCTTTGCGAGAGACTTCCTTAACTCGCATACTTTGGCATTTCCGGCACCGGAATTTCTTTCACCAAGCGCGCGATGAGTTTTTCGGTCGTCATGCCTTCGGCTTGGGCTTGGAAATTCGTGCTGACGCGATGCCGTAGCACGGGTACCGCCACTTTCTGTACGTCTTCGATGGCCACGGTAAAGCGGCCATCCATCGCGGCAAGCGCCTTGCCGCCGTGGATGAGGAACTGCCCCGCGCGAGGACCAGCTCCCCAGTCGACGAGCTCTTGCACAAATTTGGGCGCCGATTCATCGCGGGGCCGCGTCGCGCGCACCAGCGTGGCGACATACTTAATGATCATCTCACTCACGGCCACCGACGCCACCAACTTCTGCAAATTAAGAATCGCCCTCCCGGTCAAGACTTTGTTCACTTCGGGCTTTTCGTGCCGTGTCGTCGTGGCCAGGATGCGCTGCTCTTCCTCCATGCTGGGGTAATCGACTTTGATATTGAACATGAACCGATCGAGTTGCGCTTCGGGAAGCGGGTAAGTTCCTTCCTGTTCAATCGGGTTCTGCGTGGCAATCGTGAAGAAGGGATCGGGCAAACTGTAGGTCGTCTGGCCGATGGTGACTTCGCGTTCTTGCATCGCTTGCAACAGCGCGGCTTGTGTTTTGGGGGGCGTGCGATTGATTTCGTCGGCGAGCAGAATATTCGTAAACACGGGGCCTTCGACAAAACGAAAACTCCGCCGGCCATGCTCATCTTCTTCGAGCACGTTCGTGCCCGTGATATCCGAAGGCATGAGGTCGGGGGTGAATTGGATACGCTTGAAGTTGAGGTCCAAAATCTGCGCGAGCGTGCTAACCATCAAAGTCTTAGCCAGCCCCGGCACGCCTTCGAGCAAGCAGTGACCACGCGTGAAAATGGCGGCAAAGATTTGTTCGATCACTTCGTCCTGGCCCACGATCACCTTTTGCAGCTCTTGCTGCATGACCAGCCGATGCTGACGAAAGTCCTTGAGAATGTCACCTAAGTTGCGTGTCACTGAGAGTCCTTCCGGGGGGTTTGAGGGACTGGTCACTTAAGTGACCAGTCCGAAGATGTTCCGACCAATTTTAGTGGTCCACCACCCTACCGACAATGCAAGGGGGGATGCGTGCATTGTTTTCCCAGATATCGCAGCTTACGATAAAGTTGTCACTCTTCCGTTTTCTTGGATTCTGGTGAAAGCATGATGCGTCATTGTTGGCTTGTGTCGCTCCTTCTCTTCGCGGCCGTAGGGCAATGGCAGATGTCCCAAGCCGTGTATGCGCAATTGTTGCAGGGGGTCGGCGAACCGATCACCGCCGAGCAAGTTCGCGAAGCCATCGATGGCGGCGTGAAATATCTGCTTGAACAGCAAAACCAAAATCGCGGCACTTGGAACGATCTCGCCCCCTATCCCGGCGGCGTGACCGCGCTCTGTACGCTCGCGCTGTTGAATTCGGGCGTCGAACCGAGCCATCCGCAGATTCAAAAAGCGCTCACCTACTTGCGGACAATCGAACCGACCAAGACGTACAGCGTGTCGCTCCAAACGATGGTCTTTTGTGCCGCCGAACCGCGCCGCGATCAAGTGCTCATTCAACGCAACGTGAGCTGGCTCGAATCGATCCAGGTTCCCAACGGTTCGTGGTCTTATCCCTCCGGTGACGGCGACAACAGCAATGCGCAGTTTGCGGTGCTCGCGCTCCATGAGGCGGAACGTGTCGGTGCGCAAGTGCGACCTGACACTTGGCAGAAGGCCGCCGACTATTGGGCTAAGTGCCAGAACCCCGATGGGGCCTGGGGCTATCGCATGGATTTTAACGAGGGCCTCGGCAGCATGACCTGCGCCGGGATCGGTGCCACGGTGATTTGCGCCGAGCGCGTGAGGCGCGCCGATGCGAGCGTGGAGAACGGCTTCGTGCAATGTTGCCAACCTCAGGAAGAGGATGATTCGTTGGAACGGGCGATCACTTGGCTGGATCGCAATTTTTCCGTCAGGCGCAATCCCGGTCGCCGCGGTGCCGGTCAAGTTTGGCACTATTACTATTTGTACGGCTTGGAGCGCGTCGGTCGGCTCACCGCGCGGCGATTCATCGGCGAGCACGACTGGTATCGCGAGGGAGCGGAATTTCTCGTCCGCCAGCAAGACCCCTTTAGCCATCACTGGCAAGGTCAGAACACGGCCGAAGACAGTCCGCATATTGCCACTTCCATGGCCCTGTTGTTTCTTTCCAAAGGCCGTCGGCCCGTGTTGATTGCCAAGCTCGAACATGGCCCCGACAATGATTGGAACAACCACGAAAACGATCTCGCTAACCTTACCGCGCGGGTCGAGAAGCTCTGGGACATTGATCTCACCTGGCAGGTCATGAATCCCATCTCAGCGTCGGTGGATGATTTGCTCCAGTCCCCCGTGCTGTTTGTCTCGGGAAGCAAAGCCCCTGAGTTGGAGGGGACCGAAACAAAGATGCGCGATTATATTGATCGTGGAGGGTTCTTGTTCGCCGAAGCCTGTTGCCTGGATGGGAGCCAATTCGAGCAAGGTTTTCGCGCCTATCTCGACAAAGTTTTTCCCGAGAAAGAGTATCGCCTTCGTCGTGCGGAGCCCGCACATCCCATTTGGCGAGTCGAGGAATTGGTGCGGCCCGAATCGCCGTACATAGGTCGCATTTGGACCGTAGAATATGGCTGCCGCACCTGCGTGGTGTTTTCGGAAGTCGATCTTTCCTGTTACTGGGAACTCACCGGTCGCGGCCAGCGCCCGCCGTTTCCTGATTCGATTGAGAATCGCCTGACCGATGCCAACGCCATCGGGGTCAACGTGCTCGCCTATGCGACCAATCGTGAACCGAAAGGAAAAGAAGCAGCGTTCGTAGCGACGATTGACCCAGCGGAAATGCTGGCCGCCGGTAGTCGCGGCACGATCCAAATCGCCAAGCTGCAACACGGCGGGGGCTGCAATGATGCACCGGGTGCCTTGGTGAATCTGCTGCGCACCGCGGCGCAGGGCGATCTCAAGTTGCAGATCAGCACGAATGAATATCCGATCACAGCCGACGATCCGAACCTGCCGCGCTATTTGATGGCCTTCATGCACGGCCGCCACGATTTCCGCTTCACGCCCAACGAACAGCAAGCCTTACGGGAGTATCTTACCAATGGCGGGACGCTGTTCGCCGACAGCATTTGCGCAAGTAAGGAATTCGCCGCCGCCTTTGAACGTGAGATCAAAGCCGTCCTGCCGGACGCGCAACTCGCGCGGATTCCGGTGACCGATCCCATGTTTACCAATGCCGCTGGCGGCTTCGACATCCGCCGAGTGAAACGCCGCGATCCCGTCGCGCGCGAGAAGAACGAACCGCTCGAAACCCGCACCCGTGAAGTCGAACCGGAGCTACTCGGCATGCAAATCGACGGCCGCTGGGCGGTGATATTTTCGCCCTATGATATTAGCTGTGCGCTCGAGCAGCACGAAGCGATGGAATGTCGCGGCTACACCCGCGAAGACGCGGCCCGGATTGGGTTGAATGTGTTGCTGTATACGCTGAATCCCGATGCGGGGTGAGAAGATCGAGGCCGAGTTTGTGGAATAATGCAAAGTGACATAGAATAATTGATCGCGATAATACACGCCGCACGTGGATGAGTTGTTAGGAGTTTTCGGCTTGAACAGAGCATTTTTGCAACAATTGTCGGCTGAGCGAACCGAAGATGCGAGAGCCTTGCTTGCAGCCCATCGTTGGTCGGGTGCGTATTATTTGGTTGGTTATGCTTTAGAGTGTGCGCTGAAATCATGTGTGGTTGCCTATGTCGAACGAAATATCGAAGTCATTTTCGGCAGCAAGGGATTTCAAAACAAATGTTGGACTCATGAGCTTGAATCTTTATTGGACTTGGCTGATTTAAGAAGCGAGCTTGAAAAAGTGAAGACCTCTAACCCGAAAATAGCGCAGAACTGGCTAGACGTTAAGGACTGGTCCGAGCTGAGTCGATATCAAATGAAAACACAGTCAGATGCCGAGAAATTGTTCGAGGCTGTTACGAATAATTCAGATGGAGTACTTCCATGGGTCAAAACCTATTGGTAAATGAGCAAATCGAAGCAGGCGAGAAGTTTGCAGGCGAATTCAATGACTACGCACCTGTCTCAGTTTACTTTTGGCTGAATCCTGCGGAATCGGACCGCTTGTATTTATATATCGCGTCTGACGCGATCGACGACACGAATTTTGACGCTGGGTACGGCGAAGTATTGCGGAAAGTTGGCAAGCTTAATCAATGGCTGGACCCTTTTCAAATAAAGCTTGTCAACGCCTCCGATTCAGTGGCTAAAGCTGCTTTTCAAATAAGAGAGCGATTTCCCGGTTCGCTTTCAGGCACTCACTACAGGGGGGCTTTGTTAGGCGATGTAGGAATTGACTATGCATATATTTATCCTCAGTTAACAAAAGCAAATGCTATTCCATGAGCGTCGATCTCACTCCTCGTAGTCGTCTGGCCATGAACGAAGATTCGATTGTTGAAGAAATTAGACGAATTCGCAGCGAATATGCCGCCAAATTCAACCATGACATTCGTGCCATGGTTGAGGATGCCAAGCAACGCCAACTCAACGACAAGCGGGAGCTTGTCCAGCTTTCCTCTCGGCCAGCGCAGCTACAAACTGCTGCTGAGTGAGCCGGTCCGTGCTTACCGCTCCACCGTCCGAATCAACAACGGCAGCGCCACGAGATTACCCACCAGCCCGCCGATCATCGTGAGGCTCACCAGTGCCCCGAAGTAGACGGTGGGAATAAAGTCGCTCACGCAGAGCGTTGAAAAGCCCACCATCAGCGCGAGCGTGGCCAGCACCGCCGCGCGGCCGACGCTGGCTTGCACCGCTTTTAAGGCGGCATCAAGCGACTCACCCGCCCGGCGCAAGCGTTGATACGACATCACATAGTGAATCGAACCGTCCACGGAGAGGCCCACCGAGACGGCGGCGATCATCGCGGCACCCATGTTGATTTTGAGGCCCAGCCAACCCATCGTGCCGAACAACCAAAATACGGGCAGAATGTTGGGGATCAGCGTTGCAAGCGCGAGTGAAAAACTGCGGAACGCCCAGGTCATCACCAACAAGATGCCGACGGCCGACACCCCGAAGGTTGTCCACTGGTCGCGCAATAAACTTTCGATGAGGTGCGTGAACAGCACGAAGTAGCCGGTGACTTGCGCCTCGGGGTACGTCTCGGCGGTGGTTTCTCGGACCTGTGAAATCAACTCCGCTTTTTCCGCTGCCTCCAGCCGCTCCGGCGAGCGGAGCATGATCCGCAAATAGCGCTGCTCGGCGGGGGCCGTGGGGTTGTAAATCGCTCCAATAAAATCGGGCAATCGTCCCCGCACGAGGGCCAAGCCACCACGCACGGCCATGTCCCCGCCAAAGGCGACGCGCTGCAGTCCGCCGCTCCCCGCGTCGAGCATGTCGGCGAGCGACGTGACCTTCGTCAGGCCGGGCGCTTTCGCGCGGAGTTGATCTTCAAATTCTAAGACTTTGAGAACCTCCTCACGATTCAGCCGAGTGGACGCGGGCACCAAAATGTCCCACACACCGGCACCGCCGAAGTTTTCATCGACGAACTGAAAACCCTGCACGATATCGCTATTTTGTCGGAAATTCCGCGTAAAATCGGTTTCCTGTTCGAGTCGCACATTTCCAATCAAGGTGAAAATCGTGATCGCGAGCGACGACAAACCGAGGAGCCAGACGTGCCGGCAACTCCAGTCATAGAGCGCGTGCAAATAGTTTTGCAGTTCCGCAGTCTCGGGTTCCGCGCGAGGTTGGCGGCGGTCATTGCCGAACAGAATGATGCCCGGCGAAATTAGCACGATCACTACAAACACCATTGCGCTGCCGATGGCCATCATCAAACCAAAGTCGATCACCGGTTTTACGCTCGACGCCATCAAGGCGGCAAAGCCGAGGGCGTCGGTTAAGCACGCAAAGAAGAGTGGAGCGGCGACCAATTCACCTGTGCGTAGCAACGCCTCGCGCGGCTCATGCCCCGCTGCCCGCTCGTCGCGGTAGCGCACAATGACGTGCATCACCGCTGCGATGCCAACCACGGTCACAATCGCCGCAAGCATCGAGCTAACCATGCTGAGCTCCAGATTCATGGCAACCAGTATGCCCCGTGTCATGGCCAAGGTGACTTGCACCAACACGAGCGGCAACACCAGCCACCGCAATTGCCGAAAGCAAATGAAGAAGGTCAGCAGCAACAGCCCCAAGCACCAGGTGTTGAGCCGTCGTCCGTCGGCTTCCAAGAGATCAAAGGCTTCGCCGATCAAAATGGGTTCGCCCACCAGCACGCCTTCTGGTAGTGGCTTCAAGAGTTTCCGCAGATCGGCAAGCGTTTCGCGGGTGGGGACTTTCGCTTCACTCTCTTTTTCCAACAGGCAAACAATGCCCGCGGCGTCGAGCGATTGATTGTGTGTATAGCTGGCAAAGACGGCTTGGAGTTTGTTGGCACGATTGTTGTCTTTAATCGCGGTTCCTTCATTGTTCAACAGGCCGGGCACATCGTGCATTGAGACCACCGACACCACGCCGGGAACTGCGCGGGCTGCCTGGGCCAGCTCATTCACTCGGGCCAGGCTTGCTGTGGTGGCGAGTTCCGGATCACGATAGACGGCCAACACGAGTTGATGTTGTCCAAAAGCCCCTTGCAAATCTTGGTAGGGAGCAAGGAGTGGATCATTGGGCGCGAACATCCGCTCGAGCGAACGATCCATTTGCAAATCGCGCCCGACATACGCTCCAATGCCGCCCAATAGAATTGCTAACGCCAACAGCCACCAGCGTTGATCGATCAGCCAATTCAGAACGCGGTGGGTGAAATTGGTGGGCATCGTGACGGCATACTGTGGAGAGGAAGTTCGCAAGGAGGGATGCGTAGTATCGATGTTCATGGCGGACTCGACAACTCGGGGGTTGCAAGGGGAAGACCATTCCTAGGCTTGAGCGCAAGAACTGCTGGCGTGTTACACGCGCTCGCCGAATTCTTGGCTTTCCCCGGCTAAGCCCTGCTCGTCACCGAATCGACCGCCAATATCGTGTCGTAAGGCTATACGGTTCATGGCTTTACGGATTGCTAGCGCTGCCTGAAAGTGCCTTGCCCCTATTTTTCCAGGCCCGTATACTTCGCCGCCCTCATTTTCGGGGAAATTTTTTTTCGTAACTCAATATCTCACTTATCGTTGGCACACGGAGTCGATCACCTCAAATCGACTCGCGCTCGCTAAGGAAAACGACCGCTGAGCCTCGCGCGCACCACAAGGCGTTGCCCGCCCTTTGTCCGCACCCGACGGAACGGATCGCGGTGCGCGAATCAAAGTCCTCCTGCGGACTGGTCGCTTAAGCGACCAGTCCAATCAGGCTCGTTCGTCTTTCGACTGCTCATCGCGGCTTGTTTGGCACTTGTGATGTTCCAGGGCCATGTCTATGCCGAGCCTGCGCAAGCCGCGAGCGCGATCACCGAGCCTATCACCGTGGCCGCCGATTGGTGCTGTCGTTGGCAACAAGGCACCTACGAAGTCTGGCACCTCAAGGGGAATTGCTACATCAATCAGGGGCTCACCTACGCCCGCGCTCCCGAGGCCATCCTCTGGATCGACGCCAACCGCCTCGCCGACCAGCCGAATCGTCTCGTCGTCTACATGGAAGCGTCGAAGGCCGAACAGATCGTGATCGACGATCCCACGACTAAATCCAAACGCCAGATGCAGCCCACGTGGTTCAAACGGTTGGAAACCTCTGGCGAGTTGCGGATGAAATTGCCCGAGCCGGTGATTAGCACTCCCCAGCCGCCGCAGATTTATGACCGGGGCCTCGCGCAATTCGATCCCGAGCGGCAGCAGCAACTCTTGCTCGCTCAGTACAACGAATTTTTGCCGCCGGCGGTGGCCGTGCAGCCCAGCCCCACCGGCATGCGCCGCATCGAGTTTTTCCCACGCAGCGAAGTTGAACCAACAATTCAATCCAAGACTCTCCCTTCCGGCGAACGCGCATTCATCGCGTCGGGTGGTATTCGCGTACTCGTCGAGGGACTTCCCACTACGGGTGTTCCCAGCGCCTTTGGCCCCATTGGCACGGTCGATATCACCACCGATCGCGCGGTGATTTGGACAGCGGGAGGCGATACCGGTCTGGGTGGGCAATCGTTCCAGAGCCAGGATACGCCGCTCGAAATCTACATGGAAGGCAACATCGAATTCCGCCAGGGCGACCGCGTGGTCTATGCCAATCGCATGTTCTACGACGTCCGCCGGCAAGTGGGTGTCATTTTGGATGCTGAACTACTCACACCGCTCCCCAAAACCGAGGACTTTGAATATCAGGGTTTGGTGCGGCTCCGCGCGGCGGCGATTCGGCAACTCGACGCGGCCAACTTTTCAGCCACCGATGCTCTGGTGACGACTAGCCGCCTGGAAGAACCGAGTTACGCCTTCGGTGCCGATGAAATCACGTTTCAAGATTTGCAAACCCAGGCATTCGACCCGCAAACCGGGGCGGTCAGCACTGACCACAGCCAACTTGCCACCAGCCAAGGCAACTTTGTGTACCTCTCGGGGATCCCCGTTTTTTACTGGCCGACGATTGCCACGGACTTGCGCAAACCGAGTTTCTTCATCGACAGCGTACGCGTGGGTAACGACGACGTATTCGGCTTTCAAACGATGTTCGATCTCGATGCCTATCAACTGCTCGGCATCCGCAACGCCCCCGCGGGAACCGACTGGGGTTTCAGTGCCGACTACCTGAGCGAACGCGGCTTCGGGCACGGCACTGACTTTTCTTACAACCGCAACGACATCTTCGGTTTCAGCGGTCCCGCGCAGGGCATCTTCGATTATTGGGGCATCTCCGACGATGGCCTCGATAATTTGGGCTTCGGTCGCCGTGATATTGTTCCCGAAGAGAGTTATCGCTACCGGCTCTTTGGCCAACATCGCCAGCGCCTCGACAGCGGATGGGACATCACCGCCGAATCAGGGGTGATCAGCGACCGCACGTTCGTCGAGCAATACTTCGAACAAGAATGGGACGAACGTCGCGATCCACGCACCGGCTTGCGGGCGAAACGGCTGATCGACAATCGCGCGTTCTCCATCGAAGCCAATGGTCAGGTGAATGACTTTTTCACGGAAACCGAATGGCTGCCGCGGCTCGACCATTATTGGCTGGGCCAATCGCTGATCGACGATCGGCTCACCTGGTTTGAGCACTCGCAGCTTGCCTATGGAAAAATCAACTACGCGACGACGCCCACCAACCCGACCCTCGCGGCGCAAGTTGTTGATGGGTTGCCTTGGGAAGGGCCACCCGGGAGCAATCTCGAAGGCGAGCGGCTCGTCACGCGCCAGGAACTCGATCTGCCGTTCATGTTGGGTGGCGTGAAGATCGTGCCGTTCGCGCTCGGCGAACTCGCGCAATGGGGCGAAGATCTCAACGGCGAAGAGTTGCAGCGGGCTTACATCCACACCGGGGTGCGTGCCAGCGTGCCCTTCTGGTCGGTCTTTCCCAACGTGCAAGACCCGTTGTTTAACCTAAACGGCATGTCGCACAAGGTTGTCTTTGAAGCCGAAGCCTCTTATGCCGATGCCAACGAAGATTTCAACCAGTTGCCGCTTTACGATCCGATCAACGACGTGAACATCATCGAGATGAATCGCCGTACGTTCACCGGGTTATTGCCGCCCGAGATCAAAGACCCCAAATTTCAGGCCCCGTTCTACGCTTTCCGCACCGGCATTCAGGGGTGGGTCACTTCGCCCACCACCGAAATCGCCGACGATCTGATGGCACTGCGGCTGGGAATGCGGCATCGCTGGCAAACCAAACGAGGCGGACCGGGTCGGCAACACATCGTCGATTGGCTCACGTTGGATTCCAATATCACCTACTTCCCTGATCCCGACCGCGACAACTTCGGCCAGGAAGTCGGCCTGTTCGACTACGACGCCCGCTGGCATCTGGGGGATCGTTTCAGCATCCTTTCCGACGGCTTTGCCGACTTCTTCGGGGATGGCCTCAAAACAATCTCCGGCGGCGTGCTGCTCAATCGCCCCACGCGCGGCAACGCCTATCTCGGCGTGCGGTCGATCACCGGGCCCGTCGAGAGCAACGCCCTTTTGGGAAGTTACAACTACCGCATTAGCGAGAAATGGATTTCCTCGGCAGGAGCATCCTACGATTTCAGCGACTCGGGCAGCATCGGCCAGTCGCTCTCCTTCACGCGCATCGGCGAGTCGCTGCTCGTGACATCGGGCGTGACGTTCGACTCATCAAAAGACAACGTCGGTTTCATCTTCGCGGTTGAGCCAAGGTTCTTACCAAAGCTGGGCCTCACGAGCCGCACGGGGATAGAAATCCCACCAGCGGGTGCGTTCGGCGTGGAGTAAAGGCGTTAGCCGCGACACAGAGCGCCAGCGCAGTGGAGCGGTGAATGACGGAATAAGCGTACAGAAGGCGAGCGGCTGGCGTGATCCGGCTATAGCAGCGACTTCTATTTCCGCAAAAAATCCTCCAAAATCTTCGCGCACGCGCTAGACAGGGGGGGGGGGCGCTCGTGATACAATGATTTCATTATCCGTCATGTCCGGCTCATTGCTTCTACAAGGTATCGCTAACGACACGACCCTACATTCCCAGATTCTTCCACGACCAGGAGGTCGGAAAAGTGTCTGCGAGTGTGGGGTTTTTTTGTGAATTTACCAGTAGCAATCTATCACCACCTTGGGACTCATCTTATGAAGAACATTACTACTTTGGCGCTTCTTTCTCTGTTCTTGCTTTGCTGTTCCCACACTTACGCTGACACTTTCGGCAATGGTGCGAACGAATTCGATGTCGAGTTCGTCACCATCGGCAATCCGGGCAATGCCCCGGATACAACAGGCGACCCAAACCCGGCGGGCTCAGTTCCCTATACTTACCGCATCGGTAAGTATGAAATTTCTGAGCAGATGATCGACAAGGCGAACGCTTTAAGTGGTCTCGGTATTACCAAAGATACCCGCGGTCCCGACATGCCAGCTACAAGTGTGAGATGGGACGAAGCGGCCCGATTTGTGAACTGGCTTAACATTAGCACGGGCAGCACTCCGGCCTATAAATTCTCTAGCTCCGCACCGAACGCAAATTTTCAACTGTGGGATCCAGCCGACGCGGGCTACAACCCGAATAACGAATACCGCAATAGTTTGGCGAAGTATTTTCTGCCCAGTGTCGACGAATGGTATAAAGCTGCTTATTACAACCCAATCGCCGGAGTTTACTACAACTACCCAACTGGTAGCGACATAGCCCCCATTCCCGCTGTCAACGGAACTACTCCGAACACCGCCGTATACGATCAACTCCTTACACTAGGCCCAGCAGAGGTCACGCTAGCCGGTGGATTGAGTCCGTATGGCACTATGGCGCAAGGTGGGAATGTCCAGGAATGGGATGAGAGTTTCATTTCCTCGCCACTCAATGGCCCTAGAGGCCATCGTGGCGGTAGCTGGTTTTCAAACGCATCATCCTTGTCAAATTTAATCAGGAACACTGTAACTGTAGGCAGAACAGCCGATGACGTAAGCATCGGCTTCCGAGTCGCTAGCATCGTCATCCCAGAACCAAGTTCGATGCTCTTATCAATGTTTGCCACTCTCGCACTCCTCGCGCGAAACAAACGCTTAAGTTTTGCGTGAGCGATTAGTCCATCCGCGCCCTCAGTTGATTCCCGCCCGCACATCCAACTGCTCGTAAACTTGCTCCCCCAATGCAGACAATTGCGTGCCCCACTCATTGAGCGATTCTTTCAATTGTCCCTGCGTCTCGCGTGGAATGTCGCTCCAGAGACTGCCTGGGGGGAGCTTGAGTCGCGCGAGCGGCGAGTAATCTTGCGACGAACGGGCTGCCTGCGCGAGCGCTGCCAGCATGTCGTCCGGCATGGTGGCGAGTTGCGTCGAAAGCATTTGCGCCCGCGCGGCGTTGGCCTGTTTTTCAGGATCGTGATTCCAAAAGATGACAAACGCCAACAGCGCCGCAGCGGTGGTGGCGAGCCAACCCCACTGTGCGTAGCGTGAAGGATTTGTGACATCCCGACGAACCACGTGCTGCACGGGTCGGGAAGTCAACGGTTCCCGCGCCAGTTCACTCCGCCGCGCGCTGGCCGACACACGTAGCAAATCATCGAGTTCCAGCGCATCGCTGGCGTATTCGCGCAACATCGGATCACGCTCCTGCAACCACCGCAACCAAACCGGCGGCGGGGTACCGTTATCCACCGAGCGCTGCGTCAGATATTCAAGCAAGTTACGCATCATTATTTGTTCCTCCCGCCACAGGGATCGAGCAGAAGTGTCGTCGACTGTGGCATTTCCGCAGATTCCGACTCACCCCGCCACTGTTCGGTCACGGTCAGCTTTTGCAAATGTGGTAAAAGTATCTTCCGCGCGCGGAACAAGAGGACGCTTACCGAGGTCTTGGTCCGCCCCAAGGTTTGGGCCACCTCCTTGATCGTTTGCTCCTCGCCGTAGAAGAGCCACAAAGCCGTCCATTGCTCGGTCTTGAGCACGCGATCCGCCAGCGTCCAGAGGTTGTCGCGTTCTTCCCGGCGGCTCGCTTGTTCATCGGGAGCTGCCGTGCGGTCGATGAGTTCGAGTTGCCGCTCGGACTCCTGATTCATCGGCAGACTCTTCCGCCGCGTCTGCTGTGCCGCCAGTCGTACCGCGATAGTGAACACCCAGGGGCTTAAGCGTTGGTGCGTGTCGTAAAGGTCTATCTTCTCGAACACGCGAAGCAGAGTTTGTTGCACAACGTCCTCGGCGTCTTCCCGCGTGGGAAGACGCCGCGTGAGGACGTGCAACAGTCGCGGCCTGAGCCGCCGATCCAATTCCGCGAAGCTTGCGGCGCACCCCGTCTGCACTCGCTTGGCGAGTTGCTCGTCGGTGCTGTCAGCGAGTGCCAAAATCGCGGTCATATCACTACGTTTTTCGTCATTCCCGCGCAGGCAGGAAACCAAGATGGAAGACTCAAAAACTAGTTTCCCGCCTGCGCGGGAATGACAGATGGAAGACGTTGGTCACACTATCAATGAAGCGACTTAGTGATGCCCATGCTTGGCTTCGATCATTTGCTGAATCACATCATACCCGATCGAGAAATTCGCGGAGAGATTCTCTGATCCCTCCGCATATTCCACGTTGAGATTATTGAGCAGTTCGGCAAATTCCTTGGCATTGGGATCCTTTTCCGGAAGCGCCAACTGGACCATGGCCTTCATGCCCACGATCAACTGGTTAAGTTGCTGAGCCCGGGCGGGGCTGTCGGTGGTAACTTCGCCCTTGGCCGTAAGCTGCTCGGTATCGGCCACAGCTTCCAAAGTTAGCGATTGAATTGTTTTGACAATCGCCGAGCCGGGTTCATTTTCGTCAATTTCAAAAGGCGCTTTGGACAAATCGTTCACGGAAACAGTCAAGAAGGTGTTGTCTTGCAGACGCTTGCCGAGAGGCCCCACTCCTTGCAACGCGAAATGCTGGGCCAAACTGGTGGTCTTGTCGCGGTCGAACGAGGCCACCAAGATGTGGCTCTTGTCGGCTTTGCTGAAAGGGATGGCGCACCACATGCGTGGGAGTTCCTTGTCTTCCACCAGAAACGAATGCATGATCGTTTCGTCGTCCAAGAGTTCTGATTTGTAACCCGGGGCGGCAAGCAACCAGCCTTCGATATTGCCGCGACTGGGGCCGATATTCACCAGCGCCGTGGCCGACGTGTGCTCGAAGTCATCGCCGAACACGATCACTTCTCCCACGTCGGTTCGCGGATCGAAGCCCAGCGCTTTGACCATCGCGTCGAGGTGAAGTTCCTTGTCGGGTGCTTCCTTGCGCACGATGTCATTGATGATTTCACCGAGCGGACTGGCAAACAGCCGTTCCACTTGGAGATGGACCTCCCACACGGTGTTGTCGATGATGTCCTGCACCGGCAGCACGGTTTCGGTTTGTTGAGCGCTTGCCGTGGAAATGAGCAAAGCGAAAGACATCAGGCCAGAGCTAAATAAGCGTAACATGGCAAAGTTCCTGTAGGAAATGGGGTTGAATCTGAATCGGTAGTGGCGGCCGCTACCAAGACTACGCGACGACGGGGCCTTGGATTACAAGCCTCTCACCACGCGATACAGGTGTTTCGCCAAAAGTGCGAAAAGATTGGCAATTGCCGCGGAAATCAGTCGGATTATAGGCTGCAATACGCCATGGCGGATACGCAGTTATCCATTACGGCAGGAGAGCTGCAAAGTAGTAGGCACACTCCGTGTGTCGTAACCGCCTTGGTGAAATCACCGTGTTTTAGCGCGTCCGCCACGGCATACAGAGTGTGCCTGCTACATTCAGGGAGACTTTGCAGTTCTCCTGTCCATTACGGAGCTGGCAGCAAACGAAAAGGCTTGCCATCCGCCTTGCGATAGACTTGAAAATGTCGTCGGTCGGTGGTGAACACGGCCTCGATGCTTTCACGATTGGCGAGATGTACGAGACAAGCATCAGCGAGATCGACTTGTTGGTCATCATATTTTGTCATGACGGCATCCAGACCAGGAATATCATCAGCATCCAAAGGCAGCAGGATGTATATGCCATCACGAACGGCTTCTAGCAATTTTCGTCGCTCGCTGCGATATTTGCGGAGCCGATATACAGCTTCGGTAATGACAGGCCAACAAGTGTAAGCTTTGCCCACGGGCAACAACTTGGCTTGTTCGACACATGCTTTGTGCAAGGGATCACGAGCTTCATACAGAGCAATCAATGCCCCGGCGTCGACGAGAACCGGCTCAATGAGCATTTTCACCAAATCCTTCCATATGGACAGGATTTGTCCCGAGATCGCCGGGACCATTGGTGATCGAACCAATCATGCCGCGATCATGTAGCGCGTCGAATAACGAGCGATCCGGCAAGGGAGAGATGCCGTTTTTCGCCTGATGCGACTCCAATTTCTCAAGCAACTGGTCACGTTGCTCGGGAGTGAGATCGTCAATCTGCTTCAACCCGGATTTCCCAGATGACTTCCCGCACAATGGCACGCGATTTGCGCCACACCTTGTAAAAACAGCGGTTTGTACGCTCAACATGCCATCGTG
>JAWXAV010000191.1:0-14241 GCA_034439695.1 Bythopirellula sp. | reverse complement strand
GTCACGATGGCATGTTGAGCGTACAAACCGCTGTTTTTACAAGGTGTGGCGCAAATCGCGTGCCATTGTGCGGGAAGTCATCTGGGAAATCCGGGATTAGCCAATTCGTTTGGTCCCGTGGGCAGTTCCTTGGCTTGAAATCCGAAAGCGAAAAGTTCTAGATGTTCCTGGCCCGGCTTGCCCACTTTGACCTTGAGTAACAACAGCCGTGCTTTGAGCGAGCTGCCATCAGGAAGCTTGGCTTCGCCCATCAGATACTTGACCGCCTGATAATCGGGTGCAATGACTCGCAGTTCGATGTCGTAATCGGCAGGAACAGCATCAGGTAGGCAATCAACGCTGGTCGTATTATAGCGGGCTGGCAATGGGCAATTGGGGCAGGTTGTCTGGCTTAAGATTGAGGTGTCTTGATGAATGACAGTAGTGTACTGAGTGCAATCGTTGCTGTTGGGATAGCTCTTGGCATAGTGCAAATAGTACCCAGGAAAGCCGTAGAAGACATAGTCAATACAGATACAGCCAGCACGACATTCGTAACACTCTTCACAGGGCTGGCAACAAGTCGTGGTGGGTTGGCAAGCACAGCACGAGGATTTCTGCTTGGCTCGGCAACAACGGGCGGCATGGGATTCACTCTGGTTGAGTCCCGATAGCAGCAGGACAGCCAACACGGTCAGCAGGGAAAACAACTGGCGACGCAACATGCGAAAGCTCCTTGGTGGGGGGAGTTAGTGGTTAGTGGCAAACAAATCCCCCTCCCCAGAGTACTGGGGAGGGGGATTAATCAATCTTGTTCAGCCGCGACTTGGCCGTCGTCGCGGGTGGCCGATTGTTTGAGGCTGGTTAGGTTAATCTCATCGGCCAAAAAAACAACCCCGCCCCCCAACAACAAGGCGTTCACCCCGCCGGGGTGCGCCGAGATGAACGGGTTGTTCGGACCATGATCGTCATTAATTCCGGGGAGTTCGTATCTGGTCTCGTTGGGCGCGTAGCGGACGGTGACGATGTTGTAACAGTCTGGAGGCTTGGCATTGTCAGAGTAATTAAACTTGGCATAGTCGGGAGGGGTTCCAACAGCGTTCGTCCCCACGATCCAGCCCAAAGCGTGCCCTCCGTCGACCCGATAGGCGCGGCCTGCGGAGTCGTAGGCCGCTTCCGAGGTTTCGCCGAGGACAAGCGTATGGGCCACGCCATCGGTCACTTCTCGGAGCGTGATCGGAGCATTAGGCACGAGCACCCCCCCCGCCGCGATTTCGCCGGTCATACGCGCTTCGCAGCAAACATTGAACCGCGTCTCGGAAAAGGTGTCATCGTTGGCGGCCCCCGCCACGCCGACATAAGCCGGGATCGCCATTTGTACGCTCCCCACATAACGGGTGCGCGGCAGCGAACTGGAGGGGCAGAACATGACCCCCATTTCCAAGCCGTCCGCCAACCGAGCATTTTGTACGTGGACCAGGGCAAAACCATGGTTCATCGACTTCTTGTCGTAGCGGTGGAAGACTTCGTTTTGTTCGATGTACGGCAGCACGTCGATCCACCAGGACGAGCCGAAGGAACCGAGCGTAAAGCCGGGAATGGTCTGCGTACGGGCCCCCACGGGAAGCCGCGTGTTGACCTGCTCGAAATTCAGCAGCGCCAGCCCCAACTGCCGGAGATTGTTCTGGCACCAAGCCCGGCGACTGGCCTCACGGGCCGCCTGCAAGGCCGGCATCAACAGCCCCGCCACGACAACCAGAAGTTCCACAAGCGTGAACGCTCGCCGACCGAGGGAACTGTTCCGCAGTTCCCTCACATCAGCGCAGTGCGCGAGATTGGCAGCCCGATTCCTCAAGTCGCCTTTTTTTGCTCTACGAGACAAGAGGGCTCCTTTCGGAATGACATTCAGGAAAATCGACTACCGTCGGCGTGAAACGCACGTCAAGAGCATCGCCCCCATGAGCGTCAGTGAATACGGCTCGGGCACGGCAACCGCCGCCACCAGGGGAGAGACGAACGAGCCATACTGGGTATGCCACACTCCGAGGTCGACGCCGTCCACAAGATTGTCGCTATTGGCATCGCCATTGCAATTGGCCGTGCCATGGTTGCGTTGCCAAATCAAGAAATCGCGGCCATCGACGTCGCCGTCGAGATCGTGATCGCTTTCCAGGAGCGGCACGGCGGAGAGTGTTTGCAGCGCGAACAACAAATCGGGAGCATTCGCGGGGACTTCATCTCCCATGACATTCACGCCGAGCATCAAGTTGAAGTCGGCCGGATCAAGTTCCGCGGGGAGCGACGAATCGGCGAATACGCTGGTGTTGCCGATGAAGTCAACCCGGATCTGCCCCGCGGCTTGGGCCACGCCATTGGCCAGCAATGGGGCGTCGAGATCAAGACCGCTGATCCCCGGGTAAAGCACGGAGAACACATCAGCCATGCCGACGCCGATGACTTCGACATTGTTGCGCACCTCGATGACGTACTCATCAGCACGCAGGTGGAGGCCGCTAAACGTGGCCGAGAAACCATTGATCTGCTGATGCACGTAGGCCGCGCAGTCACCGCAACCGGCGATGGGGAGGGGATCGCCGGTATTGGTTTCATAAACAAAGCGGCCAGTCGTGGGAGTGAAACCTGGGACGGTGTATCCGTAGGGAGCACCAAAAGCTTGCACGACGAGGCCGGCATATTGAAAACCAAACTCTTCGGCAACAGCGGCGTGTTGCTGCACAGAAAAAACGCTACATACAAGTATCATCAAACATGAACGCAACATGCACGGGACCATACAATTATTCCTTCTGTCGAGAGCCAACTGGTGATGATGAACTAGAAAGAAAAACCTAAGCCGCCCAAATTGTTATAGTCACCCAGAAGCAATCGGTCATCTGAAATTGCGTAAAATGAGCGGGTATTAAGAAATCGAGAATGTTCGTACACATTCCCGCATCTTGTGAAACACATTCACGGCAGGCGAACCCCACTCAATGAGTGACGTAACGCCATACCCTTCAATCTCTTAGGGCAAACCACGAGAAAAACATGCACGCAACATGCACGCTGAAGGAGTGGCGACCTTGTGCTACTCATCAAGAACTATTTCTAGTTCCGCGCCCAAGCACTCGTAGAATTTGTCAAATGACCGCGCACTGCAATCACCGTCTGGAGTAAGACGGGCCAAACGTGCCTCGTCGATGGATACCCCCCGCGACGGAGCGGTTTCTGGCTGAATTGTTCCGTACTTTCCAGGCCGTCTGGCAGAAATGTCAGCAAGGTAGTACGCCTCATCTTCCGTGGGCTTGCTTTCAATCCGATTGGCTCCTCGCGCATAGAAGTCCAAGGCAGACCAGGCCGCGTCGAGCGATTGTGGTCCTGTCTCTGATGCAGAGAGCGTGCTCGCCACTAGGGAAGTTTGAAACTGCTCCAGCTCATTGTCGCTGAGGCTGGAAAATGTTCCCACGGCAGCGCGAAACACGACGGCCCCTTGTTGCATCTCAGTGCCGTCACTAAGTGTATATTCGAGGGTAATCCCGACTTGAGGATCATTCAGATCAAATATTTCTCCGAGGGAAATTGCATTGCCGGGAGCTATCGACATGAATCCCAGGGCATTGAGCTCGGAAATAATGCCTTCCGAGGTAAAAGCTTCGACCCAGCCCTGAATCGATTGATCGGCTAGACTATTCCAACTCCCATTCTGCGGGAGTAAAGAACCAGCGGTCGAGTTGATGGAATACGCATCGAGCAGGAGCGTCTGGGTTGTTTCATTTTTCAGGTGCGCGATGCCCGTCTCGGGGTGAATGATGAGCACCAAGTTGTTTAAGGGAGCTGGCTCGATTGCGTTGCCGTAATTGCGTTGCCAAATGAGGAAGTCCCGGCCGTCGACATCACCATCTCCATCTCCATCTCCATCCGCCATGCTGCCGCCCGGTCCGTAGTTGCTTTGCCAGACGCCTAGGTCTTCCCCGTCAACAACATCGTCGCTATTGTAGTCGCCCTGCAACTCGGGTTGCTCGACGACACTATTGATTTCAAGAAACGCGAGTCGTCCATTGACAGCGCCTGGTGCGGTTGTCAGCGTCAGCCGACCATCGGTCACATCCACCCGCGCGTAGAACTCATCGTGATCGGGAGACGAACCAGGATTGCCCGCATTGAGGACGGAATCATCGTCCTGCAACTGAAAGCCTTCCAGGGTCATGTTGTTGATCATATTCGTGAAGTCCGAATCGGCCGAAACGACGCGCACGTCATACAAGCCATTGGGAAGGGCATATTCCCAGATGCGATTCGAGGGAAACTCCATCCTAGTGCGATAGCGCAACTCGTTGAACGGGGCTGCCGCGGCGGCATCGATGAGTCCCGTAAAGTTTGTGGCTGGCGCGAGCGTGGACGCATTCAGCCAACCGTAGGTTCCATTGGATTGAACGCCATACGCCAGGCCCGAGTCGGCATCGTATCCTTGCTGCGCATTGGAGGGGCCGGAGGTAAAGTCGATCCGTGCAAACGGACTACCGGCGAGGGTCGGCGCATGATAGGTCCAAGTCACCGAATCCGCGACATTTTCTGAATTGAAAAGGCTGTTCACCGCGATTTCGTTGTCGCCATCGGCAAGAGTTACCTGCATGGTGTAGGTGTTGGGGATGAGCAATCCTCCCGTCACCAGCGGAATCATGGTTCCTTGCGACACTCCATTGAGGGTAAGTTGCGGCGCGTCAAGATTAGAGTAAACCTTGACCGTGGCTGGCGAGGAATGGCGATCGGTCCACCTCCAGTCGGCAATGTACAGCACCTGCTCGTTGTTCCAGCTTCGATTGGGATCGTTCCAGTTGGCTTGATAATAGTGGTAGGCGTCCTTCGTCTGACGGTCGAGAGTTGCTATTCCTTTGTCGTTGATGCCGGGCTGGGCACCTTCATTTCGACCATCCGATCCAAAGTCGAACATTAACCAGATCGTTTTGGCGAACATCCAAGGTCGATCGGCGATGATCGACCACAATTGCTCATGAACCCAGGCTTGATAATTCTCCGGGTGCCATTGCTGGCCATTGGGATTGCTCATCAAGTCGGTCACGTCGTTGGTGTGATGATAGATGCTCGCACCGCCACCAAATTCACCCAACCCAACGGGAAAATTGGCGTTTCTAACGCCGCTTTGATCGGCCCACGCGGCTAAATCCGCCGGGGCGCCGCCGTACCAGCCGAAGTATCGATTGAACGTAATGTTATCGTGGAGTCTGTCGTAATTTGTAACCGTATTATTGGTACTGGCCGCGATCGTCATCCTCGAGGGATCAAGGGCATGGGCCATGCGGTTCATTTCGATGAAGAAACGTTCGTTAACCGCAAACTGAGTGCCCGAACCCTGCGACACTTCGTTATGCATCCCCCAAAACACGACCGAGGGTCGGTTGTAGTTTTGCAGGACTAGCTCCGCGAGTTGATCCGCCGAATTGTTGAAGAAGGCGGACATGTTGGGCTCGGTCGTGGGAATGTTGCCTCCCGTACCGTTAACGGCGGTTTCCGTGTAGACCACGAATCCCATCTCGTCGGCCAAGTTGTAGAAATACTGGCTATGCTGATAGTGCGACGTGCGAATGACCGTCACGCCCATATCGGCCATGAGCGTCAAGTCGGCGAGTGTGTCGGCATCGGACTTCGCCCATCCCTTGCCCGCGGTATCCTGATGATAATTGACGCCATGCAAGTCATAATCTTGCCCATTGAGCACAAACCCGTTGGCGTTCGGATTCTGCGCGTCGTAAGCGCGAACGTCAAAAGTGCGAATCCCCACTCGTTCGTGCATCAGGTCCAAGAGCTCGTCGGTGGATTCGTCGCGGACTTCGACGTACAGATCGTAAAGATAGGGGTCGATCCGGCCGTTCCAAAAGCGAGGGTTCGCCACGCTCGAGCTTTGAGTTACGATTATTGACGAAGCACCCGGCGCAAGATTTTGCGTGTTTTCATGCTCGGCAACAATGACTCCCGCATCGTTCACCAGCACGCTATGAACCGCAACATTGCGAGCCGTGGCCAATTGGTTGTCGAGCTTGGTTTTGACCTCAACAGTCGCCGACGCGGCCGAAACATTTGACGAATTAAAGTAAATTCCTGG
Source organism: Bythopirellula sp. (assembly GCA_034439695.1). GTDB lineage: Bacteria > Planctomycetota > Planctomycetia > Pirellulales > Lacipirellulaceae > Bythopirellula. The sequence continues at coordinate 8,141 of JAWXAV010000191.1, read as the reverse complement.
AGTAGCGATGGGAGTATTCGTGGCGGTGGGCGCGGTCCCCGCGTTGCCATCGGCGTCGATAGCGAATGTCTGCAGTTCTCGGAGCGCAATATGGGTCGGGTCAACGCCCACGAAACGTACGTCGCGGTACAACCCGCCATATTTTGAATAGTCGCCAGCTTGAGGCGGCGTGATCGTTGCAAAATTATTGTTTTGTGTTCGCACGGCAACCAGGTGTGACTGGCCTGCCGTTAACTGCTGCGTCAAATCGAAACGAAAAGTGCCAAAACCCCCGACGTGCGAATCTTCCGTCGATACGGGATTGAAGTCGATGGCCACGCCGTCGACGTACAAATCGGTGATGATGCTGGCCCCTTCAAACTCCAAAAATATTTTCTGGCCTGCCAGCGCGGCGAGTTCCGCGGCGGTAAAGGTATTGCGATACCAGCCGACCCCATTCGCATAGAAAGTGCCGCCGTCTTGTCCGTCGGTGGCATTCCAAGTATGCGGCAAGTCGACAAGGCCCCAACTCGAATCATTGTAGGAAACCGATTGCGGCGTGCCGGAGGGATTGAACGCAAATCGCCAATCGCCCGTGGCATCGACAATCACTCGCGGATCGGCTGGTGCCACGAAGGAATCCCCGACGGCCATCGCCAGCCGCGGTTCAAGCAACTCAATAAAGCAACAACGGCTCAGCAACACGGCCGTGCGGTGAACGCCCCGCTCACGAGTTTTTCGTGCCAACGCAATCGGCAGGCGCGAGAACCAAGTGACGATCCACAGCGAGAAACGAAGCGAGGCCTTGAGCATTATTCTTTTCAGCCATTGAGCGAGGGGAGTGACCATCTTTCCGTGTGCCTACTTTCCGTGTTCCGGAGAAAGCGAATCAAACAGCAATTAATAAGATTCAAGCCAGTGAAAGCGCGATGCAAAAACGAGTACGGTAGAAAAATGTGGAAAATTGAAAAAAATGGGGCGCCCGCTTACGCGAGACGCCCCCACTTAAAAGCTGGACGATTCTGATATCAACTTTCGTCCCAGGATATTTCATTACTATTTATTACGACGCATCAAGGCAGCCATAGCAACGAAGGCCAGCAAGGCAATCGAGCTGGGCTCGGGAATAGCAAAGCCCATGTCGTCCCAACGCAAAAAGGGGCCATTCCAATTCACTCTGGCGATGAACTTACCGTGAGGAGCAGCATAAGCAAACAACGTGTCATTTGCATTGGCTGCGCCCGTCGGATTTTGAGAGGCAAAGGCAAAGGTACTGCCATCGGTGTGAGTAATGGTCATGGTGCCTGTGCGGTCGCCAGTACGCGACATGGCAGTCATGCCCCATTCCGTGAGTGGTGAGCTAAACGAGAGTGTATAGGCACCCGAACCGGACAACCCGAGAGCACCATCGCCGGAGATTTTCTCAGCGACAATGTTTTGATTCATTCCCAGTGCCGCAGGTGAGGGAACATATTCCAAGCGACTGACAACGAGGGAAAGGTTTTGGCTAACGCCATAGCGGGCCGTGAAGCTTCCCCGCCCAGGATCGCCAGGGACAAGTGACGTCGCCAAATCAGCATCATTGGATGCGGTATCGAAATTAACCACGCCCCCTCGATCCGCGGCATGGGCGGCGGCCATGTCGGAGGTAAATTCTACTATCGTCCGATTGGAGCTCGTTGCCAGCGTATCCGCTGCATTCAGATTCACAGGTTCATCGTAAATACCCGTGGTCAAAAACGCTGCCTGCGTCACTCCGACCATCCCTAGCAGTAAAGCGATTGTCGCTATACTGAAACAAAATCTTAGTTGAAACCTCATTAGCTTGACCCTTTCAAAAATAGAGAAGAACAATTCGCTTTCGATTCGCTACGCAAAAATTAACGCTGCCGACGACGGCCGCCGAGATAAGCAACGGCTCCCATCAAACCGAGCAACAGTGAAGTTGGTTCAGGAACCGAGACAGTACCCGCCAACGCTTCGAGAGGCGCGGCAGTGGGATAGTATTGCTTCCAGAGCTTGAAGTCGTTCAGATCGACGATGCCGTTCGCGCGAACATCGCCCGCCAAACCTGTGCCGACCTTGCCTAAGTTGCCGCGAATGAGTTCGAAGTCGTCGAGGTCGACATCGAGATCACCATCAGCGTCGCCCGGCTGGAAGTCGGCCACGATAAAGCCAAAGTCGTCCCAGCGGATAAAGTTGCCCGTCCATCTCCAGCCTGTGATTTTCTTGCCAACCGGAGCCCGATGGGTGATGAGTTTGCTGCCGTCAGCCAGGTTGATCGGGCTGCCAGGTACTCCCGTGGGAGTAGCAAAATCAAAAAACGTGCCGTCTTGGTAATCAACGCGAAAGGTGCCTGGCCGCGCGCCGCCACGATCCAAGGCCGTAATGCCAAACAATTCCAGCGGCTGACTGAAGATGGCAATCACATTCGAGCCGCCCCCATTACCCAGATAGTTGGCACCCGATATTCGGTTGGGCTCGTTGCTGTTGGTATTCCAGTTGGTACCGTTGACTGGATCAGGATTGTCGGTTCTTGTCGTGGTTAAAATAAAACTCAGATCGCTGCCAAACAAGGCATCAAATTGCTTGATCGCTCGACTCTCGGTCTGATTCTGGACCGTATCAAAGTTGACCACGCCCCCCGTTTGAGCAGCATGCGCTGCAATCATTTCCAACTTAAAATCTTCTATCGTGACGTTGCTGTTAGGAAGTAGTATGGAAACCGTGTTCGTCGCCACCACGTTTTCGTCATACGTATTCACCGTGGCATAGGTACCCAAGCAAGTGGCCGGATTGCATTGGCCATGGACGTTGGCGGTTCCCACGGCGATCAAAGCGAGCGCCGCGAGATAGCATTTGGCACGCATCGAAAAGGTATTCATATCGAATCTCCAGTGTAAGTCAGTAGAATTTTTCATCGTCAACATGTTTATCAAGTGTGGGTGTCAATTAAGGCCGAGGTTCTTAAGGTAACGTGGTTGTATTACCGTCCTCGCGATTACCGAGATAGAGATGAACGAAGGGGTCAACATCGTAAGTAATTAAATGAGAGCTGCCATCAGCCATGGCTGCTTGAAATCCGGCGGCATGTGCGGAACCAAACTGCCGAGCCGCCAAATCGGGGTTGGATGAGACCGTACCTGGTGCGGGGTTGGGTGGCGCTCCCACACCCGTTGGCAAGGTGGGATTGCTCGTGTCCTGCAGGGGTGGCAAAGGAATAACTTGGCCACCGGCCCAAGCCCCGGTCACGCGATAGTTGTCATTGTTGTAGCCGGTACACCATGTCTCGTTGTCTCCTGGGCTGAAACCCGTCAGATAATCATCTGACCTCATGAACTTCTCACCAATCAGATACGTATTTGAAGTGCCATCCGTGACTTGTGAGATCTTCACTTGGCTCCGTTGGTGCGAAATACCCGTCAAATAAACATGCAGATCGGTGTCATCACTCGGCCAAGCATAAGCGTCCGCCACGCCGTAATTGTTGGCCCCGGCATCGAACTCGACAAACATATGTCCCGAGTTGACGGCGTAATCGCTTCGACCACAGGTTTCGGGTTTCAGCGAGTTGTTGAAACCACCTGCTTGGTCTGATTTCGCCAAGGGATACGGTGTATTGGGTCGTCGGCTCGGGCAGTTAATCGTGTCAATCGGCTGGGGTAAAACCGAGTCCTTAACGGCAAGTCGTTGAGGGTTCGTGGCGGCATCAGGATTTCCATCGGTACCAATGTCGTGCAGGTTCCCTTGCTCAATGAACGGCAGAATATTGTAGATCCATCCCCCCGGTTGATCTTTACCGAAACCGCGATCGGGGTCGCCGACCCAACCGTAAGACCAGCCCCCCGTGGGGAAATGCTTCTGCACATCGTGGTGATTAAGCGCTCCCAACGCTAATTGTTTGAGGTTATTGGTGCATTGAGTTCGTCGTGCCGCTTCGCGAGCCGCCTGAATTGCTGGGAGCAACAAGGCGACCAGCACACCGATGATGGCAATCACGACCAATAGCTCCACAAGCGTGAAACCACGGGTGCGCAGCCAAGCGGATTTCCTAGCTTGACTGTTCGCTTTGGGACTTCTCCCAACGAAATGCTGCCATCTTGTATTCATTAGGGTTCTCTCCATTTTCATTCGGTCTCCTCTTCACATGAAATGCTGTCTTGGCAACGCTAGCCGCGGTCCCGGAATCGTAAAGCACATGTGGTACAAATCATGAGCATTACCAACGAGATCGAACTAGGTTCAGGAACCGAGTTCACGCTGGCGGTGAGAGGGCCCACCCCATAATTGGTTTGCCACAGGGCAAGATCACCTGAGGAGAACGGCGTGGGCGAGCCACCCCGTTGCCAAACAAGAAAGTCTCGACCGTCAACATCGCCATCGCCATCGAAGTCGCCATCTTGTCCCGTGGCTTCTTCAAACACCACGAGGCCCGTGCGAACGAGATTTTCACCAGGGCGTACGAACTCAAACGTAATACCCGACTGTGGCGAAGCCGTGTTGAAGATGTTGCCCAAATTGAACGTAGCGTCGCCAGCCAGCACAAATGGGTTAGCGGGATTCGTGACCAACTCCGAAATGGCACTGGTGGTGTTGATTCCCGGGGGAACTGTGATATTGGGCGTCGCACTGTCGATATAATTGCCGGGAACTAAAGCCGTGGCATCCGACAAGATAGAGAGGCCTTCAAGAGAAATGGCTCCCGGAGCGTCGTTAATGAGTGTCGCTTGGCCATCGGTGGGATCAATGGACAAGATTAACGAGTTAGTCCGCCCCGCTCCTTCATAGACGACTTGTCCAAAAATCTGATTGGGATTTCCCGGCTCGGAATAAGTAAACACCAGATCAGTGCCTAAGGCACCCAGCCCGCCGCTGAAGAATGCGTTGCGGTCGTCGTAGGCGTTACCCAAAGACTTTGACGGTAATCCGCTGAAATTCAGAGTTGATCCAATATTCAATTCACCGAGGGTGTTGCCCGAGGCAAAGGCCTCAACCCACCCTGGCGTTGACTGATCTGTCAAACTATTCCAGGTTCCGCCTGTGAATTCGAGCGAGCCTGCGGCCGAACTAATCCGGTAGCCATCGATATTGATCGCGCCGTCCTGGGGGTTCAGGATAGCGACAGCACCAGTATCGCGATTGACTTGCAAGACCAAGGCCTTTTGGCGAGAAAGCTGAAGGACTGTTCCAAAGGTGCCGCCAGCGGTTTTAGTGACGCGGTAAACTTCGCCCAGTGCAGGTGGAACCGCAAGGCCCGTGACAGGGACGTTGCCGGCGTTGGTGAACGTGCCCGCAATCGCGGGGGCGTCGACAATATTCCAAGTCTGACCAAAGGCAGGGGTCACACCCGTAAATTCCACAGCCAGCGTCCCACCGATCGTGGCAATGCCCGACGCTTTCAAGGCTGAATGAGTTGGTCCCGTAATTCCAGCAATAAGGGCACTAGGCCCCTGCAAAGTGAAATTGAACGGATTAAAGTTCACGCTCGGACCCGTCACACGGGTGGTACCACCAAGTTGGGCATTGCTGGTATTGATCGTGGCCGAGCCACTCAAGTTAAGCTGATTCAACGCATTATTGCCCATCTGTAACTGGGCAAGTGCACCAGTCACGCCAACGGTAAGTGTGCCACCGGTCATGTTGAGAATACCAACACCACCGCCCGTCGGTCCGATTTCGAAGTTGCCATTCGTCGACACCGAAGGTCGACTGGTAAGGGTGCCGCCGGGGTTGATGTTGAGAGTTCCGGTGCTGTTGAGCGTTAGACCCAACGCGACACCGCCTGTCTGGGCCGCCGCCGCAGCCGAAAGGTTCGCCGTATTCCCGTTTTCAATAACGGCCCGGTCCTCAAAAAGATAGTCGGGGACGCTGCCATTGCTCCAGTTGCCAGGAACATTCCAATCACCCGTGGAACCCGGAGTTGATTGCAAGAAAAATGTATCGGTCGCGCTGACGGTTTGGATGCAAAACACTAAACCAGTCATTGTCAACGCCGCCACAAAGGCACGTCGAACTTTTATGAAGCTCATTGCGGTTTCCTTATATTTTTTGATCAAAGGGTGTCGCTTGAAAAGGGGCGAGACTTTTTCGCTCGCCGACATCAGCGCATTTCCAGTATTAGTGAGAGAGCCAGAATTATTTTTGTGTGTAGTGAGACCAGTTTTATTTCAACGAGACGTATCAAATAACCTGCCGCGGCGAGTGCCGGCCAGGGTTCCGCACACAAGCAGCAAAATCGCACTGCTTGGCTCGGGAACAACGTCGAAGAGACCCGGAGCATCATCAAGCAAAGGATTCTGTAACAAATACTGTGTGCGCCACTGAAAGTAATCGAGAAAGTCCACGTCGCCGCTACCATCAAGGTCACCCATGGCACGAGTGACGGCGGTGGATTTACGGAAGTTATTGCGGATGATCGTTAAGTCGGCTAATGTCGCCCCGCCACCATTGACGTCGCCGATGACATTCGGCGCGATATTGAGATTGTCAATGACGGGTTGATCGGTGACCAAAAGCGTGGGATTCCCGCCGTCGGCAATACGCAACCAAACCGAATCCCCCGAAGTGACGCCCGAGCCGGTTAAAGTAAACGCATTCGACCAGAACGCGCTTTGGGCTGTAGCGCCAGTAAGTGTTGGAAAATCACCCGGCAGAGCCAAGGTCGTTTCAGTAAATGTTTTCTCGCTGATGAGCACCGCCGCGGAGCCAGTCAGGTCGACCCCCACGCCCGGAGTAAAGGCACCAGGTTCGCTGTAGAATAGTGCGACGTCAAAGTCACCCACTGGGTTGCTATTGGTTCGATTAAACACGTAGCCGGTGATTGTTATCGAGGCTTCGCCACTGTAAGTACCGATCGACTGGTAGACATAACCAGGTTCGCCCGAGCCATCGACGGCAAAAGCAGGACCGTTGCTGCCAAGCAGCAACCCATTGAAGTCCCAAGCCCCTTGGTTGCCAGCGGGAGCGTGTAGCATCGCGTCGCTCCATGTCTGAGCCGCGTTGCTCTGTGTAAACCAGTCGGAGGACTGGATTTCGGGAAGATTATTCACTTCAGCGCCCTGGGCATCAAAACCTCCGTTAATAATGCTGAACGCAGCAAAAGCATCCTTTGCCACAATAATTCCAGTCAGGCAAAGTACCATCACCACAATTTGCCTAATCAATGAATGCATAAGAACCCCCCTTAAAACTCTCGATTGGTTTAACACTTAGTTGGTAATTAGCCAAAACCGCGCTGTGCGCGAGCATTGGCAATCAAATTGTTCTTTCCCCAAACGCGACAGCAGCCGACGGCTTTGCGCATCGCTAATGCAAGACGTTTCATGTCGACCGTAATCTGTTAGCCCGAAAAGCGGCTGCCCCGCTTCAAGCAGACGAAATGCTCACAACTCGAAAAGTTCAATGATTTTTTGAAGAGTTTCCGCAACGAGCTTCGCCAGATCGAATTACTTCTCTGGACCCGATGGACGAACTTGCGACTTCCGCGCACACTCGGCCAGTGGAGTAATTCAGCGCGTGGGGTTGATTCCTTACAACTTTTCTGCAAAGAACTGCCGTTTGCTATTTTTGCCAGTTTTTATGTAAGATTGCAACACAAAGGGCTGAATTAGACTGCTTGTATTACACCCACCATTCAGTTCGCGAAATTGTCGGAATCTTTGCTTACGCATGCGAGTTAAGCCTTTACTCTGATTCGTTTTACGGGAGCTGAATGGACTGAATGTGATCGAACAGTCGTGGTACTCGTGTTTCGTTTTCAATTAGCCTGCCAGGCCTCGACCGAATGACTCATGGGTCAATAGATAAGGTATCACTAGAAATTCTCATGGACCGACGCGACCCAACAACACGATTTGTAGAACTCCTCACTTCTCACCAGATCGACCTGTTTGCTTACGTCAACACCTTGCTCGTTGGCAGCCCCGATGTTGACGATATTGTTCAAGAAGCCACTCTTGATTTGTGGGCTCGTAAAGACAAGTACGATCATGAGCGCCCGTTCCTGCCGTGGGCTTTTGCTTTCGCTTTCCAGCGAGTTTTGGCCTATCGCAAAACTAAGCAACGTTCTCGCATCATCTTTAGTGATGAGTTTCTCAACTCGATCAGTGAAGCCTATATGGAGACCGCTGGTAACGCTTCCACGCTCGATGTACGATTAACAG
>JAWXAV010000190.1:0-9207 GCA_034439695.1 Bythopirellula sp. | reverse complement strand
TCTTATAAAGACTTTCGACTTGTTGCGCCGTGGGTGGCTCATTTATTGCTGCTAGCTCTTGTACCACCGTGTCGAGTCGTTGGCGCTGGTCATCAGTAAGATGTTCCGAAAAATGCGCCGAAGCTCCCACAATCGATTCATACTCTCTCTCTAATTCGTCGTGCCTTGCAACGTCGAAATGCTTGGTAAATCTGTGTGCAATCGCGGCCAGTGCGTTGGCCAATGGATCCAAATAACCTTGACAGATATTCCAATTTTGGGCGGGCTCGGATGCCTCGGCTCGTCGTGGCAGTCTACGGTTGTAGTCTCGAATTAACTTTAGCTTTTGACGGCCTGTCGTTTTGTTTGATCCATCCGCCGCTAGCGCCTCCTGGCGCATTTGCTTTAGAGTCCTGGGTCGTTTTAAGTGCGCTTCGAGCAACGCCATTCCTGGTTCAGTCAACTCTACAACGTCCGGTGCGTCTATCAGCTGTTGTAAAAAGTTTGTAACCGAACTTGGATTATTTTCTGAAGCGTCAGCAGGAAGCGAAACCAACTTAATATACTTCGGTGGTTGCGGCCATTTACGACTTCTTTCCCTTAGCGTGGCCATCAACTGGTTTCTATGGTCTTTCGCCTCCGGCCCTTTCAGTTCCATGAATTCGTCTGGTTGAAATAAGGCCAATCGCAGATTTTTACTAAACGCGATCGCGCACGTCCGGAATTGCCCATTACCGGCTTTCTCAAGCAGGTAGATTCTAAAAGTGGTTTCTAATTGTTCGAGGTTCCATTCAAGATTAGTACTCCAGGCCGGGGCGAATTCCTTGGCCCTCAGCTTTAGTTGCTCTTGGCACTGCTCTAACAGACTTTCAAGTGTGCCGAGCGAAAGAAAAACATCCTCAGACTCCAGCAGCTCAGCCAATGCGACCAGCTGAGGGAACTTAATACTCGGCATCAGAATTCCCTTTCCAATTGCGGGCCAACCGGCGGCAGATCGCGCTGGAAAGGGCGAGCGATCCCTGCCGCTGGTCGTACGTTGCTTTGGTTTCGAACCCGCAACAACTACCCGTGATAAAATCTCAAAACTATGCTACAATTTCCCGCGCCCGCGCCTACGTAACAAGTGCGCGATTCTAGTTCGCTCGTTAGTTTCGACCGATCAATCGCTTGCCGCTAGGTCCAATAATTTTTCCAGCTCAACGGTTTCGGCCATTTCTTCCATCGCTTCCAACTCGCCGCCGGCGACTTCCTTGGCCTTGATATCAAGCGCTTTGGGAACAATGCTCTTGAAAAAATCATTCTTATTGGTGCGTGCCCATTCCAGCATGGCCCAGGCTCCCGAGCTAGGTGCCTGGTTGGGCGAGACTCGGCGAGCAAGATTGTCGAAGACCCAAAATGCCGAATTGACAAAGTCGCTCCCATTTTCGCCCGTCGAGAGTGCTAGGTCATCAGCCAGAAAGTAGCTTTCGGCGGTTTCATGTTCCCCGCTGGGCGGGAACTTTTCGAGCATGGCAGCCCAACCCGCCGCTTGAGCATCCTGCCTGCCCATCCCTGCCCGACGGTGATTGGCAATGGTTTCATCCTTGAACATGCTGGCCTCATTCCAGCGCCCTTCGCGGCGGAGCCGGTCCGTAGCGGTAGATTTGCTTTCTGCCATGATTCACCTCATCCGATCCTTGATGGCTGGCGGCGGCCGCCCCGAAGATAGCAGCTTTGAGCCTAAATTATAGCAGAAAAGCGAATTGGTGGCGTCCGATTTAACCCGGGCTTATACTGGCAGAGCCAATACCGGCGGGGAGGGATGAGCGATGAATCTTAGGCGGTCTTACTTGCAGCCTGGGCGAACAAGCGGGCAGCTCTTTCGGTTCGTCACACTTGTCTCCTGCTGCTTTCTTGGGGCCTGCTGCGCGACCAACTGTTTTGCGGTACAAATTCTCTGGTCGGATACTTCCGCCAATCCAGCGCGTATTCGCTCTGCTGACGCTACCAATCCAATGAACCAACAAGTAATCGTCCATGAGAACCAATTCTTTCCCGCTACACTGGACCATTCTTTTTTCGCTCTTAATGTAGCAGTGGACTCATTTGGTCAAGATTTACTATATTTTGGAGGCAGTCTGCCTAATAGTGGCTCAGATCGGATGTATCGAGTTGATCTAGATGGAAATAATCTGAATCAACTTGTTAGCGGCTTAGCGGGGAGTCCTCAAATGGAAGTAGATCACGGTGGTCAGAATGTTTACTATCAGGACGGCGGCAATTTTCTTAAGCGAAAAAGTTTCACAGATGCGGAAAAGACTATTAGTCGACCGAGCGGCGTAGCTTTCTTCATCGATCCCGATATCGACAGGAGCAACGGCGTTCTGTACGTCGGAACAAATACTGGGTCTGTGGGGTCCGGAATTCGATACTTGCCATTTGCAGATTTCGACAACCCATCCCCCGTACTGCAACCTCTCATCACAATTGACCAAATCTTGGGATTTCAGTCTCAACTGAGCGTGAGTCGGTTGCAACTTGATCCCGACTTAGGGGTGATTTTTTTCACAACTTCGGCACCTTCAGGTCAAGCGCTTTTTCGAGTTAATACTGACGGAACTGGTGGTCAGTTGATTGGAGAGGTGCCGCCCTTGGAGATGTTTCGATTGTCACCGACGGAGAATCGAATTTACTACATGTCCTCTAACAACAACAGCATTAGTGCGATTGACTACCTGGGCAACCACGTAGATTTCCAATTGGACACTGGTACGTTCATCCGCAGCTTTGATGTGAGTACAGGGACACCGATAATCTCCACCAACTATACCTGGGCCAACACCTCTGGCGGCACCTGGGAAGGTGACAACTGGGACGTTACTGGATTTCCCGACGGAAACTCAATTTCTGCCGTGCTGGGAAACGCACTGGCAGCAACGGGTACAATCGTGACCGACACGAACAGGACGCTCAAAAGTCTCACGTTCGATAGCACTCAGTCCTACAATGTGGCTGGAGTAGGTACACTGACGATGGAAGCTGACACCGGTAGCCCGTCAATTGACGTACTTCAAGGTTCGCACCAATTTCAAGCCGTTGTTGCCATCAGTCCCACAACTCCGACCGGCATTTTAGAGGTCGACATAGCAGCGGGTGCAATGCTTTCGATGAACAACCAATTGGTGCTCAACGGCAATACACTTAACAAGATGGGTCTTGGTGCGCTGGCAATAAATAACCAACTGGCAAGCGGTTCCGGAATAATCGTCGTCACTGAAGGGCTCCTCCAAGGGGCGGGGACTATCGGTGGTGATCTAGTAGTCGCTGGAGGAGATGTTGCCCCAGGCGACGGCGTCGAGACTCTTGCAATTTTAGGCGACTATGACCAGAGCGCTACTTCCAGTTTGTTGATCGAGCTTGGCGGGACGCAAGCAGGGGATTACGACTTGCTTGATATTTCCGGTTCAGCCACGCTCGCCGGTGATTTAGAGGTCTCGTTTGTCGCAAGCTTTTCGCCCATCGCAGGCGATTCATTCGAGATTCTTAAAACTGTCGAAGGCATTTCCGGCTCATTTGTCGAGCAATTGCCACCATTGTCTCCGGCACTTCAGTGGTCGGTGTTCTATGGAACTGACACAGTTACACTCTCCGTGGTTTCAAATTCACAGGGAGATTTTGACGCTGATGGCGATGTCGATGGTCACGATTTTCTGGCGTGGCAGCGGGGTGAATCGCCTCAACCTCTCAGCGCGCTGGACCTTGCCGATTGGCAAGCGAATTATGGCTCGCCCGGTTCAGTTGTGGCCAACCTAGTAGTTCCTGAGCCGAATGCCTTGCTTCTGCTCGCTCTCGGGCTGGTGGGGATCGTCCCCCGGCGAACGAATCTGGCCACCCACAGCAAAACCTAAGACGCTGTCCGGGAACACCGAAACTAATCACGACCACCCGCGTCCGCGAAGGGGTGGGGGCGAATTCCAAACATCCGACTTGGCGAGCGTTGATTGACTATTGAGTTGTCAATCGCTCACCTAGGGCCTGGATTTCTACCGGACTCATCATATCGTACCGAGAACATTCAGTGGCCACGTCGAGAATATCTCCCACCTCGACCGGCTCGCCATAAAGCCTTTCACTCCAAGCATGGGACGAAAGCAATTGCAGGGCACCGTAGATGGCGGCGCGCTCACGGTCTGGAACGGAATTATTGCCGGTCACTTGCTTGCCTAGGTCTTCTATTTCTTCCGGGTTCAGCATGTCAAAACGATAGCCCTCGGTGGCCACTTCCAACAACCCGGCAATATCTTCTCTGTCAACTTGCTGCCCGTGTAGCTTCTCATCCCAAGCAAAGGCAGAGAGCATTTTGAGTCCGCCGATAATGGCGGTTCGTTCACGATCAGATAACAACAGCATTCTTGAGCCCCCAAGTCTGGGCGTATCGAGCATTCGCTTGTCAGGTAGTACAAGGTCCAATCTTAAACCGACTGCCACTGTTTGTCACGGCGGCACGAATTGTGTCGGCAATTTGCTATTTATGTCACCTTTCTGCGAGCCGTAGTGCCTCACCGGTCACGACCACCCCAAGATGTCGTGCCCCGTTGCTTTAGTGAACGCATGAATAGTAATCTTACGAGTCATTATGATAGGCCACGTCGATGGAGATTGTTTCTACGTTTCTGCTGAGCGCGTCAGGCATCCATGGCTCAACGGAATGCCGGTCGGCGTGATCGGCAATCATGGCGCTTGCATTATCGCCAAGAGCTACGAACTCAAAGCCTATGGCGTCTATACCGGAATGCCGATCTGGGAAGCGAAGGAAGTGTGCCCCGATGCCATCTACATCAAACGCGACTTCCGCCTTTATGATTTGTTGACTCACAAAATGCTGGCAGCCATCAAGTCGATCAGCCCACGGGTGGAATTCTACTCAGTCGATGAACAATTCTTTGCAACCACTGAAAATAGCCACTCGTTCTTGCGGGATTTGCAGCAGACGATACTTGAGCAAGTTGGCGTGCCAGTCTCAATTGGGTTGGCCCACTCTAAGACTCTGGCCAAGCTAGTCACCAAAGCCTACAAGCCATTCGGCTATGGGCTCGCCATCGACGATGGGGCTCGGATAGCCTTGCTACGTGATCGACCCGTTACCGATATTTGTGGCATCGCCCAACGGAACGCGAATCGACTGGCCTCCTACGGCATTCAAACGTGCGAACAGTTGGCTAACGCTGATCGTCGCTTTGTCAGGCGAATTCTCCACAAGTCGGGCGAAGATTTGTGGTATGAACTCAACGGTGATCCCGTGAAACCGATTCTCACGAAACGGCCCGCGCACAAGTTTGTGAGTCGTGGTGGCAGCATCGGGTTAGCTTCCCGGGATGTTACGCGGGTACGCGCTTTTGTGGTCCGCAATGTCGAGCGGCTTGTCGAGGCGCTCGCCTACTATCACTATGCCGCGAATCAATTCTCATTGGAATTCAGTTTCCAAGGGCACCCTGATCGTGCTTGGCGATGTAGCCTCATGGGGAGTCGTACTGACTTTGAATCATTTCTCCAAGCAGCCTACTATCTCCTGCCAAGGGTTTGGCAGCCGCGCGACGCCAAGGTGCATTACATGCACGTCGTGGCCGGTGATTTGTGTTCCACCGTGAATCGGCAGCTTAGTCTGTTCGATCAGTCGCCCGTCGCTGACATCAAACGCATAGTCAACAACGCGGTCGGACGTTTCGCGGTTCGGAGCGCTGCTACGCTCCCACTGACCGACGTATATGCCGATCCGGCCAATGAATTCGACATTTGCGACATTCCTGAAAAAACGTGCTTCTGAGGTGTGATGTGTGCGAAGGGATTTCAGTGCGGCGTGTTGCGATTCCCGACCAGCTCTTCGACCGTTACGCACTGAGTCGTTTGGTCCACCGTCGCAGCAATACGGCTGAGGAGGAATTGTGGTTTCTGTTTGATGATCGGAAACTCAAAGCCGCTTGTTTGCCGGTGATCCACCAGGGCGAGGTTGAGATTTACGAATGGGGGAACCGTGGCAATCGCATTCGCCGGCTGCCCGCTTCCGGGCTCTGTCCCATCGAATCCATCGAAAAAGGGTTGTGGCGTGGCTCTAACCCTGAAAAGATAACAATCGTGGCAAGTCTCGCCTTGGAGAATGGCGTGTGGTTTCCAGTCAATCACGGTATCGAAGGAATCCTTGTCCGTGACGCCAATGAACGCCCCCACGTTTATATGCTCACGATGGAAGGCACTCACTACTATAAAATCATGACCGGCCGCAACCGAACGCCGGTTCTCGTCAAACAGGTGATCTAATTATGTGCGGTCGATTTTCGTTGCGAGCCAAACTGAATTCTCTGCTGCAACAGTTTGGTGCCGAGATGGTCCAAGAGTGGGATATTGTCCCGCGCTACAATATCGCACCAACACAACAGATTTCTGTGATTCGCCAAGTGGATGGAAGCCGCGAACTAAGCATGATGCGTTGGGGGCTTGTGCCACCCTGGGCCGATTCACCGAAGGCCGGTCCAGTGCTGAATAATGCCCGCTCCGAAGACGTTGCTCAAAAACCGACTTTTCGCAGCATCATCAAAAACAAGCGGTGTTTAATCCCGGCCGATGGTTTTTTCGAGTGGGAGAAGATCGGCAAGCAAAAACAGCCACACTATTTCGGGATTACTGACTTTCAACCATTTGCCTTCGCGGGACTGTGGCAAGTTTGGAAACACGACGATGCACGAATCGAATCGTGCGCCATACTCACGACCCATGCGAATGAGATGGTTGGGAAGATTCACGACCGAATGCCAGTGATTCTTTCGCCAGGCGATTACGACTTGTGGCTTAACCCCGATAAGCAAGACCCCACAGAACTCACCTACCTTTACGAGCCGTTCGCCTCGGCTGATATGGAAACGTATTTAGTTGATCCCGAGGTCAATAACGCCCGCAATGAAGGGCCTGAATCGGTGAAACCCGTCAGTTATGGAATTGCGGAACAAAAACCACTCTTTCCCACCGACGATAACGTGAAGAATTCCACCTAGTTGAATGCACCGATATTCGGCATCGCCTGGGAATCGACAAACTAATTACCACCTTCCAAGACGCGCAAGGGGTGGGGGCGAATCCAAAAATCCGCCTGCTAGCCTGTCATATCCGCCCAGTTGATAGTCCTAGTAACATGATTTTCTGGTGCGTGTGAAAAAATGCGACGCTCACTGGCAAAGCCACCCCCGGCAGGCCCACTAGAAAGAACCTAAATAGGGGGGGGCAGACTCAGGGCGCGCACAACGCCCCCACCCCCATTCCCCCTTAGGGTAAACATCCATATTATGCCAAAATTCCTACTCACCTAGGCCAACGGTCTCGCATTGGCCCACTCTTGAAACATGACGGCCCCCCTACCCCTTCGGCTGGCAACTCGCCACCATTGCCGTGATCCCGGCTCGCACCGCGTCGGGAAGCATCGCCCAACTATCAACCACTGCTTGCAATTGGCCATCAGCGGCGAGCAATTCGAGTCGCTTCGCATCGGCTTCGTTCACCCCTTGCGAGGGGGTTTCGTGAGCGTTTTTCGCATTGCTGGTGCAACCGTTGGTGCAACCAGATTCGTCGCTCGCCGTAAGTAGTTGTGGTATCAACGCATTAGAACTAGGGTCGTTCGGATTGTGATTCCGAAGGTCGTGGGTTCGAATCCCATCAGCCACCCTCTTTCAGCCTGCCGGCACGGCACCGCGTTGCGCCTTCTGACAACGTCAGTGAACAGACAGTTCTAACTTAAGCCCCAGCGCCAAGGCATAGCGCTGGAGGGTCTTGATTGTCGGGTTGGGAGACTCGGAGTTTTCGATTGTTGAAATCGATGCTCGGGCAATCCCCGTGCGATCCTGAATATCTGCTAAAGACAACCCCTGACGTTCACGCTCCGCTTTTAACCGAGAGATCACCTGTTTAGCCGTCTTATGGGTGGCGTTCATGGCTTTGAGGGTCTCGATAATCTTCGGACGATCTTTCTCCACCTCGGAGCGCAGCTTGTCGATACGAGCCTTTTCCTCGGGGGTAAAGTCGCGATAAATTCGTTTGGCAGCCATCTTACAGTTCCTCGGTACGGTAGGCGGTAACGGGTATCACGGTGATCTCTTGATGAACATCGTACACACAGGCGATGATTTCGCCTGCGGAATCCGGGCCGAAAGCGATTGGCAAGCCGCTCGATTCGCTTGTTTCCAGCCGTTGCGGATTTCGAACGACGCATTCAAATTCTTCGGGCGTAACACCGTGTTGAGCAATGTGGTCAATAATTTCATCGTTCCATAAGAAATCGTAGTGGGGCATTGCGCGGCTCTAGCGGTGTTCATTATATCTTAACACATAGATTAGCCCTGGTCAAAATCGGGGGTTTGAGAGCCATCGCCAAGCCGTGCGGATTGTGACTGCGAAGGTCGTGGGTTAGAATCCCGTCAGTCACCCCTCTGTTAACGCGATTTTTCTGTGTTTCAAAACAGTACTGTCCGGTTAAAGAATCTCAGAATAGCTCGATGTCGGCGCTGACGTTGGAGTTAGCTCACCAATTCGGCGCGCACGACTTGAAAACCATTATACGTTATCCACATTTGTTTTGAGATTGACATCACGAGTACGTTTTGCGTGTCCTCGAAACTGCGACGTGTGTTAAGCCGAAGGGCAGCGATCAATGCCAAAAATCGCCTGTCAATACCACCACGAATAACGGCAAAGAAAGCGGCATTTCCCGTACTTCTTCGATTTGCTCCGACAAACTTTGCAAGGCTGCTCGCTTAACTCCTTAGCACGTCTGAACTAACAACCGGACAGTACTGGTTTCAAAACTATGTTTTGCATACTTGCACAGGTTGATAAGCCAAGTGGACCCGTTTTTAGCCTCAATCTGCGGACAAGTTTGGAGGGCGAATCGTGGAGGTTTCAAAATTTCAGTAGATCAGAATTACGGACAAGGTGATTGCTCAACTTTTTGCATGTTGTCCAGCGCGCCTAACTTCTCAATCTAAGTAGCCATGTTATACCGACTCGTGATCTTGCTTCTCGTGCTAGTGCTCGGATGTTCTGATAAGCCGCCATATTCTATTGTTGGTCTTGAAGAGAAGAACATCCCTACGCATGGAATCCAGCACAGGTGAGAATGTCCCCCGTGTAGTTGAAAAGCATGGCGGTTCCTCCGCCCAGAAGATACCTTCTGGGAAGAACCATTTTCCCTTTATTGGAGGAACCAAC
>JAWXAV010000189.1:0-15431 GCA_034439695.1 Bythopirellula sp. | reverse complement strand
CTGGGACTATGGCAAACGGATGTCCAATCGCGAGGACGAAGCTCATTGCGAGCAGGCGGCCCGCGAGAATGCCCAGCTTTTTGCGACATGCAATGCCGTGGGTAATGTCGGTCCCGAATTGGATGAAAATACCAGTAACTCCGTCAACGGGGACATGGTGTTCGGTTACATCGAAGATTTCGCTGAGCCGACCATGACCAACGGCACGGCCACGCCGAGCAATCCTTACAACGCGGTCAAGGTGCTTGTGCGTCGGGATGAAAGTCTCAACGGCGAGGCCCCCATGTTCTTCGGTCGTGTCTTTGGGCTGACAGGTACGGATTTACAAGCCGAAGCCACCGCCGCCCTTGTGCGAGACGTGAAGGGATTCTCGACCCCCTCTTCGGGTCAGAATATCGACTTGTTACCATTTGCGCTCGATTTGCAAACCTGGACCAGTTGGACGGGTGGTTCGGGGCCCGATGCGTGGACTTGGGATGCCGAGGACAAATGCGTTCTCTCGGGCAGCGATGGCTGGCTGGAAGTGAATTTGTACCCACAAGGAACGGGCTCACCGGGCAATCGGGGAACCGTGGATATCGGCAGCAGTAACAATAGCACCGCCGATATCGTGCGGCAGATTCTTTATGGCGTGAATGCCGAAGATTTGGCTTACCACGGTGGAGCTTTGGTCTTCGATCAGTGTGGGAAACTTTATCTCAACGGCGACACGGGTATTAGTGCCGGTGTTAAAGACGACCTCGCCGCGATCAAAGGTCAGCCACGCATCATCCCGATTTTTAGCTCGGTGAACGGGCCTGGAAACAACGCGGTTTACACGATCGTCAAATGGATGGGAATTCGCATCATGGATGTGAAACTCACCGGCCCGATGTCACAGAAGCGCGTGACAATTCAAGCCGCGCCGGTCGTGGGCCCAGGCATTGTGCCCGCCACCACGAGCGGTTCGAGTTCCTACGTCTATTCACCAGCCGTGCTCGTTAAATAGATGGGAACCGAGTAAATTCGATTTCTCAACTTTTCAAACCAGGGAAGTTCATCACAATTTTTAAGAAAACGACCATCATGATAAACACGAAACAAAAGTCTCCGCCTCCGCGTCGGCGATTCCTCCGACCGGAGAGAAACAAGCAAGGCCGTCGCGGTGTGGCAACTGTTGAATTTGCGATTATTGCCCCGCTGTTCTTTATGCTCGTCTTGGGTTGCATCGAACTGGGCCGGGCGCTGATGGTTCAGCAGATACTCACCAATGCCTCGCGCACGGGTGCCAGAGACGCCGTCACCTTGTCGGGGACACAAGCCTCGGCCATCGCTGCGGCCAGCGATTTTGCCGAAGGAGCAAGCGTTGGTGGCATCGCAGTGACGGTCACTCCCAATCCCTCCACAGCGTCCTCGGGCGACATGATTACGGTCACCGTGACGGTTCCCTATGCCAACGTGACCTGGGTTCCCGCGCCGTGGTTCATGGACGGAAAAACCCTGACCGCTTCTTCCGTGATGCGGAAAGAAGGTTTTGATTAGGCGGTAGTACGACTTACTGCCCCAAAGCCGCCTGCGCCGCGCGCACGCGCAACGCCGCCCGCAGCACGTCGTATTGATACAACTCGTCGGTCTCGCCGCTGAAACGCATGAGCGCGATGTCGTCGTCTTGCAACTGACGCAGACGCTGGGCGGTGGCATTGCGGTTAAGGAAATCATTCTCCGCCGCGGTCCGCACGGGCGAGTAGTCACCCACGGCCAGGAACGGGCGATAATCGGCCAAGCGGCGGTTGAGCACCGCGAGTTCCCATTGAGTTTGCTGCGTGGCATCGGCCACCGCTTGCCGTTTCGTCGGCAAGGTCACCTGGCGATAACGAATCAACTGCTGCCGCGCGAGGGCGTATTCACGATAGGCGTCCGCCAGTTCCGGCGTGAGTCGCCAACCCGTCGCGACCGACTCAGTGTTCTCCTGAGCATTCACGGCCAACGACAGCGACAACACCAAACCACAAGCAGCAACAAACCGACGCATGACAAGACTCCGAAAAGAAGGCGAGCGGGGGACGTAAGTCCCCTGCACTTCCGGGGGCATGAGATTACCCCCCAGCTTTTCAGAGTAATTGGCGTCGCGGCGATTGCTAGCATTTTGCCGTGCGACACGTTGTGTTGCGGCTACGGGCGTTACAACCGTTTCAACCCAACACGATGAGGTTGTTGCGGTGGACGACTTCATCATAAGGGCGGTGGCCCAACAGCTCCGAGATTCGCTCGGTGGGCTGACCGGCAATGATCCGCATTTCGTCGGCGGCATAATTGGTGAGGCCCCGCGCGAATTCCCGCCCCGTGTTGTCGCACAGCGACACGACGTCACCCTTCACGAAGCTACCGCTCACTTCGGACACACCCACGGCCAGCAAGCTGCGGCCGCCGGTCGCGAGGGCCCGACAAGCTCCCACGTCGAGCGTGAGTTTCCCCGCGGGAATCGCGCCCCAACCGATCCACCGTTTCCGCGAATCGACCGACGGCCCCTCGGCGATAAAGAGCGTGCCCATGTCCTTGCCAGCGAGAATGTCGGCCAGCACATTCTCGCGGCGACCGTTGGCGATCACCACGTTCTCTCCCGCGATCGTGGCAATCCGCGCGGCGTTCAATTTGCTCGCCATGCCCCCTGTGCTGAGCTTGATACCGGAGCGCTGAGGCTGGTCGTGGACCAATTGCTGCTGTGCCGCCGTGATATCGGTGATAATGGGGAGCACATGAGAATTGGGGTCGCTCGGATCGCCCGAGAAAACACCTTCGATATCAGAGAGCAACACCAACAGCGGCGCGCGAATCAAGTTTGTCACCAGCGCCGCCAGCCGATCGTTGTCGCCCAAGCTGAGCTTAAGCTCTTCGGTGCTCACCGTGTCATTCTCATTAATAATCGGCACGGCGTTCGACTCGAAGAGCGCGAACAGCGTATTGCGGATGTTGAGGTAGCGGCTGCGGTCCTTGAGGTCGTCGGCGGTCAACAGAATCTGCGCGGCGTGCAACTTGAAGGGTTCGAGCGCGCGGTTATAAGTTTCAATGAGGTAGCTCTGGCCAATGGCGGCGGCGGCTTGCAATTGCGCCAGATCGGTGGGCCGCTTTGTGCGTCCCATTCGGCCCAGACCCGCCCCCACCGCTCCGCTGCTCACCAGCACACATTTTTTCCCTGCCTGCCAAAGTGCGGCCAATTGCCCCGCGATGTTGGCCACGCGATCCTTGTCGAGCGTGCCATCGGGATGCGTAAGCACGCGCGTGCCCACCTTCACGACCACCAACTCGGCCGCAGCCATGATTTCTTGACGAACGAGATCGGACATGATTCAAGCCGACAGAGGGAACAGAGTAATAGCCGCAGGCACAAGCCCGCGGTTTCAATCACACGACAGCCGCATCATGGTACTGTAACGGGTATCGTCGGCACCAGCGGAACTTCGTCTGGCAATTGGTCGCTCGCCATCAGCTCCTCGATTACTTTCGCCAGGGAAGCCGCCGCGATGGCGTAAGTCTCTGTGCGACCCGAACGGGCCACGTTGAACCCCACGACTTCACCGTCGAGGTTCACCGCCGGTCCGCCCACGTCGGTTGGTTCGATCACCGTGTCGTGCTGAAACGCGCTGGCGAAGCCGAAGCGACGCTCGTTGAGTTCGCTCCCCAAGCGATTTTGAAATTCATTCCGCGAAGGCCGCAAGCCGGGAAAGCGCCCCATCAACACGGCCGACAGCGTGAGCTGTTCGCTGCCGCGCTTGACAATCAGCTTAACCGTATCGCCGGGGCTGAATTCTTGCACTCGTTTGATGAGCGCTTCGCGCGAGGGAGTTTTCTTCCCTTCGATTTCCAAGATGAGGTCATTCACCAGCATTCCCGCCTTGGCCGCGGCAGAAGCAGGGAAGATGCGCACGATGCGCGCCTGATTGGTTTCGCTGTCGAGTTGCACTCCCAAAATGCCAGCTTGATGCGGAATCTCGCGCGGCTCGACGCTGACCACCCCCACCGCGACCGGGTAACTATCCATGCCCACCGACGCGAGCCACGAGCCGACAATCGGCGTCGTTGATTCCGAAATCTTGAGCGTGGGTAAATCGCTTGCTGGAATTTTCAAGAGCGCAAGATCGTATTCGCGGCTCGTCCCCGCCACGCGGGCCGGCAATTCCCGACCATCGGGCAATTGGCAAGTGATTGTGCCACTCAGCGCGCTCGCCTTGGTGAGAATCCAACCCTCGGCATCAACCATGCCGCCGAGGGCCACCTTGCTGCCATCGACCCGCACTTCCACCACGGCTTGTCGGGCCTTAGCGACGACATCACGAAACGCCGCTCGCACATGGGGCCCGTGCGCGAATCGCCAACTGGGGACCGTGATCCGCTCATGGGGATAGTTAAATTGAGAGTCCTCGGTGAGTTCTGCCTCGGCCTCGCTCGCTGTGGGATCAAGACTTCCCGGCAGCGGGTCGTCAATCATGCGGAGTCGCACGGCGAGTTCCATCGGCTTTCCATCCCGCAACACTTGCAATTGCAAGCGATCGCCCGGATCTTTGGCCAACACAATCTGGCTCAGTTCAGTGAGCGAATCAATTTCCGCCTCGTCGGCTTGTTGAATCACATCGCCCACTTTGAGGCCTGCCCCTTGCGCAGGATAGCCGGGAAACACCTGAGTCACGACGCAGGAATCGTCCACTTGCCGACCCGCGATGCCGAGCATCACACGTTCGCCATCGGCGCTTTCCTCGTCGAAACTACGGCCCCACACTTCACCGGCCAGCAGTTTTTCCCAATGGGGCCTCACCATCGCCACTGGCACGTGAAAATTGTGAACCGCCGCCGGACCAATGCTCATGTGAATCGCCAACACTTCGCCTTGCATGTTAAACAGCGGCCCGCCCGAATCGCCGCCGACGAGCGTACAGTCGGTGCAAATCCACTGGCCCCCTTGAGCGAGGACACGCCCCAAACGGACGGGGGGAGAGCGGTCGTCCAAAATTCCGCCCGGCTGGCCCGTGGCGACCACCCACGCGCCGACTTCCACTTTTTCCGTGGGAGCGACCGGAGCAAACGGTAAGTCCTTAGGCACTTCATCGAGCTGCACCATCCCCGCATCGAGCAAATGGTGGGCCCCCAGGGTATGCCCTTTCAAGCGCCGGCCATCGGCTAGCACGACGGTCGCGGGTCGATTCGCGCCCCCAATCACATGAGCGGCCGTCAGCACCAAACCTTCCGGCGAGACAATGACCCCGCTGCCGATGCTCTGCCCCACCTCGATTTCCACCGTGGCGGCGACCGCCTGCGTGGCGATTTTCTCTGCCTGAGTTTGCAGTAGCCGCAGTTCAGCCACGTTCTCCGGATAACGCTCGCTCAACACGGCTTGCAATTCCGTCGCAATCGGTAGCGCCTCTGCAGCGAATCCCGCGCGCGGCGACAAGAGAAGCAATGCGATAAAAATGCTGCGCAACATAGTTCAATTATTCCCCGCGTTGGTGGAATCGGGCAGGGGCAATTCCAGCGCGGCGTGAAGTTGTGCCGAGAATTGTTCGTCGTTGCGGAGCCAATCCCCGGGATAACGCAACGGTGCCATGATTAACTTGAGGATCGCATCAGGCGCTTGAAAATGCGAAGCCATCCCAGCCATGTATTCCAATTTGAGAGACGATTCTTGATTGATCTCCGCCCCAGCCAGAACTTCGCCCAGTTCGCTCCCCCGCCCTACATAGTGTTTGAACAACCCCAGCACGGAACCCAGATGCACTTCGTCCAACGCTTTTTTCAGATCGGGATTGGTCGCGATCCGCTTTTCCAGGCGTTCTAAATCGAGCGGAGTCTCATCGGTTTGACCCACGGCAATGATATCGTAGCCGTGGCTCCGCTCGGCACCGCTCGACCAAAGCGTCGCGTTGGGAAACACGCTTAAAAAAGTCGCCAACTCACACGAGACGGTCATCATGTCGGTTTGGTACAGCGGTATCCATTGCACATACACCCCACCGGGATTCAACCGCGCGCGGCACAGTTCATAATACTCCTTCGAGTACAAAATGGCCGAGCCTCGCACCCAGGGATGGATGGGGTCCGACGTAATAATGTCGAACTTCTCTGTCGTGGTCGCCATGAAATGCCGGGCGTCGTCGATGGTAATTTGCGTCCGGGGATCGGTAACAACGTGGTGATTCTCCTCGGCAAAAAATCCCTTCGCCGCGTCGACAATCGCCGGCTCAATTTCGCAGACGCGAATTTTCTCGATTTCGGGATGCAGCACGAAGCAACCAGCCGTCGTCCCCGCGCCCAAGCCGACCGTGAGCGTGCTTTTCGGTTGGGGATGGATCAACGCGGCAACATGACCCAGGAGCCGCTGACAGCGTAAATCGTTGGGATTAGTCGAGGCTTCCACCTTGCCCGACACGCAGAGCGAATGAATCCCGGTGCTCAACTCGTGGAGCACGGCGACAGACGTATTTTGACTTTCTTTCTCATAAACGTGAGAGAAATCCTTCCACGCATGTGGCATGATCGAGTTGCCCAGGATGCCGTGGGGGAGTGGTAACAACAGAGCGACCGCTGCCAGCGTCAGCGCCAAGATGCCCCAGCGCATATGGGATTGTGTCAGCCACGAAACCTCTTTCCAATCCACTGGCTTTTGCGTGCGCTTTGTTTCGGTCAAACCTTTCACCGAGCGATCGGCATACAGCACCAGCCCCGCCGCCGCGGCCGAGACTAAGATCATGAGTTGTTGGGTTCGCTGCGAGCCAACAGTCGGAATGAGCCACAAGCTGGTGAGCAGCGAGCCGAGAATCGCGCCGCAAGTGTTCGACGCGTAGATTTGCCCGACCAGCCGGCCCGTATCGGCTTGCCCTTGCCCCACGGCAGCGATGCCGAAGGAAAACGTCGCTCCCCACAACGCCGCTGCGGGAAACAGCGAGACAAACGTGCGCAGCGTGTCGTGCAGGAAAATAAAGTAAATGTAAAATGGGCCCGAAGCATCGGGCGGCCAATGCGGCACGATGCGCGTGATAACCGTATGGGCCAGGACCAGTGCAGGCAGCAACGCCAATTGGCATAACGCCAACCACCGCAGCGGCCGCGTCGTGTTCCGCGCCATGTTGGCCGCGAGTGTGCTCCCCAAGCCAATCCCCGCGAGGAACACTATCAGGATGATGGCAAACGTGTAGGTCGTCGCTCCGTAGAGCAGGGCCAACAGCCGTGTCCAAATCACCTCGGCACTCAAGGCCGCAAACCCCGACAACCCCACAGCCAAGCAAACAACCCCCGGCGCATTCGGACTGGTCGCTTCAGCGACCAGTGATGCCTTCGAAGTGCTCTCCTCATCAGCATGAGCCACATAAGGCACCGAGCTCGCCAGCGACCACGCCGCCAGCCCCACAATGACATTGATCGCCGCTGCCACGTAACTGGCATAAACGATATCGGTCTGCGGCAGCAGCAAGAAACCGGCGATGAAGCACCCCAGCACCGCCCCCAAGGTGTTCATGCCATAGAACAAACCCATCCGCGACAAACCGGCGGGGGTCGATCGTACCCAGCGGGCAATCGCCGGCAGCGTGGCCCCCATCAAAATCGTGGCGGGCAGCAAACAGCCCGCCGCCACCAACGACCGTGCCAACAGATCCTGGCCACTCGCATCAGCCGTCGAGAGATACCAGTTTCCTAGCCAAGGCATCCAGTGGGGCAGCGTCGCCCCGATCAAGCCGATTCCCAGTTCCAAGCAGGCGTAGACTTTGAACGGATGAAATCGCGGCGAGACAACCAGCGGCAGCAACAAACTGCCCAGGCACATTCCACCCATAAACGTGGCCAGCACAATCCCCAGCGAGACCGACGAAGCGCCGATCACCAGCCGCAGCATGTGAAACCAAATGATCTCGTAAATCAAAGCCGCGCAACCACTTCCGACAAACAGCAGGCCAGCTCGCTGCCAGGGGAGGAGCTCTCCCGAGCCTGCCGGCGCTACGGACTTGGTCGCACTGGGGGTTGTCGCGGAGGCAGCACGGGGCATGTCGGTTCCAGAAAAATCGCGTTCGATCACATCGCAATGACATTCTAGCCAGTTCCCCCAAGTTCGGCACGGTCTGGTTCAGCCTGGTTTTTCCGCCTCCGAGAAAACTACTGTACAGATGCGCTTGCCATCTGTACGAACGTATATTAGGATTGATTGCTAGCCCAGCTTGTGGCTTGAACAGCTCCGCCCCCGAAAGCCGAGCCACCCGAAAGCCGAGCCATCTGAAAGGACTTCCTCATGTCACTCGACCAACTCACCCAGCGGCAACGCCAGGTTTTCGACTTCATCTACGAGAAAATCAATGTCCGCGGCTACGGCCCGACCGTGCGCGAGATCGGCGAGAATTTCGAGATTAACTCGCCCAATGGCGTGATGTGCCATCTCAAGGCCCTGGAGAAAAAGGGACTTATCACCCGCGAGCCCAACATGTCGCGGGCGATTCAGCTTACCGAAATGGCCAAGGAGAATGAAGGCCTGCCGCTGGTAGGTCTCGTCGCGGCGGGCAACCTCACCGAAGCCATCGAACAAGCCGAACGCTTCGAGTTCACCGATTGGTTCGGCCAAAAGAACCTGTTCGCCCTCAAAGTGAAGGGCGACTCGATGATTGAGGCCGCCATCGCCGACGGCGATCTGGTAATCTGCCGCAAGGCCCGCACCGCCGACAAGGGAGACATCGTCGTCGCCCTAACCGACGAAGGCGAAGCCACGCTCAAATACTGGTATCCCGAAGCCAACCGAGTGCGTCTACAGCCCGCCAATTCGACGATGAAGCCGATCTACTGCCGCAACGTGAAAGTGCTCGGCGTTGTCACTGGCGTGGTGCGCAAGGTAGGCTGACGCGCCGCGACTTGTCGCGCTAATCCACCGTTGCAAGCGACCTCGCTACCTCTACGCCGACTGCTCCAGCGTATTCACCTGATTCAGCTTGTTATAGAGCGTCTTGAGGCTGATGCCCAACTCGTCGGCGGCTTTCGGTTTGTTGCCGTCGTTACGATCCAAGGCTTCGTGGATCGCTTCCATTTCCAAGTCGCGCAGCGTGATCGTGCCGCGGCGTAGGCGAGCGGCCCCTTGCAGTTGTCGTGAGGCAAAGTGCGGCGGCAGGTGCTCGGCGCGGATTGGACCCGAGTCGCAAAGAATCGTCGCGTGCTCGATCACGTTGGCAAGCTCCCGGACATTGCCCGGCCAGACGTGTGACAACAAGATTTCAATCGCGTCGTCGGCAATCAACGCATCAATGGCTTGCTTGCCTCGATGCCGAACCAGCAAATGCCGGGCAAGATCGGGGACGTCTTGAATGCGCTCACGGAGCGCCGGTAGATGGATTTCAAACGGATTGATGCGATACATGAGGTCTTCGCGGAATTCTTCCTCGGCAACCATCGCCTGCAAATCGCGGTGAGTCGCGCAGATCACGCGCACATCAACCTGCGTGGTTTTGTTTTCGCCGACGCGACGGATTTCGCCGCTTTCGAGCACCCGCAGCAACTTGGCTTGCATCGCCTTGGGCAGTTCGCCGATTTCGTCGAGGAAAATCGTCCCCCCGTGGGCGACTTCAAACAGACCAACCCGATGATCGTCAGCCCCCGTGAACGCACCTTTGCGATGGCCAAACAATTCGCTCTCAATCAGAGTTTCAGGAAGCGCCCCGCAGTTGATGGCCACGAACGGATTCTCCGCGCGGCTACTGTGTTCGTGCAAGGCCCGCGCGACAAGTTCTTTCCCCGTGCCGGTCTCGCCGAGAATCAGCACGGTGGAGTTCGTGGGAGCGACTTTCTCGATCAAGATCCGCACCTTCTGCATGCCGGGCGTGTTACCGATCAGCCGCGGCGTCCCTTCGAGCCGCTGCACGCGATGTTGCAGGGCGCGATACTTTTGCGTGAGTTGCCGCTTGTCAGACACTCGCTTCAAAAGCGCTTGCAGTTCGACCAATTTGCACGGCTTGGTGAGATAATCGAATGCCCCATGCCGCAGCGCCGCAATCGCGGTTTCCATCGACGACTTGCCGGTGAGCACCACCGCCTCGGTCTCGGGCGAGACTTCCTTGCAATGCGCGATCACGCCGATGCCGTCGCGGCCCGGCATGTCGAGGTCGACTAAGATGCAGTCGTACGTGGTCTTGTCGAGCGCGGCCATGGCCGTCAGCCCGTCGGGGCAAACGGTCACGCGGTGTCCCAGTCGCGGCAGTTCGAGCTTCATGAGCTCCTGGAGCGATGGTTCATCATCGGCAAACAACAGGGTCAATCCTTGACCGTTAGGCTGCTTGGTAGCGATGGCTTTTCTCCTTCAATTGATGATTCGTCGGCAAGGACACCACAAACCGCGATCCGCATCCTGCGCCCGCGCTCGTGGCTTCGATATTGCCGTCGTGTTCTTCGACGATTCGATAGGTGATGGACAAACCGAGTCCGGTCCCCTGCCCGCCACGTCGGCGGGTGAAGAACGGCTCGAACAGATGTTTCCTGACTTCTTCGCTCATGCCGCAACCGTCGTCTTCGACCACGATCTGGGCGTAACCGTCGGCCTGAGTAATCGACACACGGACCGTGCCGCCGGCGTCGAGGCTTTCCAGTCCATTGGTGATCAGATTCAAGACGACCTGCTTAATTTCTTGCGAGTTGATTTCGATCACCACGTCGGGGCCGGGCACGAGTTCCAAACTCTTGTCTTTGTGTTTGCCGAGGTGCTGGACCATGTCGATCACTCCGGCGACCAGTTCGCGCAAGTCGGTGTGGATCCGCTGGGAATCTCCCATCCGCGCGAAGTCGAGCAGCTTTTCGGTGATTTGTTTGCACCGAAACGCTTCCTTTTGAATCATTTGCAAATAGTGTTGCACCACGGGCACGTCCTGGTGAGACGAACAACCGGTGCTTTCCAGCAGTTCCTCGATGCGTGATTCGAGCGACTCGCTGCACAGCGCAATCGAAGCCAGCGGGTTATTGATCTCATGGGCCACGCCCGCCGCCAAGAAGCCAACACTTGCCAGTTGTTCACTCCGCACGACTTGGCTCGTACGTTCCTGCACTTGGCGGTCCAAGTCGTCGCGGACTTCTTGGAAACGGGCCGTCATGTTGTTCATGGCGACGGCCAGTTCCCCCATCTCGTCGGAATTCTCGAGCTGAATGCGGTGGTCGAATTTGCCGAGGGCCACTTTCCGCGAGCCTTCGACCAGGCTTTGCAGCGGTTGAGCGAACCAACGAATGAAGCCGCGGACCGAGATCACCAACAGCACAATCGCCACGCCGACGTTGAACCAGGCGGTAATGATCGCCGTGCGATATTGGGCCTTTACGTTTTCGGCCAGTTGTTGCAGCCGCGTGTGCAAATAGCTGGGAAGTTCCGCCACGTGCAGGCGGAGTTGGTCAACCTGTGTGCGCAGCTTGCCCACCTGCGATGGACGCGAGAGCCAGTCCTCGCCCAATTCGGCAGTCACGTCGGCACCCCCGAGCACGCTGACTGCTTCATCGATTTTGGCGAGCGTTTCGCGTTCGAGACGATCGTCACCGAGTTGCAAATCGTGGTCGCTGCTGGTGAGATCAAGTTGCCTGCGATAACGCTCAATTGACTCCACCAAGTCTGCAAACTTCGTGCAATATTGTTGGTTGAGAATCCGCAAATCCCACGACGAGACGCGACTCTTGGTTTCTTCGGAAGTCGTGCCGGTGAGCGCTTGATGACTGCCGGGAAGTTCCAAACGTTCGGTCGCTTGGCTCAGAATCACGCGCAGATCATTGACGTGCCGCTGAATGTCGCTGGCCAACGGTAACTCCGCCGAACGAGCGCTCAAGCTGCGCACCAAACCGCGGTACGCATAAAGTCCGTAATACGCACTGCCGAACAGCGCCAGGATTGCCACGAGGAACAATCCCAGACCGACCTTGAGCTTCGTGCGAATGGGCCAATGATGGGGCACCGACGACCTCCATGTCGCGATTGGTGCGGGCGGCGTACAAAACGAGTTTCTCCGAAACCCGACGGGACGCGGAGTCTAGCACCGATCTTGTAAATTTGACAAGACGAAGCGGCGGAGTGCTATCAGGGTCGGACTGGTCGCTTAAGCGACCAGTCCTCAAAACCTTACAATTCTACGCATCAGCCAGACGCCGATGCCCGCTAGCACGAGATTCCCCAACCAGACCGCGGGGGCGGGGATCGTGCCCGACTTGGCCATGTCGAGGCAACCCACGAGCATCGGATAGTAAATCAAGAGGATGGGGGCAAAGCACATAAAAAAGCTCCCCCAGAATTCGCCGTGCTTGCGCCACATCGCCATCGGCGCGCCGATCATCACGAAACACAAGCAGCTAAAACCATTGGCCCAACGACGATGCGGCTCGGTGTAGAACCGCTGCAACGTCACGCGGGCCGTTTCCACTTGGTGACGCTTTGCCTGCCAATTCTCATCGGCCAACTCAAACGTCCGACCCGTCATCATGGCATTCGAGGTATCGGCGGCCATTTCCTGTTCGAGGACCAAGATTTCTTGGGATTGCTCCGCCTTCTGTAAACCAATCTCGCGGAGGGCATAATTCGACGGACTCCGCGAACGGGTCGTTTGGCCGCTGAATTCGCTGAACGAAATCGGAAACTCGGAAATGCCGGGATGCGAAACCGATCCCTTCCCGCCAAAATCAATCTCCGCGTTGACCAGTTTGAGGAGCACGCGCTCTTGGGCCGGGTCGGCGCGAATCTCCGCCTCGTCGGCGGTCAGCGTCCAGGCCGGCTCATCTTCGGCAGCAAAGAACAAGAATGTCGGTTGCAGCAAGCGTTTGTCCTGCACGCGGCGGACCGTCACTTTGAGTTGGTCGTTGCTGTAAGTCCGTGCCGTGCGGAGCCGACCGTAGATGATTTCTTCCAGCGATTCGAGAATCACCTTCTGCACTCCGCCGTGCCCCCAGGAGACGGCCATGTCGTTGATCCACACTGTGGCGAAACTCACCAAGGTCGCCAGCACCAGCGTGGGCCAAACCAGCGCCATCGGCGAGATTCCCAGCGATTTCACGGCCACGACTTCGTTCGACGAGGAAATCCGCCCGTAAACCGTGGTCGTGGCGAGGAGCATGGTCCCCGGCACGGCAAATTGCATCGCCTGCGGCAGCATGTACGGCAGTAACCGCAACAGCGGCACGAGGCCCAACCCTTTTTCCACCGCTTCCTTCCCCACGAGCACGAAAAAGATAATCCCCGTCATCGCCGTGAGCGTGAGCAAGAAGACCGACAGCAGGTCGAACACAATGTACCGCGTGAGAATTCGCATGACGCGGCACTGTAGCAAGCGGCGCGAAACCTGCAAACGACAGTCGTCGTGCTAGCACCGCCGCTTGCGGCTTAGCGGAGCTAACTCATTCACGCCAAGTCCACCGTCGAATCGCTCGGCTTGGGATTCTTGGAATCGCGCAGCGCCTGCATCAACCGCCTCACCGCGCCGCAATAAGCGATGACCGCTTCCTGATAATTACCGTGCGTGACCGCCTCGTGGGCCTTCTCACGATCATGTTGGATCGACTTCCAATCGACCTCCCAATTGCTGTGCCCTTCGAGGTCTTCCAATTGGCGAACGATGTCGCCGAGGGTGCTGATGCTGGTCGCCCCCGGGGCACAATCGTAGCGACGGTACGGTGCCCTGCCGTGCAGCCCCATGTAATGCGAACTGGTGAAACTCCCCGAGCTTCCCGAGTGCTGTGTCCAAGCCACGCCTGCGGCCACGAGTAAGCCGGCCACGGCAAAGCCGCTCCAAGCATAATGCCCCGTCGCCAACAGCCCGCCCGTGAGAAAGGCACAAGCCACCAGCGCCACCCAAGTTGCCGGATGCACCGACTTGTTGCGTGCCGTGCGCCGTGGCAATTCAATAACTTCCTCTGGAGCCGCTTCCAGCCCCAATTTTCCGGTGTCGGCGATTTCCACCAACAAGGTCGTGATGTTGTCCGGCCCTCCCAACAGATTCGCCAAATCAATCAGCGTTTGAGCCGCATCGTTGAGCGGCAAACTACTGAGCACCGCGCCAATCAGTTCCGGTTTGAGTGGTCCCGTCAAACCATCGCTGCACAACAGAAAGCGGTCCCCCGGCTTCACCGCGAACGGCCCTTCCACGTCGACAGCCACCGTCGGATGGGGGCCCAACGACCGTGTGATCACGTTCTTCGGCACGTAGGCGGGAATCTCATCTTCGGTCGCGTGACCCGCCGCCGCCATTTCCCACACCAAGCTGTGGTCGAAAGTGAGTTGTTCAAAACAGTAATCACGCAAACGGTAAACCCGGCTGTCACCCACATGCGCGGCCAGTGCACCCTGCGGCAACACGACCAGACAACTGCACGTCGTGCCCATCCCTTGGAAGTCGACGCTGTTCGAGCCTTTGTTGTAGATGACGCTGTTCGCTTCGCGGACCGCTTCGACGATCGCTTGGCTCGGCGCGATTTCGGTCCGCTTGTGATAACTGTGGGGCACGGTGTCGGTCGCCAACTTGCTGGCGAGTTCGCCCGCGGCATGAGCTCCCATGCCATCGGCGACCATGAACAGATGCCCGTGGCTTTGCCAGCGCGCGGGCCCTTCGGCCAGCAACACCGCGAGCGAATCTTGATTGCTGGAACGCCGCATCCCCACGTCGCTCACCGCCGCGCAACGCAAACCGCCGGCGGTGTATTCCAATTTTCGAGACGGGCTGCTCATGCGGTCGGCTATCAATCAGGGCGACAAAGACGGCACCGCATCGCAGCGGTTCAAACTAAAGACGGTATATGTGGCAAGCTAGCTATTCTAATCACGGTTTGGGGGCATTGATAGCGGCCCGTGTCACGACCCGCCCTGCCCTTGACCCCGCAAAGTCGCCATAGCCAGCAGACCTGGCGGATTCTATACTCCCGCCGCAATTCCGCCCCTGCTATTCGGCTTCCCGTTCTCGAATCGCCCGCGATGCTTGTCCGGCAATCACACAATTCGATCTCGCTGCGCCTGCTGACCTGCGTGGTCCTCGCCGGTTTGATGCTGCTCCCCGGTTGCGTCCGTCGCCGACTCATGGTTCGCAGCAATCCACCCGGAGCGATGGTGTATGTCGACAACCAATTGATTGGCACGACCCCCTGCGCGACCGACTTCATTTATTACGGCACCCGCGAAATGCGCTTGGTGAAAGCGGGTTACGAATCGCTCACGATCAACCAGCCCATTCCCGCGCCTTGGTATCAGATTCCGCCGCTCGATTTCGTGAGCGAGAATCTTACGCCGCACAAGATTCAGGATTTCCGCACGGTCTCGTACGATCTCGTGCCACAAGTGATCGTGCCCACCGAACAACTCCTCGGCCGCGCGGAAGAATTGCGGGCTAGCACGCTGCAAGGTTCACAGTTACCCGCCGCACCCGTGTTGCCACCGGGCAGCAGCGTGCTAGCCCGCAATTCTTCCGCGCGGCCGAGGAGTTGTTCGG
>JAWXAV010000188.1:0-9543 GCA_034439695.1 Bythopirellula sp. | reverse complement strand
TCGTCCCTACGGGACTCACTTGGCACGCTGTCTTCGGACCCAGCGATAAATCGCTGGGCTATTGTCGTGTGTCCCTCCGGGACAAGTGGCGGCGAGAACCCAAAATGTGGGTCATGATGAGCAGGAGTATCGGGAGGGGGATAACAAAATCATGATCCGCGTGGCGATACTTGGTGCGACCGGTTACACCGCTCGCGAATTGTTGGAGTTGTTGTTGCGTCATCCCGAAGTGGAGGTGACGGCGCTCGCCACGCGCTCGGAAGAAAATTTGCACGTTGCCGACGTGCATCCGTCGCTGCGGAGTCGGCTTGATTTGCGGCTGGAGAATCTCACGCCAACGGAAGTGGCCCAGCGGGCCGATTGCGTGTTCGGCTGTTTACCCCATGGGGCGAGCGCGGCGGTAATTAGCGAGTTGCTCGCTGCTGGTTGCCGCGTGATCGACTTTAGCGCCGACTATCGGCTCAACGATCCGGCTGTTTACGAAAAATGGTATCAGGTGGTGCATCCCGATCCGGCGCGGATGGGGAAGACGGTCTACGGCCTGCCGGAATTATTCCGCGAACAAATTCGTGGCGCGCAGTTGGTGGCGAATCCCGGCTGCTATCCGACGGCGGCGATTTTGGCGCTCGCACCGCTCTTGAAGGCCGGCGCGATTTCACCGCGCGGGATCATCATCGACGCCAAGAGCGGCATCACCGGGGCGGGGCGGACACCGAAACCGAACTTCCATTTTCCCGAAGCGAATGAAAACCTCACGCCCTACAACGTCGGCAAGCATCGGCACACACCCGAGATCGATCAAATTCTCAGCACTTGGGCCAAGGTGGAAACCAATGTCGTGTTCGCCCCGCACTTGATTCCGATGGATCGGGGTGAATTGGTGACGGCGTATGCGGATGTGCCGGCAAGAACGACGGGAGAAAGTTTGCAGGAAGTACTGCGAGCTTTCTACAAGAGCGAACCTTTCGTGCGGATTGTCGATCATTTGCCGGGAACGAAGGACGTGAGCCACACGAATTTTTGCGATGTGACAGCACGGGTCGTTGGCTCGAAGGCGGTGATAGTCAGCGTGATCGATAATTTAATCAAAGGAGCATCGGGAGCGGCGGTGCAGAATTTTAATGTGGTACACGGTTTCCCCGAGTCGACGGCATTACTTTAATCGGCAGCTTGGGTTAGATTAGCATAGGGTAGATTGGTAAGGGCGTCGGCTGGGCAGCCTCGGCGTCGGTAATTAATCGAACCACCGGCAGTCACACCATTGAATGTGGGGCGAGAGGCGATATGACGGAAAGGCTACCCCAGGGTTACAAGGCGGCGGGCGTCTACACGGGCGTCAAGCGAAACCCCACCAAAAAAGATCTCACGTTGTTCGTGTCCGAGACCCCCGCCGTCGCGGTGGGAGTCTTCACACAGAATCTGGTCGTTGCCGCGCCGGTCAAGTTGTGCCAGGCCCGCACGCCCTCCAGTTCGATCCGCGCCGTGGTGGCGAACTCAGGCTGTGCGAACGCCTGCACCGGGAGCCAGGGTGAAAAAGATGCCGCTCAGATGGCCGCTCAAACCGCGCAAGTTTGTGGGCTTGATGAGCACGACGTGCTCGTGATGTCGACCGGCGTGATCGGCGAGATGTTACCGCTGGAGAAAATCTCAGCGGGGATTGTCGACGCGGCTCACAAACTTCGTTCGGATACAGATTCGCTCATCGAAGCCGCGCAAGGAATTCTGACGACCGACACGGTTCACAAGGTGAAGACGCGCGAGATCGAGATCGATGGCGTGCCGATTTGCGTGACGGGAATCGCCAAAGGGGCCGCGATGATTGGGCCGAACTTGGCCACGATGTTGGCTCTGGTGCTGACCGATGCGAAGCTTAGCCTTGCTGATGCCGAGGCGGGCCTCAAAGACGCGGTGGACGAATCGTTCAATTGTATCAGCGTCGATGGCCACACCAGCACCAACGATACGGTGCTGTTCCTGGCCAACGGTGCCGCGGGCGGGCCAGAATTGTCGGGCAGTTCGCTGGCCAAGTTTCAGGCAACGCTTGTGGAAGTCTGCGAAGACCTGGCCCAGTCGATTCCCGCCGACGGCGAAGGGGCCACGCATTTGATCACGGTCGAGGTCCATGGCAGCCGGTCCCGCAAAGAGGCAGTGCAGGTGGCCAAGAACATCGCCGACAGTCCGCTCGTGAAGACGGCGATCGCGGGTTGCGATCCCAATTGGGGCCGCATTGTTTCGGCGGCCGGCTATTCGGGCGTACCGTTTGATCCGGCCAAGGTGAGCTTACTCGTGAATGGCATTCTGCTTTACGAACACGGCGCGCCGGTGAAGTTCGATCCCGACGTTGTTTCCGAATCAATGAAGGCCGATCGCAACACGTCAGTGGTTTTGTTGCTGGAAGAAGGGGATCAATCGGCGAGATTCTGGACGACCGATCTGACCGCCGAATACGTTCGGCTGAACGCGGATTATCATACGTAGGCCGCTTACGGCTGAGCGGGCCTGTGCTGGCGGCGAGTTTGCCGGAGCGTATAATTGAGAGGTCGGCATCCAATGTCCAGTACCGGAAAGGCAAACGATATGACCTATCAAGGCACAGTTCAAAACGGCGTCATTGTTTTTGAGCCCGGGATCCAACTGCCGGAGGGTTCGCCGGTGCGCGTGGAACTATTGACTGCGGAAGGTCCTCCAAACGATCGTTCACCCAAAGACGACATCTTGTTCCGGATGGGCGAACTTGCCATGGATACTGGCATACCCGACCTTGCAGTCAACATCGACCACTATCTCTACGGTCACCCAAAGGTAACCGATGCGCAATAGTAGAGTCTTTCTGGACACAAATGGTTGGCTAGCGCTCTTAAATGCTACGGAGGAATTGCATCAAGAGGCACTTGGCCTTTGGCTTGAATTGATGCATCAGCGCAACCGCGTGATATTAACGGACTGGGTTATCGCCGAAACTGGCAACGGCCTCGCGCGGACTCAAACAAAGAGTCGATTCGTCAATATTGTTGAAGAAATGTTGGGGGCTCCAAGCGTAGAAGTTATTCATGTTGATAACGATTTGATTCATCGCGCACTCACCGAATTCGGTCAATACGCTGACAAATCTTGGGGTCTCGTCGATTGCGCAAGCTTCCTTGTGATGCGCGATCGCGGTATCA
Organism: Bythopirellula sp.; assembly: GCA_034439695.1. Classification (GTDB taxonomy): domain Bacteria; phylum Planctomycetota; class Planctomycetia; order Pirellulales; family Lacipirellulaceae; genus Bythopirellula. Next base: position 6,379 of record JAWXAV010000188.1, on the reverse strand, counting down.
CCGAGGCCTTCACCAGCGACCGGCACTTTGAGCAGGCGGGATTCCAGTGCCTGCTGACAACCTAACTTAAACCTTCGCCGCGGCAATAATAAATGTCGGATGCAACGCTTCAAAACGCAGCCGTTCGAGCTGCGTTTTGCCTCGTGAGATGTTGATCATCCACACTTCGACTTGCGAAGTTTTTTTCGCGAGCGCTTCGGTGACTTCGTCGAGGCCTTGAATGCTCACGACATTGGCCACGAATCGGCCGCCGGGATTCAGACGGTCGAAAGCGAGTTCCGCGAGCCGCGCGATTTCGCGGCCGCTTCCTTCGATGAATACGGCATCAGGGTTTGGCAAATTGGCCCAGACTTCGGGGGCCGTGCCGAGGACCGGCGTGACATTCACCACGCCAAAGCGATCCGCATTTTGGCGGATGAGGGCTTCATCTTCTTTGTCACGCTCGATGGCAAACACCTGCCCTCCCGGAGCAAGCTGTGCCGCTTCGACGCTCACTGAACCAGAACCCGCACCGACATCCCAGACAACGCTGTTGTGATGAAGTGCCATCTGCGCGAGTGCCACGGCCCGCACTTCGGCTGGCGTGAGCAACCCATGTTTGGGGGTGGACTGCACGAATTCTTCGTCGGGATTGCCGAACATGCTGCGAATGCGCGACTGACGCGGTCGATCGGGGATGTCGCCCTCGCGCACGAGCACCATCACGTTGAGCGGCTCGAACGATTGCTCAGCGATTTCGGCGACCGTGCCGCGAGTGACACGCTCGTTGCGGGCACCCAGGTTTTCGCAGACATAGATGGTGAAATAATCGATGCGGCGGGCTAGCAGCTTTTTCGCGACTTGCGCGGGTGTGATTTGCTCGGTGGTGAACAGGCCGACTTTCGAGGCCACGCGGATTTTCTCGACGACGGTGTCGAGATTGTGATTTGCTAGATTGGTGAGATAGGCTTCGTCCCAGCTTTCTTTCACGCGGGCAAAAGCCATTTGCATGCTGCTCACATGCGGAATAATTTCGCAACGGTCCGTACCCAACCGATCGCAAAGAAAACGCGCGAGGCCATAAAACAGGGGATCGCCCGTCACGAGTACGGCGACCTTGGCGTCGCCAGCGGCATTGATTTCGCTCACCACGGCGTCGAGATCCGCACCGACGGCGATCCGCTTTCCCGGGGCTTCGGGGACGAGCGCGAGCGTGCGCTCGTTGCCGGCAAGAATATCCGCTGACAAAATCAACTGACGAACGGAGTTCGCCACGGCTTCCAGGCCGTCATCACCGATGCCAATGATCGAAACCGAATTTTTGGTCACGAAAGTTCCTCCTGCAGGGTTCGCTGTGCTGCCCTACAGATTAACGCTTTCGCGTCACTCGCTCCACCCCTACGCCACGTAACACTGCAAAGTGTGGTGGATCAGTTGCAATTCGCCCTTGGCCGCAAGCGGCGGGCCATCAGCGTTGGGGTAGATGTCGCGCGGAGTTTCCGCCGAGGTGTCGATGAACGTCTTCCACGGGAGCTTGCGGAGGTCAGTCGGGATCACGAATTTTTGCGTGGCGTGGCCAGGGTGCAACAGCAGCATGACATATTTCGCGGCGGGTGTTTCCAGGCCTGTCGTGCCGAACACGCAGACGAAGCTTTGCGAAGCGCGGCTCCAGTCCATCGGCAGGCCATCCGGGCTGTACCAACTCACATCCGCCAAGTCGCCGGGCTTATGCGGATGCCCCGTGAGGAACGTCTCGCGGCGGACCGTCGGTTGCGACTTGCGGAAGGCGATCACGGCCTGGCAGAACCGCAGCATTTCTTCGTTACGTTCGACTAATTTCCAGTCGAACCAACTCATCGAGTTGTCCTGACAATACGCATTGTTGTTGCCCCGTTGAGTCCGCAGCACTTCGTCGCCCGAGGCAATCATCGGCGTGCCGTGACTCAAGAGCAGCGAGACCATCAAGTTCTTGGCTTGTCGCATGCGGAGATCGACGATGGTCTTGCGTCGTGTGGGGCCCTCGACGCCGTAGTTCGCGCTGTAATTGTTATTGTCACCATCACAATTGTTCTCAAGGTTGTCTTGGTTGTGCTTCTGTTCGTAGCTCACCAAATCGTTGAGCGTGTAACCATCGTGTGAAGTCACAAAGTTGATGCTGTGATACGGATCACGTCCGCTGTGTTGGTACAGATCGCTGGAACCGGAAAGCCGCGTGGCAAAACGGCCAGTCATTCCCGCGTCGCCGCGCCAATAGCGGCGGATGTCGTCGCGGTAATGGCCATTCCACTCGGCCCAGCGACTTTTGGCGAACGAACCGACCTGATAGGCCCCTGCCGCATCCCAGGCCTCGGCGATGATTTTGGTGTCAGCTAACATCGGGTCTTCGGCGATGATTTCCACGATTGGTGTATTGGGCATGAGCTCGCCGTTCCGATCCCGGCTCAAGATCGAAGCCAGATCGAAGCGGAAGCCGTCGATGTGGTAGTTGTAAACCCAGTAGCGCAGGCAGTGGAAAATCATCTCGCGGCAGATCGGGTGATTGCCGTTCACGGTGTTGCCGCAACCCGAGTAATTCTTGTACGTGCCATCCTCGTTGAGCATGTAATACACATTGTTCTGCAGACCCTTGAAGCTCAGCGTCGGCCCCATGTGATTGCCTTCGGCCGTGTGGTTGAACACGACGTCGAGAATCACTTCCATGCCCGCGGCATGGAGCGCGCGAACCATTTCCTTAAACTGGCGCACTTGATCGCCCGGTTTATCGCCCTGCATGTAACCGCGATGGGGCGAGAAAAACGCGATGGAATCGTAGCCCCAATAGTTCTGTCGTTCCGGCTTGGCACCGAACGGATCGAGAATGGGGAATTCATGCACGGGCATTAACTCGACGGCTGTTACACCAAGTGATTTCAAATAGGGAATTTTTTCAATCACGCCTTCATACGTGCCGGCACTCTTGGCACCACTGGAACTGGCTTTGGTAAAGCCTTTCACGTGCATTTCGTAGATGACGGTCTCGGAGAACGGCCTGCGCAGATGGCGATCTCCTTGCCAGTCGAACATATCATCGACCACCACGCAGCGTGGCGGACGCACAATGCCGTCCGTGGCGGGCATGAATTCGCCGGCCAGCGCGCGGGCATACGGATCGATCAAACGAGCCCGCGGATCGAAACGATAACCCTCTTCAGGAGCGAAGGGGCCGTCGGCCTGGAAATGGTAAAGCTGTCCCGCTTTGAGCCCTGGCACAAAGACGCTCCAAATGTCGCCCCAGCGGTCGTTCGAGGGATTAAACTCAACAACCCGATACGGCTCGCGATCGGTCACGCGGCGATAGAGCAACACGCGCATCGCAGTGGCTGAGCGGCTGTAAACGACGAACTGCACCCCCGCTTCCTGGAGGATGGCTCCATAGGGGAGCGGGTAGTGAAACTGCATGTAGTTGTGCGTGGTGGGCATAACGAACCGCGAAGCACCTGGGGTGGAAAACGTGGGCGTCGAAAGACTAAGCATGGATGAAGGCTCTCAGTTGAGAATCAATGGCGAAACGACCTGATCCCAGGCGTGCGGACAAGTGGCGATTCACATCGCACCCGACTACGCAACTTTCATTCGACATTTGCCTTCAGCTTGCTTGATCTTGGAGTTGGCCCACTGCAGAGCTTCGTTGCTTCCTATGTTTGTTGTCACCCTCGCCTTCCGGCGAGGTCGTGTGAGTGGATTAAGTCGGGCGAGCGCTTCGCTAACGCAAGCTTCGCCACATGGGACAGCCGTTACAGCGTGAGCGTTTAACGGCCATTTTGACGTGGTCTTGTCGGCACAATTGGCGCGGCTGGCATCGTCCGGAAACTCGTCCGCGCGCCACTCGGCTAGTCGTTGACACCCGCCAACAGCCAACCGTAGAATTGCCCGTTCTTGCCGCAGGAGAGTGTGCAATTCCATGTCAAAAATAACCTACCGCGATTCAGGCGTCGACCTCGAAACTTATCGAGAGTCTATGTCGCGCCTGCCCGCTTTGATGCGGCGTACTCATTGTCCGCGGGTTTTGCCCTGGAATAACGGCTTTGCCGGGTTGTTCTCGCTCGATTTTTCCGGCGGATTGTTTTCACGCAATTACAAAGAACCAGTCCTTGTGTCCTGCACCGACGGCGTCGGCACAAAGCTCAAGGTCGCCCAAATGGCCGGTCGGCACGACACGGTCGGCATCGACTTGGTGGGGATGTGCGTCAACGATGCCCTCTGCTGCGGAGCCGAACCGCTGTTCTTTCTGGACTACGTGGCGATGGCCGAGGACGATCCGCAACTGCTCGAGGACATCGTTCGTGGGATCAGCGGGGGGTGTCTGGAAAGCGACATGGCACTCGTGGGGGGCGAGACGGCGATCATGCCCGATCTCTACCAACGCGACGACTATGATCTCGCGGGTTTCTGCGTCGGGATCGTCGAGCGTTCGCGACTGCTCGATGGCAAGGCGATTGTGCCGGGTGATGTGGTGCTAGGGATCGCCTCCACAGGCGTCCATTCCAACGGCTTTAGTTTGGTGCGAAAAATTGTGTTCGACCACGCAGGACTGGGGATCGATGACGAAGCCGAGGGCTGTGGTGGCACGGTCGCGGATGTGCTGCTCAAGCCAACGCAACTCTACGCCCGCGCGATCCGTGACGTGCTCAATCACTACAAAGTGAAATCCGTGGTCCACGGCATCGCCCACATCACCGGCGGCGGGCTGCACGAAAACCTTTCGCGTGTTTTTCCAGCCAACGTCGACGCCGAAATCACCCGCGACAGTTGGCCGCTGCCGCCGGTCTTTACATGGCTACAACGCTTGGGCGAAGTCGACGACGACGAAATGTTCCGCGTCTTCAACATGGGCATCGGCCTGTGCCTAGTCGTGAGCGAGTACTACGCCGAGAGTATCCAGCAGCAACTCGCGGGTCATGGCCTCGCGAGTTGGGCCATCGGTCGGATTGTGGATGGATGCGGTGAGAGTCGGTGGGCCTAGCGAGTCGAAGAACGAATTCCTACTTCGTAGCGGACGATTTCTTCCGTGAATTGGTTGATCAATTTCTTGAGGGACTGCATCGTGATGGTACGCAATTCTTCATCGCCGCCAATCTCTTGGCGAAGATTCTCATAGCTGGATTCTAGTAATGCAAGCTTAGCGCGTGTATTATCGACTTCAACCTGACTCATAAGGATCATGGTATAACCTCAATCATGCCTTTCGCAATGTCGAATCGATCGGTTCCAAATACATCATTTACAAACTCATCAAATTGAGCCTGAGTAACAATCGCAATTTCTAGAAAAGGTAAACCTGTTCGTAGCTCTCGAAGTGCTTGGCGGTGTCTCCGCGCACATGGTAAGAACAGCAAAACGCAATCCACGTCATTCGGTTCCATTATATCCGTGACGAAGCTGCCGTTCAAAACGATTCTCTCGACGCCAGCACGGACGGCCAAGTCGATCATCCAGCGCACGGATTCCATCTGAACCCGCCGCAGTTCCGATTCTTGGCCGAATCTCAGGGCAACTTCCTCGATTGTCGCGGGATGTAAACCCGGTGGGAGGTAGCCATTTTCTAGGAAGGGTGGGATCATTGGGGTTCTTATAAACGAAGAGGTCAGGCTGTAGCGAGCGACAGCCTGTTTATGTGAACATCTCCACTTCGATTAGCCTCATATATCGATTGGCATAAAACAAGTCGGGTTGTTGGTATCGCGGTCGCGATCTGATCGTGAAATCTGGGTCTTTGGGGTTCTCTGAATCGAATAAAACAAATCCGATACCGAATACTTGGCAAAGAGCGTCTAGTCTTGCCACTTCATCGTCAGGAGCCTTGTTCGAGACGACCAAGTAAGTCTTGTGGCTGAAAAGGCAATATGCGCACGCTTGACCAAATGCAGTGACAAGCTGTGACACATCGGGCTTGATTTCCGCAGAAATAATTTCCACGGGCGCTTGAATAATGTCACTCCGTTTGGACTCGCGTTTACCGATAACATCTGGTGTTCCCCATTTGTCCCGAAAGCGATTGCCGCCCAGAGCAATAGCTTTCGTGCATTCTTCCATCTCATTGACCAGCCAATCCGCAAATGGTTTGTAGAACTCTTCCTCTTTGAATTTCTTCACTTGTTTTGGGAGTAGCTCTTCGTCAAGCTGATCAGAGTCAGGTGCGCGGAATTTCGTCAGCCGGAATAGGCCCCGAGAAGGCATGTAAATACGGTAGGGGAAGCGTTCGTCGAGGTTCCAAACATTGCCGTGGACGGTGTTTGTTTTGAAAGAACTGTCCAATTCCATGACGCGGAGAATGTCCCTCCGTTAGTTGAAAAGCCGGTTCCACCGACGTTCACAATATCACGCGGACTTCTGCTCGGCGTCAATGGTCTTCGTATCGAGC